>CAZGUW010000110.1:0-14044 GCA_964528705.1 uncultured Geminicoccaceae bacterium
TGTAGCCCTGCACGTCGATGCCGCGGGCGATCGAGATCTCCTTGATGGCGTTCGCCATGTTGTCGTTGGCGATGGCGAGGCAGCCCTGGGCGATCTCCTCCGGGCTGCGCTCGACGCCGGTGGCATCCCGCACCTCCCCAGCGAGGGCGACGAACCTCTCCTGCACGATGGCTGCGTCGAGGGGCTGGTCGGCCGCGGGGCCGAAGACCGGCGGGAAGAAGTCCGGCAAGAGCTTGCCGACCATGAGGTTGGCGTCGGTCACGGCGAGCGGCCCACCCTTGCGGTAGCAGGCGGGACCCGGATCGGCGCCAGCACTCTCCGGGCCGACCCGGAAGCGCTGGCCGTCGAAGGTGATGATCGACCCGCCGCCGGCGGCGACGGTGTGGATCTTCATCATTGGCGCCCGCATCCGCACACCGGCCACCTCGGTCTCGAAGGCGCGCTCGTACTCGCCGGCATAGTGGGTGACGTCGGTCGAGGTGCCGCCCATGTCGAAGCCGATGATCCGCTCGAAGCCGGCGAGGGCCGCGGTCTGTGCGGCGCCAACGATCCCGCCGGCCGGGCCGGAGAGAATGGCGTCCTTGCCCTGGAACCGGTGGGCATCGACGAGGCCGCCATTCGACTGCATGAACATCAGCCGCACCCCCTCCGTCCGGGCGGCGACGCGATCGACATAGCGGCGGAGGATCGGCGAGAGATAGGCGTCGACCACCGTCGTGTCGCCGCGTCCCACGATCTTCATGAGCGGCGAGACCGCGTGGCTCACCGAGATCTGCGTGAATCCGATCTCCGCCGCGATCTC
This sequence comes from uncultured Geminicoccaceae bacterium, assembly GCA_964528705.1. GTDB lineage: Bacteria > Pseudomonadota > Alphaproteobacteria > Geminicoccales > Geminicoccaceae > SLRI01. The sequence continues at coordinate 803 of CAZGUW010000110.1, forward strand.
GGCCACGCGGCTCTCGTGGTCGGCATGGCGGTAGCCGTGCATCAGCACGATGGCGATGGCCCGGAAACCCTCCGCGTAAGCCGCTTCGAGATCCTCGCGGGCACTCGCCTCGTCGAGCGGGCGGTCGACCGTGCCGTCAGCCAGCAGCCGCTCCTCGATCTCGACGACGCGGGTATAGAGCTGCTCCGGCAGGACGATGTGCCGGGCGAAGATGTCGGGGCGGTGCTGGTAGCCGATCCTGAGGCAGTCGCCGAGGCCCCTTGTGATGGCGAGGACCGTGGGCGTGCCCTTGCGCTCGAGCAGCGCATTGGTGGCGACCGTCGTGCCCATCTTGATGGCGTCGATGGCCTCGACCGGCAGCGCTTCGTCCCGGCCGAGGCCGAGCACGTCGCGAATTCCCTGCAGGGCCGCGTCCTCGTACTGCCCGGGATTCTCCGAGAGCAGCTTGTGGATGCGGATGCCGCCGTCCGGCTGCCGGGCGACGATGTCGGTGAAGGTGCCGCCGCGATCGATCCAGAACTGCCAGCCGGTCGGCATGATCCCCTGCCCTCTCTCTAGCTCAGCCGGTTATCGCTATAGAGGAGGGCATGAGCGAAAACGAGGCCATGATCCGCCGGATCGAGGAAGCCGCCTGGCATGCCTGGCCGGCAGCGCGCACGGCGCCACTGGGCGGCTGGCGCCTGCGGGCCGGGCCCACGGCGACCAGGCGCGAGAACTCGGTGCAGGCCATGACCTTCGACGCCGACCTCGCCCTCGAGGACACGATCGGGCGGGTCGAGGCCTGGTACGCGGCCACCGGCCGGTGTGCCTGCTTCCAGCTCAACGCGCTGAGCGCACCCGTCGGGCTCGAAGCGGCCCTGGTCGCGCGGGGTTACCGGGCGGAAGGCCGGAGCTCGGTCCTGGTGCGCCCCCTCGATACCCTGCCGAAGGAGCCGCCGCAGGTCGTGCTGGAGGGCCGGGCCACCGCCTTCGCCATGCAGGCGGTGGCGGACCCGCGCTGGCCCGCCGCCGAACGCTCCGCCCGGGCGGCGCTCTTCGGCCGCATAAGGCGCCCCCTCGCCTTCGCCGTCAGGACGGTGGGCGGCGAGCCGGTGGCGGGTGGCCTCTGCGTCGTCGACGGCGACCTCGCCGGCTTCGCGGCGATGCGCACCGCAACCACGGCGCGCCGCCAGGGGCACGGGCGGGCGGTGCTCGACCGGCTGCTCCTCTGGGCCGGCCGGATGGGGGCGAGCACCGCGTGGCTGCAGGTCGAGGCGGACAACACGCCGGCCGCCGCCCTGTATCGGAGCGCCGGCTTCCGACCCCTCTACAATTACCACTACAGCGTCGCTCCGAGGGGCGGCTGACCGTTCAGGCGATGCCCGAGGCCGTGACGACAAAGGCGCGGATCCGGCCCTCGACGGCACCGTCGCCATGCCGGCTGGCGATCCGCCCGGCGGCGTGATCGGTCACCTCGTTGAGCCGATCGGCATTGCGGGCCTCGATCTCGCCGCGCATTGGCGTGCCCTGGACATAGGCGAGCGCCGGATGGCGCGGCGACGGGGCGCGGCTCGTGGCCTCGAGTGTCTCGATCTCGACCGTGGCGAAGCCGGCGCTTCGGAGCTCGCGCTCGATGGTCGCCGGAGCGCCGTGCCCGTGCGGTGTGCGGGCGAGGAAGCGCGGCGGATCGTCCGGGAAGAGCTCGGCCGCCGCCTCCGTCACCAGCCGGGCAAAGTCGTTGGTCTCGATGCCGTCCCAGATACTGAAAATGAATCGGCCCTCGGCATCCAGCACGCGGCGAGCCTCGGCATAGCCGCGCACCCGGTCGGGAAAGAACATGGCGCCGAACTGGCAGAGCACGAGATCGAAGCTCCGGTCGGGCAGGTCGAGCGCGGTGGCGTCGGCCGCCCGCCAGTCGAGCCGCGTATCGTCCCGCTGTCGGCCGCGGGCCCGCTCCAGCATGGCCGGGTTCAGGTCGGTGACGGTGTAGCGCGCGTCGCCGGCGAGGACGGGTGCGACGGCCCGCGACACCACCCCGGTGCCGGCCGCGGTCTCGAGCACCCGCCGCGGCGCCAGCATGGCTGCGCGGCGGGCGAGGTCGCGCGCGTAGGGCTCGAAGATCAGCGGTACGAGATAGTCGTCGTAGAGCCCCGGGATCGATCCTTGGAAGCTCGCATCCTTGTTGGTCATGCGCTCCTCTCCCGATCGTTGGATCGAGAAGCCTATATCGGGAAGGGCGCAGCGTGAAGCTCGGGCGTCCGCAACGGCGGGTGGTTCTGTCGCGTTGACAGGACTCCGGCCGCTTCTAGTATTCCACGCGCATTTTGACGCAACGCACAAACCGGCCGCCGGCAGGGTGGCCGCTCGGGTCAGGAAACGGAGCCAGGCATGGCACAGGGCGCGCGACCACTCTCCCCGCACCTCCAGATCTATCGCTGGTACCTCACCATGGCGCTGTCGATCGGGCACCGGGCCAGCGGGATCGCGCTGTCCGTCGGGCTCGTGCTCTTCATCTGGTGGCTGGTGGCGCTGGCGAGCGGCCCGGAGAGCTTCGCCGTGGTCCAGGCGGTGATGCACAACTTCTTCGGCTGGCTCGTGCTCTTCGGCTTCACCGCAGCCCTCTTCTTCCATGCCGCGAACGGCGTTCGCCATCTCGTCTGGGACGCCGGCTACGGCTTCGACAAGGCGGTGGCCCAGCAGAGCGCCATCGTCACCCTCGCGGTGGCGGGCGGGCTCACCATCCTCTTCTGGCTGCTCGTGCTCATCGTCGCCTGAGCGCAGCGAAAGGACATCCCATGCAAGCCGCAATCGGCAAGGTCCGCAGTCGGGGCTCGGCCCGTTCGGGTGCCGGCACCTGGAAGGCGCAGCGCTTCACCGCCATCGCCAACCTGCTCCTGGTGCTCTGGTTCGTCATCAACGCCGTCGCCATGGCGGGTGCCACCTACGCGGACTGGGTCGCCTGGTTCCACTCGCCGCTCACCGCCGCCCTGATGATCCTGCTGGTCCTCTCGACCTGCTACCACGCCCGGATCGGGCTGCAGGAGGTGGTCGAGGACTATGTCCACCACGAGATCGGCAAGGTCGCCATCCTCGTCGGCATCACGCTCGTCACGGCCCTGCTCGCCACGGCCGGCGTCGTCTCCGTTCTCATGATCGCGCTTGGAGGCTGATCCGATGGCCGAGGCTTATCCCATCACCGAGCATGTGTTCGATGCCATCGTCGTCGGCGCCGGCGGCTCGGGCCTCCGTGCCGCCGTCGGCATGGTCGAGGCCGGCCTGTCGGTCGCCTGCGTCACCAAGGTCTACCCGACCAGGAGCCACACCGTGGCGGCGCAGGGCGGCATCAACGCCGCACTCGGCAACATGAATGAGGACGACTGGCGCTTCCACATGTACGACACCGTCAAGGGCTCCGACTGGCTCGGCGACCAGGATGCGATCGAGTACATGACGAAGAACGCGCCGGCCGCGGTCTACGAGCTCGAGCACTACGGCGTGCCCTTCTCCCGCACCGATGCCGGCCGCATCTACCAGCGCGCGTTCGGCGGCCAGTCGGTCAATTTCGGCAAGGGTCAGGCCTACCGCACCTGCGCCGCCGCCGACCGCACCGGCCATGTCATCCTGCACACGCTGTTCCAGCAGGCGCTCAAGAACAAGGTGCAGTTCTTCGACGAGTATTTCGCCCTCGACCTCCTGATGGGCGAGGACGGCGAATGCCTCGGCCTCCTCGCCATGTGCATCGAGGACGGCTCGCTCCATCGCTTCCGGGCGCACCAGACCTGCCTCGCCACCGGCGGCTACGGCCGCGTCTACTTCTCCGCCACCTCGGCGCACACCTGCACCGGCGACGGCAATGCCATGGTGCTCCGCGCCGGCCTGCCGCTGCAGGACATGGAGTTCGTCCAGTTCCACCCGACGGGGGTCTACGGCGCCGGTTGCCTGATCACCGAGGGTGCGCGCGGCGAAGGCGGCTATCTGACCAATGCCGAGGGCGAGCGCTTCATGGAGCGCTATGCCCCGTCGGCCAAGGATCTCGCCAGCCGTGACGTGGTCAGCCGGGCGATGACCATCGAGATCAACGAGGGACGCGGGGTCGGCGCCGGCAAGGACCACATCCACCTGCACCTCGAGCATCTCGACCCGGCGCTCCTGCACAAGCGCCTGCCGGGCATCTCCGAGACGGCCAGGATCTTCGCCGGCGTCGACGTCACCAAGGAGCCGATCCCGGTCGTGCCGACCTGCCACTACAACATGGGTGGCATCCCGACCAACCACCTGACCGAGGTGGTGCGGCTGAAGGACGGCGACACCGACAGCGTCGTCCCCGGGCTCATGGCGGTGGGCGAGGCGGCCTGCGCCTCCGTGCACGGCGCCAACCGGCTCGGTGGCAACTCGCTCATCGATCTCGTCGTCTTCGGCCGCGCCGCGGCGCACCGGGCGGCGGAGACGATCCGCCCCGGCAGCCCGCACCGGCCGCTCTCGGGCAGCAGCGGCGAGGAGGCGAGCCTCGCCCGGCTCGATGCGCTGCGCCACGCCAATGGCAGCGAGAACAGCGGTGCCATCCGCGCCGCCATGCAGAAGACCATGCAGAAATACGCCACCGTCTTCCGCGACGGGCCGCTGCTCGAGGAAGGTGTGACGAAGCTCGGCGAGGTTGCGTCCAGCCTGCCGCAGATCCGTATTGCCGACCGCTCGCTCGTCTGGAACAGCGACCTCGTCGAGGCGCTCGAGCTGCAGAACCTGATGGCCCAGGCGGTCGCCACCGTGCATTCGGCGCGCTACCGCACCGAGAGCCGCGGCGCCCACGCGCGCGAGGACTTCCCCGAGCGCGACGACGAGAACTGGATGAAGCACACGCTGGTCTGGGTCGACGAGCGCCACGAGGTGAGCATCGAGCCACGGCCGGTGCACTATTTCACCCTGTCGAACGAGGTCGAGGTCGTGCCTCCGACCAAGCGCGTCTACTAAGAGAGCAATCATGGCCGAATTCGCCCTGCCGAAGAATTCCCGGATCGAGGCCGGCAAGTCCCACGCCCGGCCGGAAGGTGCATCCCGCACCAAGACCTTCCGGATCTACCGCTACGAGCCGGAGGACGGGAAAAACCCGCACATCGACAGCTACACGATCGATCTCGACGATTGCGGGCCGATGGTTCTCGACGCGCTGATCAAGATCAAGGCCGAGACCGACAGCACGCTGACCTTCAGGCGCTCCTGCCGCGAGGGCATCTGCGGCTCCTGCGCGATGAACATCGACGGACACAACACCCTCGCCTGCACCAAGGCGATCGAGGATGTCGCCGGCGACGACGTGGCGATCTACCCCCTGCCCCACATGTCGGTGATCAAGGACCTGGTCGTCGACTTCAGCCAGTTCTGGGCGCAGTACGAATCGATCGAGCCCTGGCTCAAGACCTACTCGACCGATCCCGCGAAGGAGCGCCTCCAGTCGATCGACGACCGCGAGGAGCTCGACGGGCTCTACGAGTGCATCCTCTGTGCCTGTTGCTCCACCGCCTGCCCGTCCTACTGGTGGAACAGCGACAAGTATCTGGGCCCGGCGGTGCTGCTGCAGGCCTATCGCTGGATCGCCGACAGCCGCGACGAGGCCACCGGTGAGCGGCTCGACGAGCTGGAGGATCCGTTCAAGCTCTACCGCTGCCACACCATCATGAACTGCACCAACACCTGCCCGAAAGGGCTGAATCCGGCCAAGGCGATCGGCGAGATCAAAAAACTCGTAGTTGAACACCGCATCTGATTTTCTCTTTTTTTGCGTCTAGCCGGCGGTGTTGGGTATTGGTACTTGTCCTCTGCATAAAATGAGGCGCAAGCCCACACACGCAGGTCCGATCTGAAAAGGGAGGCATTCAGCCTCCTTTTTTTTGTGCCCGTTTCCGGTTCAGGCCGGTTCTGCTACAGGAACGGCATCCTCGTCAGGTCGGGTGTGCCGGCTCCTGACGATCTCGTGCCGCACCGTATCCCGCATCTTCCGCCCGAGCGTCTTGCGGCTGTCCACCGCCCACGAGAACACCGGCTCGCCGAACGTCACCTCGACGAACAGGCCATCGTCGTGCAGCACCGACCAGAGGTGCGGCAGCATCGAGTCGTCACCGAACCAGGCATAGCGCCCGCAGGTCAGGGGCCCGACGGGCTGGCCGTCGCGCAGGGCGCGAAAGAGCAGGGCCACCGGCTGGACCGCGACCGGGCGGTCGATCACCCAGGGCTCGGCGACGCTGAGCAGCGAGGTCTTGAACGGCAGGACGTCGAGCCCGTTCGTGCTGGTGCCCTCGGCGAAGAGGATGAAGCTCTCGCCGGCCCGCATGCGCGCGGCCAGCATGTTGCGCTGGACGAGCGCGTCGCGCCAGCGGCGGCGGATGAAGAACGTGTTGGCGGCCCGGCTGATCAGGCCGAAGAGCGGCCAGCCGCCCACCTCCGACTTCGCGATGAAGGTGGCGTCGATGCGCGCGCCGAGCAGCACGATGTCGAGATAGGAGACGTGGTTGGCGACGAAAAGCGTCGCACAGGCGCCCATCGGCTCGCCCCGGTAGTCGACCACGAGGCCAAGAATGGCCTGGCAGGCACGGCACCACGCGATGCGCACCAGCCGCTTGGCCGGCCGCCCGAGCAGCCCGGCCAGGAGGAAGAGCGGCAGCAGGGTCAAAGTCGCCAGGATGAAGAGGGTTGCGCGCCAGATGGCACGCACCCGCCGCCGCGGGAGGACGGCTGCCTCGCCTCGTTCAGGCAGCGAGCGCATCGCTCGGCGTCGGTGTGGCCAGATGGCGCAGATAACGGTCCTGCAGCCGGTCGGTCGGCAGGACCAGGCAGACATCCGTCGTGTTGAACTGGTGGTCGAGCACGGCGCCATCGCCGATCAGCCCGCCCATCCGCAGATAGGCCTTGAGCAGCGGCGGCAGCTGCGCCTTGCCGCGACGCAGCTCGATCGGTGTGAGGTCACCCGCCGCGGGCAGCGCCACCATGCGCCCGGCGACGGCCCGCGGCCGGAGCTCGGCCGGTGCGAGATGATGGGCTCCCAGATAGGCGAGGGTCGGCCGCAGCTGCTCGAGGTCGGTGCCGGGCAGGCTGGCGCAGCCGATCATGATCCGCAGGCCATGCTGCTCGAGATAGTGGGCGATGCCGCGCCAGAGGAGCTGCATGACGGTGCCGTTGCGATACGCGGCGGCAACGCAGGACCGGCCGAGCTCGACGAGCTGGTCGGTCCGGTCGGCGAGCACGTCGAGCTCGAACTCCGCTGCCGAATAGAACCCCCCGTGGTCGCGGGCGACGCTGCCGCGCAGCAGGCGGTAGCAGCCGACGACCTGCGGTGCCTCGCCCGGGCCGGAGCGCCGGTCGATGACGACGAGGTGGTCGGCAATCTCGTCGAAAGCGTCGGCATCGCGCCGGCTGGCAAGGAGCGCCGCATCGGCCCGGGCACCCATCTCCTCGTAGAAGACGCGGTAGCGCAATTCCTGCGCGGCGCGAACAAGCTCGGGCTGGCGGGTCAGGCTGAGCTCGAGGTCGTTGACGGCGATGGTCGGGAACATGGGCCCTCCGGGCTGCGCCGTTATCAATCAAGGGTTGATCTGCGTGATCCACCGAAACCTATGGACAGACCGCGACAACGCAGCGACCATCCCGTGGCAGTTGCACGACACGGGTTGACGACCATTTGCCTGTGGCGTCACGGCATCAGGGGGGACCGCATGCGACTGACGAATGGCCTCAGGCAGCGGGCGCTGGACGGCAACCCGATCGGCGTCGGGCTGATCGGCTGCGGCAAGTTCGCCACCATGTTCCTGGCCCAGGCGGCGCGCACGCCGGGCATCGCAATCCGTGCCATCGCCGACCTCGACCCCGCGGCGGCGCGGGCGAAGGTCGAGCGCTCGACCGGGCTCGACACGGACGCGATCCGCTTCGTCGAGAGCTGCACCGATGTCGTGCACGACGACGCCGTCGAGCTGGTGATCGAGGCGACCGGCAACCCGGTGCAGGGCGTGGTGCATGCGCTGGCCGCGATCGAGGCGCGGCGCCACATCCTCATGGTCAATGTCGAGGCCGACGTGCTGGTCGGGCCGGCGCTGGCCAAGCGGGCGCGGCACCGGGACGTGGTCTACAGCCTCGCCTATGGCGACCAGCCGGCGCTGGTCGTCGAGCTGGTCGACTGGGCGCACACCGCCGGCCTCGAGATCGTCGCCGCCGGCAAGGGCACGAAGCATCGCCCGCACTTCCGCTTCTCGACGCCCGAGACCGTCTGGGACCATTACGGGCTCACGCCCGAGCGCGCGGCCGCCGCCGGTATGAACCCGAAGATGTTCAACTCTTTCCTCGACGGCACCAAGTCGGCCATCGAGATGGCGGCCATCGCCAATGCCACCGACCTCGACGTGGCGCCCGACGGGCTGGCCTTCCCGCCAGCCGCGACCGGCGACCTCGCGACCGTGCTGAGCCGGCGGGCGGCCGCCGCCGGCATGAACGGCCACGGCATGGTCGAGACCGTCTCCTGCCTCGACGGCGAAGGCCGCCCGGTGCCGGACGATCTCCGCTGGGGCGTCTACGTCGTCTTCAAGGCCGCGACCGACTACGTCGCCGGCTGCTTTCGCGACTACGGCCTCGTGACCGACGCGAGCGGCAGCTACGCGGCGCTCTGGCGGCCCTACCACCTGATCGGGCTCGAGCTCGGCATCTCGGTCGCCGACATGGCCCTGCGCGGCGAGCCGACGGGCGCCCCCTGGCGCTGGGCCGGCGACGTCGCGGCGACCGCCAAGCGCGACCTCGGGGCCGGCGAGACGCTCGACGGCGAAGGCGGCTTCACCGTCTATGGCTCGCTGGTCCCGGCCGCCATCGCAGCCGCCGAGGGCCTCTTGCCCATCGGCCTCGCCCACCACGTGCGGTTGCGGCGCAAGGTGGCAAAGGACCAGCGGCTGACGCTCGACGACGTCGAGCTGGACCGCGATTCCCTCGCCTGGGAACTGCGCGCCGAGATCCTCAAGGAAGCCACCCCGCCATGAACCCGGTGCTCCAGGCGCTCGGCCGCCGCCTCCGGCTCGGCGTGATCGGCGGCGGCGCCGGCTCGTTCATCGGCCCGGTGCACCGCACCGCTGCCCGCCTCGACGACCGCTTCGAGGTGGTGGCGGGCGTGCTGTCGTCCGATGCCGGGCGTTCTAGGGCACAAGGCACAGCGATCGGCCTCGCGCCGGAGCGCGCCTATGCCGACTGGCGGACGATGCTGGAGGCGGAGCGGCAGCGGGCGGACGGGATCGACGTCGTCGCGATCATGACGCCCAACCACCTGCACTACCCGGTGGCCGACGCGGCGCTCGATGCCGGTTTCGACGTCATCTGCGACAAACCCTTGACCATGACCAGCGCCGAGGCGATCGCCCTCGTCCGCAAGGTCGAGGCCACCGGCCTCGTCTTCTGCACGACCTACAACTACAGCCAGTACCCGATGGTCCGTCAGGCCCGCGCCCTGGTCGCGGCCGGCCGCATCGGCGCGGTGCGGCAGATCCATCTCGAATACGTCCAGGGCCATGCCGCGGCCAGGGACGCCGCCGAGACGGCCGCCTGGCGCCACGATCCGGCACGCTCCGGCCAGTCCCTCATCCTCGGCGACATCGGCACCCACGCCCAGCATCTCGGCGCCTATGTCAGCGGCCTCGAGCTCGAGGCGGTGCTGGCCGAGGTGGCGACCACCGTGCCGGGCCGGGCGAGCGACGACTACGCCGCCCTCCTCTTGCGCTGGGCGGGCGGGGCGCTCGGCACGCTCTGGGTGACCAACGCCGCGGCCGGGGCCGAGCACGGCCTCTCCTTCCGCATTTTCGGCGCCGAGGGCGGTTTCGAGTGGCAGCAGGAGCAGCCCAATCACCTGCTGCATCGCCGTCGAGGCGGCTTCGCCGAGCTGCAGACCCGTCGCCTGCATGGCGCGCTCGAGCCCCTGGCGGAGCACGCCACACGGCTCGAGATCGGCCATCCCGAGGGCTATCAGGAGGCTTTCGCCAGCCTGTACCGGGATGTCGCCGAGGCCGTGGTCGCGCGGCGTACCGGAAGGCCCGTCGAGCCACTTGCCCTTGCCTTCCCGACAGTGCTTGATGGGGCCCGAGGCATCCGGTTCATCGAGGCCGCGGTCGAGAGCAGCCGGACCGGAAGCTGGGTCGACTGTCGCCTCGATCCCGGGTGATCGGGGTCCGGCAGGCCGTAGGGAAGGGAAACGCAACGTCATGCTCGGGCCGAGCCGATCGGAGCTGCAGCGACCGCTGACCATCAGACGGGCCAAGGCCCAGGATGCTCCGGCCATCGCCAAGGTCTATGTCGACACCTGGCGCGAGTCCTACCGCGGCCAGTTGCCCGAGGATTATCTGAAGGGTCTCACCTACAGCGCCTTCGAGCGCCACTGGCGACGCACCCTGGCAGCACGCGGCTGGGCCTTCGTCGCCGAGCTGGACGATCGCGTGGTCGGCATCGCCAGCGGCGGGCGGTCGCGGCGGCAGTCACTGGCGGGTGGTGAGATCTACGTCCTCTACGTCCATCCCGACCAGCACGGCGCCGGCATCGGCCGCGCCCTCTTCGATGCCTGCCATTTCGAGCTGGCTCGCCGCCGCTACGCCGGCACCCTCGTCTGGGTGCTGGCGAGCAACCCGGCGCGCGGCTTCTACGAGCATCTGGGCGGCGAGCGGGTCGCCGAGAACACGCTGGAGATCGGCGGCTCGAAGGTGCTCGAGGTCGCCTATCTGTGGCGCGACTGAAGGCGGCGCATTAACCGGATCTTAGTCGGACTGGTCCAGGATGGCGTTCGGATGCCGTGGGACCAGGGGGCCATGCCCGACACGTTGAACCTGCTGATCGTCGAAGACAGCGACGCCGAGCGCGCGCTGCTCGCCGCCGAGCTCGCGGCCTGCCCGGGCCTGGCACCCCGCATGGCGGCCAGCCTGCACGATGCGGCCGACGCGATCGCCACGGCACCGCCCGATGTCGTGCTGCTCGATCTCGAGCTGCCCGACGCGCGCGGCCTCAACGGGGTCGAATGGCTGCAGCGGCATCACCCGGCACTCGCCGTGGTGGTGCTCTCCGGCTTCGCCGCCGACGACCTCCTCGTCGCCACCGAGGCGATCCGCCAGGGGGCGCAGGACTTCCTCTGCAAGGGCCGGATCGAGGCCGACCGGCTGCACCGCACCCTGAGGCTCGCGGTCGAGCGCAAGGCGCGCGAGCACCGCCTGGTCCAGGGTGTCGTGCGTGACCCGTTGACCGGCCTGCCCTGGCTGCCGCAGCTCGAGGAACGGTTCGACCGCTCCGTCGCGCGCAATGCCCGCAACCGCGCCCCGCTCGCCCTCCTGCACATCGCCATCGACGATTTCGCCAGCCTGCGCGAGACGCACGGCATCGATCGGGCCGAGGCGGCGCTGGTCGAGTTCGCCCGGCGGCTGGCCCGGCTGATGCGGCGGACGGACGCCGTCGCCAAGTGCGACGACACGACCTTTGTCGCCCTGGTCGACGGCATGAAGCATATCAGCGACGCCTATGTGGTGGCCCGCAAGGTCGTCGCCGCCGCGCGCGAGCCGATCCAGGTCGGCGATGCCACCATGTGCGTCCGGCCCAGCATCGGCGTCGTCACCGAAGCCGGCCCCGACCTCGATTTCCGGGGCCTTCTCGCCCGTGCCGAGACCGCGATGTACGAGGCCCGGCGTCAGGGCGGCGACCGCTACGCCGCCGCCGCCGAGCTGCTGCCGGCGGCGGGCTGAGCGGGCCGGTCATTCGAGCCTGGCTGGCTCCGCCGACGCGGGGCCTACGGTGGCGAAGATCATGGCGAGCGCCGCGCTCGCCGACCCCCTGCCCAACGTGAGAGAGTCCCGTTCCCTCCCTGCACCACCGCACCTTTAGTGCCATACCGGGGATGGACAAGGAACGTCACAAGAACACCCCGGTCCTTAACGCTGCCAGTTCGAAACACGGAGCCACGCTGACTAACGGCGATGTGCAATGTTCGGGCACTCATCCACACCCCAGCTCGGCCCGAAGCTGGAATTTCTGGATCTTGCCGGTCGCGGTCTTGGGCAGCTCGCGGAACACGAACCGGCGCGGCACCTTGAAATGCGCGAGATGGTCACGGCAGAAGGTATCTAGTTCTACTTCCGGTGGCGGCTCCTGCCCGGGCTTGAGCTCGATGCAGGCCACCGGCACCTCGCCCCATTTCTCGTCGGCCACGGCGACGACGGCGGCGAGCAGCACGGCCGGGTGCTGGTGCAGGACGCCCTCGACCTCGAGCGAGGAGATGTTCTCGCCGCCGGAGATGATCACGTCCTTGGCCCGGTCCCTGATCTCGATGAAGCCGTCGCCATGCCGGACGGCAAGATCGCCCGTGGCGAGCCGGCCGCCACAGAAGGCCTCCTCCGTGGCCGCCGCGTTCTTCAGATAGCCCGCCATGAGCGTGTTCGAACGGATGACGATCTCGCCCATGGTGACACCGTCCATCGGCACCGGCTCGCCCGCCGCATCGACGACGGCGACCTCGGCGGCGAGCGGGTGGCGCACGCCCTGCCGGGCCAGCAGCCGCGCCTTCCCCGCCGCGTCCGGCTCGCCCCAGTCGGCACGCTCGGCGCAACCCGTCACCGGCCCATAGGATTCGGTCAGGCCGTAGAGATGGATAAGCTCGATGCCCATGGCGTCGAGGCCCTCGATCAGCGCCGTGGTGGGCGCCGCGCCACCGGTGGCGACCCGCACGCGCCGGGGCAGCCCGGCGCCCGCCTCACCACCCTGATGCAGGAGGTTGTAGAGGACGACCGGCGCGCAGGCGAAGTGGGTGACCGCCTCCTCCCGCAGCGCCGCCGCGATGGCGGCGGGGTCGGGCCGGTCGAGGCAGACATGGGTGCCGCCCACGGCGGTCACCGCCCAGGGATGGCACCAGCCGTTGCAATGGAACATGGGCAGCGTCCAGAGGTAGACGCAGCGTTCGTCGAAACCGAGGGCCATGACATTGCCGAGCGCGTTCAGATAGGCGCCGCGGTGATGGTAGACCGCACCTTTGGGGTTGCCGGTGGTGCCCGAGGTGTAGTTGAGGCTGATCGGCTGCCACTCGTCGGCAACGGCCTCGAGGGTGACCGGCAGGGGCTCAAGACCCCGGGTGAAAGCACCCAGCGAAGCCTCGTCCAGCGTCACGAGCCGCGTCTCCAGCCCCCCAGCCTGGAGGGCCGCGAGGGCAAGCGCCGCCCGCTCGGCATCGGCCAGGACCAGCCGCGCCTCGGCATGGGCGATGATCCGGGCGACGGTCGC
>CAZGUW010000111.1:0-14038 GCA_964528705.1 uncultured Geminicoccaceae bacterium
CCGTCGACGACGATCTCCGCCGTGGCGCCGTGATTGGCCCCGATCACCGGCTTGCCGATGGCGGCGGCGGCGACCGCCGTCGGGTCCTGACCGAGCGGCTCCATCGGCAGGGAGACGACGATGTCCGAGAGCATCATGGCCGCCGGCAGGTCCTCCAGCGCGCCCGCCAGAAACACGCGCCCGCTGGCGCCGCTCGGCCTTCGCGACGTCTCGCATCTTCAGATAGAAGGCGACGTTGTCGAGCACCGAGAGGTGCGGGAAGAGCGCGTATGACTGGAACATCATGGCCGTGCCACGCTGCACCGGCTTGAGGCCCACGACCATCTGCTCGCCGATATAGATCTTGCCCGAACTCGGCGTCTCGTGCCCGGCGATCATCCTGAGGATCGTCGTCTTGCCGCAGCCCGAGGGGCCGACGAGGCAGCAATACGAGCCGTGCGGGATGGTCAGGTCGATCGACTTGACCGCATCCATGTCACCGAAGGTCTTGGTGACGTCGACGAGGCGGATCTCGCCGCTGCCGGAGGGCTGTCCGTCCATGGTTCAGGTTCTCTTCGAGCGGCGGTGCTGGATGTAGGCAATCGAGCCGATGGCGAGGCCGATCGCGACGAAGGAGATGGCCGAGGTGACCGTGCCGAGGGCGTAGAGCGCCGGCGAGGTGACGTTGGTGGTCATTGTCCAGATCTCGATCGGCAGGGTGTTCAGGGACCCCACGGTCAGCCAGCTCCGCGGGAACTCGTCATAGGAGAGCGTGAAGCCGAAGAGCGCCACCGCGATCATGCCGGGAAAGACGATCGGGATGACGACGTGGCGGACGGTCTGCCAGCGGGTGGCCCCCATGTCGTAGGCCGCCTCCTCGTATGAGGGGCTGAGCCGCCCGAGGATGGCGAACATGATCAGGAGGCCGAAGGGCAGCGTCCAGGAGAGATGGGCGCCGAGGCCCGTGAACCACCAGCGGGCGGGAATACCGAGGAACCGGGCGGTGACCAGGATGCCGATCGAGAGCACGAGGCCCGGCACGATCAGGCTGGCGACGGCGGTGTAGAACAGGAATCCGGAGCCCACGAACCGCCGGCGAAAGGCGAAGCCCGCCGTCACCGAGATGAGCACGGTGAGCACCATGACGATGAGCGCCAGGGGCAGCGAACGCGAGAAGGCGCCGCCCACGTCGCCCGTCCGCGCCTGGCCGAAAAGCGCCTCGAACCAGGTGAACGAGAAGCCGCGCATCGGAAAGACGAGCCCGCCCGTCGGCCCCTGGAACGACAGGATGAACATGATGAACATCGGGCCGTAGAGGAAGAGGACGAAGAGCGTGAACATCACGCTCAGCACGTAGAAGGTCCAGGGACGGCGGCCTTGCGACGGCAGCGACATGGCTAGCGGACCAGTTCTTTGCGGACATCGACCAGGCGAAAGATCGCCGTGGCGATCAGGAGCACGATGATCAGCAGCACGACGGCGTTGGCGGCGGCGCGGGGGTAGTTGAGGAACTGCAGGTCGTTGAAGATGCCGGAGGTGGCCGAACCCGAGAGCCCGCCGCTCATCACCGCCACCACGAAGAAGTCACCCATGACCAGCGTGACGACGAAGACCGCACCGAGCGCGATGCCGGTCTTCGAAAGCGGCAGCACTACGTTCCACACCACCCCCCAGCGCGTCGCCCCGGCATCGACCGCGGCCTCGAGCAGCGCCTTGTCGATGCGCGCCATGGCATTGAAGATCGGCACGATCATGAAGAGCGTGAAGAGATGGACGTAAGCCACGACCACGGCGAAGTCGGAGAAGAGCAGCCAGCTGATCGGTTCGCCGACCAGGCCCGATTCGAGCAGCGCCGTATTGACCAGGCCCTCCGTGCCGAGCACCGGCCGCCAGGAGATCATGCGGATAATGTTCGAGGTCCAGAACGGCACCGTGCAGACGAGGAAGAGCCCAATGGCCACCAGCAGGTTGCGCACGTGGAAGACGAGGAAATACGCCACCCAGAAGCCGAGCACGCCGGTGATGGCGAGCACGATCAGCGTGAACTTGATGGTCGAGAAATAGAGCTTGTAGCTGGTCGGGTTGGACAGCAGGTCGATGTAGTTCTTGAAGGTGAAGTCCGGCACCAGGCCGACCAGCATCTGGTAGCGGAAGAAGCTGACGATCAGCACCAGCGCCAGCGGCACGATGACGAAGAAGAGCATCACCAGGAAGAGCGGCGTCACCTGCAGGTAGGTGAGAAGGCGGTTCGACTTCATGGATTGGCGATACCTGGCTCGTCAGACGACAGCGGGCGGCGGGCCGGCCGCCGCCCTGCTGCGTTCCGGGTGCGCGCCGCTCAGGCGGCGTTGAACTCGTTCCACTTGGCGAACAGGAACTCGGCCTCGTCCATGAGATTGTTCCAGACGCCGACATTGGCGAACCGGTCCTCGAACGAGCCGCCGTCGCGCACCTCGCCCGCCGCGTTCGTCTTGACACCGGTCGGGCTGACGATGTCCTCGGTTGCCGGCTTGCCCTCGTAGAAGAAGCCCCACTCGTTCTCGGTCAGATGATCCTTCGCCGTCGTCGGCACCGAGATGTAGTAGCCCTGCTTGGCGATGAAGCCGCCGGTCCAGCCCGAGACGTACCAGTTCAGGTACTCGTAGGCGGCATCCAGCTTGATCCCCTCGAGGTGGGACATGAGGGCGAGGCCGTTGCCCCAGCCGCGATAGCCTTCCTTGAGCGGCTGGTAGACGCAGTCGATGCCCTGGGTGCGCACCGCCGTCACGGCAGGCGACCACATCGACTGGATCACCACCTCGCCCGACGCCATGAGGTTCACCGACTCGTCGAAGGTGTTCCACAAGGCCCGCCAATGACCGGCCCGCTTCAGCTCAATCAGCTTGGCGATGGTCGCCTCCAGCTCCTCGCGGGTCGGGTTGCCCTTGTCGCCATAAGTGACGAGGCCGGCCGCCTCGCACGCCATGATGGCGTCCATGATGCCGATGGTCGGGATGTTCTGGATCGCCGCCTTGCCGTGGAAGTCCTCGGAGAAGAGCTCTGCCCAGGACTCGATCGGCCGGCCGACCAGGTCGGCGCGGATGCCGAGCGTGTCGGCGTTGAAGACGCCCGGCATGAAGGTCGCGAACTCGGTCGGCCCCTCGACGAAGCTCGTGCCGTCGACGGCGTCCCGATACATGAACTCGAAGGGCGAGTCGCCGGCCCGCGAGACTTCCCTGCCGAGGAACTCACCCTTGGTGTAGATCGGCGTGAACTCGTCCCAGAGATTGAGGCGCTTGACGTCGACGGCCTGGGTCACGCCCTGGGGCACGAACACCTTGGCCTGCCAGATCTCGGCATCGGCGATGTCGATCGAGCCCGGGTCGTTGATCATCCGGTTGGTCAGGCCCGGATGGTCGGTCACCGACATCTCGACGGTGAAGCCGAGATCGGCCGAGGCCTGCCGGGCGATGTCGATCAGGGTCGAGTAGGACATGCCGGTGTGGTTGAGGGTGATGTCCTTGATGTTCTGCGCCCAGATGGTCGGAAAACCGGTGACCACCCCTGAGCCGACGGCGAGGCCGGTGGCCGCGGCCGTGCCCTTGAGCATCCCGCGGCGGCTGAGACCCGTAGCCTCGACGGCCGGGGGCGTGGCGTCATCAAGCTTCTTCTTGGTCATCGTGTCCTCTCCCTTGGGGATCACCTGCGCAAATTGTGGACCGGGTTTGCCCGGTTGCACAAGAAGGATGCAGAATCGGACGCCTCAGCGTGCCCGCAACTCGGCACGAAGCGCTTCGGTGGCACTCGCGTTCACCTGCCAGCCATAGCCGTCGTCGACCGCATCGAAGACCACGCCATAGTCGTCGAGCGCGTGCTGCACGGTGATGAAGCCGTCGAGCACGTCGTCCAGCACCTTCGCCGGATCGCGCTCGAGCGGATCGCCGTAGCCGCCGCCCGAAGGCGAGAAATAGGCGACCACGTCGCCCGGCGCCGTCCGTCGGCCCGAGAACTTCGCAGGCTCGCTGGCGATCTCGTCCGGCCGCGCCACGTTGTAGATCTCGAGCTTGCCGACCGCCCCGTCCTTGCCGCCGAAGACGCCCCAGGGTGCATCGTCGTGCCGGTCCGATTCGTGCGTCATGAAGCCCGGCGTCAGATAGCGCTGCGCCTTGACCACCCCGGCCCCGCCGCGGAACTTCCCGGCCCCCGGCGCCACGTCGTCGCGCACCTCGTAGCGGTCGCAGATCAAGGGCAGGTGCATGCCCAGATCCTCGAGCGGGTTGTTGCGCGTGTTGCGCATCAGTTCCTCGACCGTATCCGGCCCGTCCGAGTCAGGCCGGCCGCCCATCGCCGCCTCGTTGACCTCGAGGAAGACCCAGTAATCCCCCGACGGCCTGACGCCCGAGAAGGCGGCGAAGGACAGCGTCGCGGCATTGCCGGCCGTGGCCTTCTCGGGGATCACCGGGGCCAGCGCCTTGATGATCAGGTCGACGACGCGCTGGATCTGGCAGAAACGCGCCTCCGCCGCCACCGGGGCGATCGGGTTGTAGATCGAGCCCAGGGGTGCCGTGACCTTGACCGGGCGGAACGAGCCCTCGTTCTGCGGGATGTGCTCCTCGTGCGTGTACGTATCGAGCAGCAACGCGCGGAACGCAAAGAAGCAGGCGACGTTGGTCGAGCCCTCGAACGGCACGTTGAAGGCCGTCGGCACCTGATCGGAGGAGCCCGTCAGATCGACCTCGACCCCGTCGCCGCGGACCTTGACCGTCACCTTGATCGGCAGATGCTTGCCGCGATTGCGCCCGTCATCGTCGAGGAACCCCTCGGCCGTGTAGTCGCCGTCCGGAATCTTCGCGATCTCGCGCCGGAGCATGCTCTCGGTGTAGTCCATGAGCTGTTTGGTCGCCTGGATCACCTGGTCCTTGCCGTAGGTGGCGAGCAGCTCCTGGAAGCGCCGCACGCCGAGCTCGGCCGAGGCGATCTGCGCCTCGAGGTCGCCCTTCACGAGGCTCGGCACGCGCGTGTTGTCGAAGATGAACTTCCACAAGGCCTCGTTGCGCTTGCCGCCCTCGAAGAGCTTCAAGCCGTCCATCAGCATGCCCTCGGCATACATGTCGGGCACGTCGATGATCAGGCCGGGGGTCGCCGCACCGATGTCGACATGATGCGCCGTGTTGGCCGAGAAACCGATCAGCTCGCCCTCGAAGAAGACCGGCATGACGATGGCGATGTCGGGCGAGTGGCTCGCCCCGGCGTAAGGATGGTTGTGGATGACGCAGTCGCCGGGCTGCCAGCCGTCGATCGGGATGGTCCGGGCGATGCCGCGGAGATAGCCCGGCAGCGAGCCGATATGCATCGGCGTCGAATCGGATTCGCAGAGCGTGTTGAAGTCCCGGTCGAAGAGTCCGGCACCAAGGTCCTGGCTCTCCCGGATGATCGAGGAATAGCTCATCCGGTAGAGCACGTTGCCCATCTGCTCGGCGATGGCGTGCAGGGCACCGCCGATGACCTGGAGCGTGATCGGGTCGACTTCCCTGGTCATGATCCCCTCCTCAACCCTGCTTCGCGACACGCATGTCGCCGTGGCCCAGCACCTCGGCGGCGTAACCGGGCGGCAGGAGCGTCGTGGAATTGTGCTGGACGACGAGCGCCGGCCCCGTCACCCGGTCACCGGCGAGCAGCCGGTCGCGCCGGTAGCGGGGCGTCGGCCGCGCCTCGCCGTCGTCGAAGACGGTATCCCTGACATAGAGCACGGCATCCTCCGGGTCGGTCCGCCCACCCTGGGCGAGATCCGGCAGGCGCAGCATGTCGACTTCGGCCGTGGCGATGAGCCGGAGCGTCACCGCCTCGGTGAGCTGGTCCTCGAAGGCATGGCCGTAAACCTGCTGGTGCGCATCGAAGAAGCTCTTGATGACCTCCTGGACATTGTCCTTGCCGAGCGGCCCCTCCGGCATGTCCGCCCTGAGCTCGAAGCCCTGGCCGAGATAGCGGCACTCGGCGACGTTCCTGAAGCGCCGTGCACCCGGCGGAATGCCGTCCGCCTCGAGCTGCGCCTCCGCCTGGGCGCGGAGCTCGTCCATGGCAGCATTGAGCGCCTCGAAGTCCGCCTCGCCCGCCTGGTTCAGCACCAGCAGCACCGAGTGCGTGTACTCGTACTGCAGGTCGGTCACGAGCAGACCCATGGCCGCCGTGATGCCCGGCTGCAGGGGCGAGATCACGTCCCGGGCCGAGATCAGCTCGGCCAGTGCCACGCCATGCAACGGGCCGGCGCCGCCGAAGCCCATCAGCGAGAAGTTGCGCGGATCGATGCCCTTGGCGACCGAGTTGTTGTTGATGGCGAGCGCCATGTTGTTGTTGATGATCCGCAGGATCCCGAGCGCAGCCTCGGTGACCGAAAGCCCCATCGGCTCCGCGATGTGCGTGGCGATGGCGCGCTCAGAGAGCGCCGGATCGATGGTGAGGTCGCCGCCGAGGAACTGCTCGGGGTCGAGCCGGCCGAGCGCCACCTGGGCGTCGGTGACGGTCGGCTCGTCGCCGCTCTTGCCGTAGCAGGCGGGGCCGGGATCGGCGCCGGCCGAGCGCGGGCCAACACGGAAGGCGCCGCCCGGATCGAGATAGGCGATCGAGCCGCCGCCGGCGCCGATCGCGTCGATGTCGATCATCGGCACCAGCACCGGCAGGTTCGCGACCTCGGTGTCGCGCGGGTTCTTGATCCGGAGCTCGCCGCCCTGGATGACGCTGATGTCGGCCGAGGTGCCGCCGATATCGATGGTGATGACGTTCTGCGTGCCGGAATGCTCGCCGGTCCAGCGGCCGCCGATGACACCGCCGGCCGGGCCGGAGAGCAGGAGGCCGACCGGCCGCTCGATGGCGTTCTCGACGGTCGAGATGCCGCCGTTCGACTGCATGATGCGCACGGCCGCCTGGACCCCGGCCTCGCGCAGCCGGCCCTCGAGCTGGCGCATGTAGCGCGCGGTCTGCGGGCCGATATAGGCGTTCATCGCGCAGGTCGAGAACCGCTCGTACTCGCGGATCACGTTCACGATCTCGGAGGAGCAGCAGACATAGGCGTCCGGCATGGCGGCCTCGACAATCGCCTTGGCCTGCTGCTCGTGCTCATCATTGAGAAAGGCGAAGAGGAAGGCCACGATCACCGCATCGAGGCCGCGCTTGGCGAAGAGCTCGGCCGCCGCCTTCACCTCGTCCGTGTCGAGCGGCACCTCCACCTTCCCGTCCGGCGGCATGATCCGCTCGGTGACCGGCAGGCGGTTGCGCCGCTTGACCAGGGGCTTCGACTGCCAGGGCACATCGAACTGCAGCGAGAAATTATGCGGCCGCTTGTGGCGCGCCATGTGCAGGATGTCGCGAAAGCCCCGGGTGGTGATCATGCCCACCTCGGCGCCCTTGCGCTCGATCACCATGTTCGTGGCGACGGTGGTGCCGTGGAAGACCATGTCGATCTCGCCGGGCTGGATGCCGGCCATCTGGCAGATCTCGACCACCCCCTTGACTACGCCCAGGGACTGGTCCTGCGGTGTGGAGGGCACCTTGTGGACGACGATCTGCTGGTCCTCGCCAGCCGCCCGGGTCCGCTCCAGCACGACATCGGTGAACGTCCCGCCGACATCCACGCCCACTCTGATCATGAGGCAATATCCCTATCTGAGGCTGCCGGGCGGCCGGCTCAGCCGATCTCGTTGGACTGCAGGTATTGGAGCACACGCTCGAGCGGCTCGACATCCCCGAACTTGGCATCGATGTCGAAGAGGTTCCACTCGACGGCCCCGGCGATCCGGTCGCCGATCCCCTCGCGCACCGCAATCGGCCTGAACCCGTCGGCGATCGCGTCCTCCACCGTGTGCCGCACGCAAGCGCAAGCCGTGACCCCGGTGACGATCACCGTGTCGACCCGGTTCGCGGTCAGGTAACTAGCAAGATGCGTGCCGTGGAAGGCGCTGGCCTTCTTCTTGACGATGACGAGCTCGCCCGGCTCAGGTGCTATGCGGTCGTCGATCGCCACCCACTCGGAATCGACCGAGAGCGTCTCGAGCGGGATCTTCTGCCCCCAGAGCCCCATGTCGGAGTTGGGGCCGTCCGTGATGTCGTAGGCCGTGGTGGTGAAGACCACCGGCAGGCCGCGTGCCCGGAACGCCTTCAGCAGCGCCTGGTTCGCCGGGATGATCGTCTCCATGTCGGCGCAGGAGAAGGCGTGACCCGGCAGGGTCCAGGCCTTGGCGAGGTCGATGACGATGAGTGCGGGGCGCCTGCCGAAGCCCAGCCGACGCTGGAAGCCGCGCTCCTTGTAGAGCGCCGAATTGGCCCGGAACACGACCTCAAGCGCGGCACGCAGCTCGGCGTCGGACACGACGGCGCTGGATTGATCCGCCATTGGTATGATACCCCCGGATGACAGGAACGCCTGCGAGCAAGGCTAGACAACCGGACGCCGCCTGGGAAATACTGATTTGCGCAGGATTGATGCCACAGGAAGATCAATTGGCCTTCGAGCTGCGCCACATCACGGTCTTCGTCGCCGTCGCCGAGGAACTGAGCTTCCGACGGGCGGCGGCGCGGCTCGGCATCGCCCAGCCCGCCGTCAGCCGGCTGATCGCCGAGCTCGAGGCGCGGCTCGCCGTGCCGCTCTTGCGCCGCACCACGCGCTCCGTGGCCCTGACCGAGCCCGGCCGCTACTTCCTCGAGGAGGCGCGGCAGATCCTCGCCCGCGTCGAGCGTACGACGGCGGTCAGCCGCGGCCTTGCGTCGGGCGCCTGCGGCCGGCTCGCCGTGGCCTACATGTCGATCGCCGCGCACACCGTGGTGCCGCACGTGGTCCAGGCCTATCGCCGGCACCATCCCGACGTCGCCCTGAACCTCACCTACATGGGCACGGAGCAGCAGCGCGATGCGGTGATGCGCGGCGCCATCGATGTCGGTTTCGTGGTCGGCCCGTTCCATTCGCCCGAGATCGACGGCCGGCTGGTCAGCCGGCACCGGCTCGTCGCGATCATGCCGCCCGGCCACCGGCTCGCCGACCGGGCCGCCCTGACGCCGGCCGATCTCGCCGGCGAGCCTCTGATCCTCGGTCCGCGCGACGACTGGGGCGCCTTCCGGCGGCTGGTCATCGAGGTCTTCGAGGCGGCCGGCGTCGTGCCCCACATCGCCCTCGAGGCGACCAGCATCACCGCCCTCTTCGGGCTCGTGGCGAGCGGCCTCGGCATCATCCTCTTCGCCGGCTTCCCGCGCCAGTACGACCGGGCGCAGTTCCTGCCGAAGCCGATCCTCACCGACCGCCATCCCCATCTCCTGACGCACGTCGTCTGGCGGCGCGACACGCTGAACCCGGCCGTGGGGCCCTTCGTCGAAATGACCCTGCGCGCCGCCCCGGAGATCCCGAGAAGTGACTTCGATGGACCTTGACGCCGACTATCCGGAGATCCGCGAGGCCGTAACCCGGATCTGCGCCGAGTTCCCGAGCCCCTACTGGCGCGAGCTCGATGCAGAGGGTGCCTATCCCACAGCCTTCGTCCAGGCGCTCTCGAAGTCGGGCTACCTCGCCGCCCTCATCCCCGAGGAGCACGGCGGTGCCGGCCTCCCCTTGCGCGCCGCCGCGGTGATCCTCGAGACCATCCACAAATGCGGCGCCAGCGCCGCCGCCTGCCACGCCCAGATGTACACCATGGGCACTCTGCTGCGGCACGGCTCCGCCGAGCAGAAGGAACGCTACCTGCCCGGGATCGCGGCCGGCCGGCTCAGGCTCCAGGCCTTCGGCGTGACCGAGCCCACCAGCGGCTCCGACACGC
Organism: uncultured Geminicoccaceae bacterium; assembly: GCA_964528705.1. Lineage (GTDB taxonomy): Bacteria > Pseudomonadota > Alphaproteobacteria > Geminicoccales > Geminicoccaceae > SLRI01. The sequence goes on from CAZGUW010000111.1 coordinate 9,756, forward strand.
CCATGCTCAAAACCCGGGCCGAGCGGCGCGGCGACAAATGGATCGTCAACGGCCAGAAGATCTGGACCAGCCGTGCCCTGCATTCCGACCTCATGCTGCTGCTCGTGCGCACCACCCCGATCGAGGCGTGCACGAAGCGCAGCCAGGGGCTCTCGGCCCTCCTCGTCGATCTCCGTGAGGCCCGGGGCCAAGGGCTCGACATCCGGCCCATCGACACGATGATCAACCACAACACCACCGAGGTCTTCATCTCCGACCTCGAGGTACCGGCCGCGAACCTCATCGGCATCGAGGGCGAGGGCTTTCGCTACATCCTCGACGGCATGAACGCCGAGCGCATCCTCCTCTCCGGCGAGGCCATCGGCGACGGCCGCTGGTTCATCGAGCGCGCCACCGCCTATGCCGGCGAGCGCCGGGTCTTCGGCCGGCCGATCGGCCAGAACCAGGGCGTGCAGTTCCCCATCGCCCGCGCCCATGCCCAGCTCGAGGCGGCCGAGCTCATGGCGAGGAAGGCCGCCGCCCTCTTCGATGCCGGCCTCGCCTGCGGCCCCGAGGCCAACATGGCGAAGCTGCTCACCAGCGAGGCCGCCTGGGCCGCCGGCGAGGCCTGCTTCGCCACCTTCGGCGGCTTCGCCTTCGCCCGCGAGTACGACATCGAGCGCAAGTGGCGGGAATGCCGCCTGTTCCAGACCGCACCCATCTCGACCAACATGATCCTCGCCTTCATCGCCCAGAACGTCCTGGGCCTGCCCCGCAGCTATTGAGGACGCCCATGACGCACGACCCCAAGCGGTGGATCGGTCGGACGGAGGAAGCGAAGGACGTGCTGCACGCCGAGCGCGTTGCCGCGCTCTGGGCCATGCTCGAACGCGACGGCCCGCCGCCTGCCGAGGGCGTCCCGCTGCCGCCGCTCTGGCACTGGCTCTATTTCTGGGCGCTGCCCCGCCGCTCGGAGCTCGGCCCCGACGGCCACCCGCGCCACGGCGGCATCGTCCCCGATTTGCCCGAGGGACGCCGCATGTGGGCCGGCAGCGACGTCACCTTCCACAAGCCGCTCGCCGTCGGTGCCGCCGTCACCCGCCGCTCGACAGTGGCGAACGTCAGCGAGAAGACCGGTCGCGGCGGCCGGCTCGTCTTCATCGAGGTGGCGCACGAGATCGCCGACCGCGAGGGACCGGCGCTCACCGACCGCCACCACATCGTCTACCGCCCGCCCCCGGACGGCACGCCGTCCCGCCCGCCGGAGCCGGCCCCTGCCAGCGCCGACCGCGCGGAGACCTGGCAGGCCGACCCGAGCCTGCTCTTCCGCTACTCGGCCCTCACCTATAACGGCCACCGCATCCACTACGACCACCCCTACGCCACCGGCGAGGAGGGCTATCCCGGCCTCATCGTCCACGGCCCCCTGCTCGCCACGCTGATGGCCGGCAACGCCCAGGCCCTCCACCCCGACCGCCCGCTCGCAAGCTTCGCCTTCCGCGCCACGGCACCGGTCTTCGCGAACGAGCCCTTCACCGTCATGGCGAGCCATCACGGCGCCATCTGGGTCCGCCGCGCCGATGGCGGCTACGCGACCAGGGGCGAGGTCGCGTGGACCTGAAGTCGAACCACCACTCAACCTGACGAAAGGAACCGCTGCATGCTCGAGTCGACGTTCTCCGCCTTCACCCTCGGCCGGCAGCGTCTGAAGAATCGCATCGTCATGGCGCCCCTCACCCGCCAGTGCGCCGAGCCCGACGGCACGCCCACGGCCGAGATGGCCGCCTACTACGCCCGCCGGGCGCGAGGCGGCGTCTCGATGATCATTACCGAGGGCACCTGGCAGAACGACGAGCTCGGCTGCGTCGCCTATCTCGGCCAGCCCGGCTGCCTGACGAAACGCCACATCGATGGCTGGAAGCGCGTCACCGACGCCGTGCACGCGCACGGCATCCCGATCATCCTGCAGCTCATGCATGGCGGCCGCGTCTCCGACCCGCGCTGCCTGCACGAAGGCGAAGCGCCCGTCAGCGCCAGCGCCGCGCAGAGTCCGGGCTGGGTGCTCTACACCGACTCCGACCAGGAGAAGCACGACCGGCTGATCGAGGGGGCCTGGCCGAAGGTCACCTTCCCGCCGGCCCGCGCCCTGACCGAGGCCGAGATCGAGCGGATCGCCGACGGCTTCGCCGAGGGTGCGGCGCGGGGTGTCGAGGCCGGCTTCGACGGTGTCGAGATCCACGGTGCGAACGGCTACCTGCTCTACCAGTTCATTGACCCGAAGCTGAACCAGCGCACCGACGCCTGGGGCGGCTCGGCCGAGAACAACGTGCGCCTCGCGAAGCTCGCCTGCGAACGGACCCGTGCCGCGATCGGCCCCGACAAGCTGATCACGCTCCGCCTCAGCCAGGACGGCGTCGACGACTTCACCGGCGCCTGGCAGGGCGGCGTCGCCTACGCCCGGGAAGTGGGGGCTGCCCTCGCCGACTGCGCCGCCGACGCGCTCCACTGGTCGTCCTTCGCCTGGTCCGACAACCGCGACCCGACCGACCCCACGCCCATGCCGCAGGCGCTCAGGGAGGCCTCCGGCAAGCCGATGATCGTCAATGGCGGCATCGCCGAAGGCAGCGACGCCGAGGAGGTGCTGACCAGCGGCGCGGGGGACCACAGAGCCCTAGGCCGCCCCATCATAGCCCACCCCCACTGGCCCCACAACAAACGCTCCCGCGAGCCCTACAACAGGATCCCCAGCGACCATGCGCTGGCCTATCCCTGCAACCTCGTCGCCCCCGACTGGGACCCGGACACGAGCAAGCGCCGCAAGACAGGCTGGCTCGACGGGTAGCGAACCCTTCTCGTCTTGAAACGTACGGCAAAGGACCGTACGATAGCCGATTGAGGAGAATTGCGGAGCCCAACATGCAGAAGGACGCGCGGCTCGAAGCGCGGGTCACGCCGGAGGTGCACGCCCTGCTCAAGCGCGCTGCCGAGATCGAGGGCCGCTCCATGACCGATTTCATCGTCGCTGCGGCCAGCGCCGCGGCGCGGCAGACGATCGAGCAGGTCGAGGTGATCCGGCTGAGCCGGCAAGGGCAGGAAGCCTTCGCCGCTGCGCTGCTCGAACCGCCGGAGATCGCTCCGGCCATGGAGCGGGCGATCGCCAGCCATCGGCGCCTGATCGCCCCGGAATGACCTCGCGGCCCTTCGCCGTGAAGCCGCTGGAGAAGGAGGACCGCTCGTCCCTCTCCAGCGGTAGCGAAGGCCTTGATCACTACTTCCGCACCCGGATCGGCCAGGATGTCCGCCGCCGAATCGCCACCGCGTTTATCGCGCTGCACAAGCCAACCCGCACCATCGCAGGCTTCTACACACTCTCGGCGGCACAGGTCCCCTTCACCGACCTCGGCGAGGACTGGCGTCGCAGGCTGCCCCCGTACCCGACCCTTGCCGCCGTCCTTGTCGGCCGCCTCGCGGTTGACCGGGGCTTTCAGGCACAGGGGCTCGGCGGCGCGCTCCTGACCGACGCCGCAAGCCGCACCATCCGCTCCGACATCGGCGCGCACTTCCTGATCGTCGACGCGCTCGATGAAGGCGCCGCCCGCTTCTACCTGCGCCACGGCATGCGCCGCATCCCCGGCCCCGGCAACCGCCTCTTCATCCCGCTCTCGGTGCTGGAGAAGCCCTTGGGCGGGCTCTGATTCCGTCGCTCACACCAGCACCTTCTCGAAGAACACCCGGTCGAAGCCATCCTCCGTTCGTCGCGCCACCTCGACATAGCCGAGGCGCGGATAGAGCGAGAGATTCTCCGCCATCCTCGCGTTCGTGTAGAGCCGCACAGCCGCGAGGCCCGCGCGCCGCGCCTCGACCTCGCAGAACCGGATGAGTGTCCCGCCGATCCCCCGCCCCGCCACCTCGGGCCGGACTGCGACGTTCTCGAGGAACATCCGCCCGTCCTTCGGGAAGAAGACGACGAAGCCTGTGAGCCGGCCCGCGTCGTCCACCGCGACATGGACGAGGCCCGCCCCGATCTGCGCCGCGAAATCGGCGACCATGGGCGCCGGCTCGCGGCCGATCGCGCCGACGTAGCGGGCATAGGCGCTCAGGGCGCAGGCCCGGACGGCCGGCTCGTCCGCCGCGAAGGCCGGCCTGACGCGAACGTCCGTCAACCCTTGGGCGGCGGCGTGCGCTTCATGAAGTCGTCGGCGACCGCGTCGAGCGTGGTGAAGCGCACGCCCGGATGCCGCAGCATGTGGGCGATCAGGCCCACCAGCATGTTAAGCAACAGCGGCCGGCCCGAGACGTCGGGG
>CAZGUW010000112.1:0-14005 GCA_964528705.1 uncultured Geminicoccaceae bacterium
GTCCGCTATGCCGGCAAGCCCCTGCCCTATCCCAAGGTGGCGCTGGCCTCGTTCGTCAGCCTCTCGATCGGGCACCATATCGGCGTGGCGGCGCTGAGCAGCGGCGCCATCCGCTACCGGTTCTACTCGCGCCAGGGGCTGAGCGAGGGCGATGTTGGCCGGGTCATCCTCTTCTGCGGTGTCACGGTCGGTGTCGGGCTTCTCACCCTCGCCGGTGTCGCGGCGGTGCTGAACCCTGCCCTCGCCGGCGAGATCCTGCGCCTCGACAACCCCGCGCTGGTCATCGGGCTCGGTGTCGCCTGCCTCCTGCTCGTCGCCGGCTACGTCGCGATGGCGGCGTTCGTGCGCAGGACGGTGCACATCAAACGGTGGCGCCTCGAGATGCCGCCTCTGCGCCTGGCGCTCGGGCAGGTGGTGATCGGCCCGCTCAACTTCGCCTGCGTCGCCGCCTGCCTCTACTGGTGCGTCGTCGCCCTCGGCGATGTCGGCTATCCGGGCGTCGCCACGGCCTACGTGCTCGGCAACCTCGCCGCCCTCGTCAGCCACGTCCCGGGCGGGCTCGGTGTGCTCGAGGGCGTCGTCATGGTGCTCCTGCCGGGCGCTTCCGTGGTCGGCGGCCTTCTGGTCTTCCGCGCGGTCTATTTCTTCGTGCCGCTCGCCATCGGGGCACCCCTCTTCGGCCTCGTCGAGCTCTGGGGGCTGCGCGGCGGTCGCGAGGAAGCGGCACCCGCGACGGCCTGATCAGCCCCGCTCGAGGCCCAGCCGGCGGAAGTGGTTGGTGATCGGGTAGCGGCGGTCCCGGCCGAAGGCCTTGGTCGTGATCTTGACGCCCGGGGGCGCCTGGCGGCGCTTGTACTCGGCGATGTCGAGCAGGTTGGAGACCCGCTGCACCACGTCGACCGGCTGGCCGGCGGCGACGAGATCGGCCGCCGCCCGGTCGTCCTCGACCAGCGCCTGGAGCACGGCGTCGAGCACGGGATAGGGCGGCAGCGAATCCTCGTCCTTCTGGTCGGCGCGCAGCTCGGCCGAGGGCGGCTTGGCGATCGTGCGCTCCGGCACCACCGTGCCCGTCGGCCCGAGGCAGCCCTCGGGCCGCTCGCCGTTGCGGTAGCGGCAGAGCTCGAAGACCATGGTCTTGTAGACGTCCTTGAGCACCGAGTAGCCGCCGCACATGTCGCCGTAGAGCGTGGCGTAGCCGACCGACATCTCGGACTTGTTGCCGGTCGTGAGCACCATGGGCCCGAGCTTGTTGGAGACGGCCATCAGGAGCAGGCCGCGGATGCGCGACTGCAGGTTCTCCTCGGTGATGTCGGGCCCGCGCCCTTCGAAGAGCGGGGCGAGCATGCCGCCGAAGGCCTCGACCGCGGGCTCGATGGCGATGCTGTCGAGGCGGATGCCGAGCGCCTCGGCCGAGGCCTTCGCGTCATCGAGGCTCTCGGTCGAGGTGTAGCGCGACGGCATCATCAGCGCGTGGACGCGATCCGCCCCCAGCGCATCGACGGCGACGGCCGCCGAGAGGGCGGAATCGACGCCGCCCGAGAGGCCGAGCACCACGCCCGGGAAACCGTTCTTGGCGACGTAGTCCCGCAAGCCCAGGACCATCGCCCGATAGACGGATTCGAGGTCGCCCGGCGGATTGGCGAGCCGGCGCCCGCCGACCGCCCGCCAGCCGTCATCGGTCTCCTCCCAGCTGGTGACGAGCAGGCTCTCCTCGAACCACGGCGCCTGGGCCACGAGGGTGCGGTCGTGGCCGAGGGCGAAGGAGGCGCCGTCGAAGACGAGTTCGTCCTGGCCGCCCCAGGTATTGACGTAGAGCAGCGGCAGGCCGGTCTCGGTCACCCGGGTGACGGCGAGCTGGATGCGCCGCTCCTGCTTGCCGACCTCGAAGGGCGAGCCGTTGATGACGACGAGCATCTGCGCCCCGGTCTCCTCGAGGCCCTCGGCGACGTCCTCGATCCACATGTCCTCGCAGACCATGACGCCGAGCCGGACCGTGCCGCCGCCTTGGAGGTCGAGCCGCATCGGACCCGGCACGGGGCCCGCCTCGAAGACGCGCTTCTCGTCGAAGACGCCGTAGTTCGGCAGGGCGTGCTTCGCCCGCCGGGCCGCCACCTCGCCGTCGGCGAGGAGGAAGGCGCCATTGAACGGCCGCCCGCCGCGCCCGGCCCAGGGGGCGCCGAGGACGATGGCCGGCCGGCCGCCGGCGGTCTCCGGCGCCAGCGCCTCGAGGAGGGCGTGGGTGCGGTCGAGCAGCGCCTGCTTGAGGACCAGGTCCTCGAGCGGGTAGCCGGTCAGCACCATCTCGGGGAACACGACGAGGTCGGCGCCGGCCTCCTCCGCCGCCCGGTGCAGCCGGCGGACCAGCGCCAGGTTGCCATCGAGGTCGCCGACGGTCGGGTTGCACTGGGCGAGAGCTGTGGTGAGCTTGTTCGACACGACTGGCGGTCCTCGGTGGCGGATGGGTCGGCGGGGCGGCCCGGTCGAGACACTTGACCGGCAGCACGATCGTCGACCTAACTCTAGCGGGAGGTTGGCCGGTGGACCACTGCCAGCCTGACAAGGCCCGGTTGCAGCAAACGCGAGGCGCCGGCGAAAGGGCGGGACGTGGACCACATCCAGGGCATGCAGGTCTTCCTCAAGGTGGCGCAGGCCGGCAGCCTGTCGGCCGCCGCGAGCCAGCTCGACCTCTCGAAGTCCAGTGTCAGCAAGCACATCAGCGCGCTCGAGCGGCGGCTCGGCGTGCTGCTCCTCAATCGCAGCACACGGCGGCTGTCACTGACCGAGCTCGGCACCGCCTATCGCGACCACTGCGCGCGCATCCTCGCCGACATCGAGGAGACCGAGCAGGCGATCCAGGCGCACACCACGCGGGCCAAAGGCCGGCTCAAGGTCAACGCGCCGATGAGCTTCGGCATCCTGCACATCGCCCCGCTCCTGCCGGGTTTCATGGCGGCTCACCCCGAGGTCGAGATCGACCTCGTGCTGAACGACCGGCGGGTCGACCTGATCGACGAGGGCTTCGACCTCGCCATCCGTATCGGCCGGCTCGACGACAGCAACCTGATCGCGAAGAAGCTCGCCTCCGCCGGCCATGTCTGCTGCGCCAGCGACGCCTATCTCGCCCGCCACCGGCCGCCGGACGTGCCGGAGGATCTCACCCGGCACAACTGCCTGCGCTACACCTACAACCGCCTGCCCGGCGAATGGCAGTTCAGCCGGGACGGCGAGACGCGCAGCGTGCGGGTCACGGGCAACATCCAGGCGAACAACGGCGACGCGCTCAGGGAGGCGGCGCTGGCCGGGCTCGGCATCGTCTACCAGCCGGTCTTCATCGTCGCCGCCGAGCTGCGCGCCGGGCGCCTCCGGCCGCTGCTCGAGGGCTGGTCGACGCCGATGATCGACATTCACGCCGTGTTCCCCGAGCAGCGCCGGCTGCAGCCGAAGCTGCGCCACTTCGTCGACCATCTGGCCGGCAACCTGCGCCGGCCGGAGCTCTGGCCCGATCTGCACTGCCCGGTGGCCGCATGAGCGCCACCCTCGCCGGCGCCGCCCCCTCCGGGACCACGGCGGCCGGCCAGCGCATCGCCGTGGTCGGCGCCGGCATCGTCGGCGTCGCCACAGGGCTCTTCCTGCAGGAGGACGGGCACAGCGTCACGCTGGTCGACCCGGCTTCACCCGGCAGCGGCACGTCGTCGGGCAATGCCGGGATCATCAGCGTCTCCTCGATCCTGCCGATCGTCACCGCCGACGTCCTGGCGAAGCTGCCGGGCATGCTGGCCGACCCGGTGGCTCCCTTGAAGCTCCGCTGGCGCCACCTCGCCGGCCTCGCCCCCTGGCTCGTGCGCGCCGCCCTCGCGACCCGCAGGTCTGCCGTCGAGCGGGCCATGGCCGGCATCCAGGGGCTGACCAGCCGGGCGCTGGCGGCGCACGAGGTGCTGATCCAGAGGGCCGGCGCCGGCGAGCTCTTCGCTTCCAACGGCTGGCTCAAGGTGGCGTTCGACCAGGCGCGGCTGGAGAAGGGCACGGCCGCGGAGCGGGCCGCCCTCGACCGCTTCGGCGTGGCTTACGAGATGCTCGGCCGGGATGCCGTGCTCGACCTGGAGCCGGCCCTCTCGAGCGAGGTCAAGGGGGCGCTCTGGCTCACCGCCAACCGCGAGATCCGCCATCCCCAGGCCTATGTCGAGCGGCTGGCCGCCCTCTTCATGGAGCGCGGCGGCGCACATCGAAGGAGCGTCGCCCGGGGCCTCGCCATCGCCGACGGGCGGGTCAGGGGCCTGCTCACCACCGAGGGCACGATCGAGGCGGAGAGCGTCGTGATCGCCGCCGGCGCCTTCGCCGGCCGGCTCGCGGCCGAGGCCGGCCACCGCCTGCCGCTCCGGAGCGAGCGCGGCTATCACCTCATGCTGCCGACGCTCGCCACGCCGCTCAACCGGCCGGTCTACTGCATGGACCCGGGCTTCGTCCTCGCCCCCATGGCGCACGGGATCCGGCTGACCAGCGGCGTCGAGCTCGCGAGCCTGGAAGCACCGCCGGATTTCTCGATCCCGCGGCGGCTGCTGCCGCTCGCCCGGCGCTATCTGCCCGGCCTCGAGGAGCGGGTGCTGAGCGAGTGGCAGGGCTTTCGCCCGTCCCTGCCGGACAGCCTGCCGGTGATCGGCCGGGCGGCGCGGCACCCCAATGTCTATCTCGCCTTCGGCCACCAGCATATCGGCCTGACGCTCGGGCCGGTGACCGGGCGGATCGTCGCCGATCTCGTGGCGGACCGCGAGCCGGGCCTCGATCTCGCCCCCTACCGGCCCGACCGGCGCTTCTGGTGAGGCGTAGCCCCAGGGTCGTCTTCGCAGGCCTCAGCGGCAATGTGCAGGGTGCGCTCTGGCTGATCCTGGGCGCCCTCTTCTTCTCGGCCATGGGGCTCTGCGTGAAGCTTTTGGGCGAGCGCCTGCCGAGCATCGAGATCGCCTTCTTCCGGGTGCTGACCGGGCTCGCCGTGGTGCTGCCGCTGATGGCGCAGGAGGGGATCGGGCTCTGGCGCACGCAGCGGCTCGGCGCGCATTTCGGCCGCGCACTGCTCGGCACGGGCGGCATGGTCTGCGGCTTCTACGCCTTCACCAACCTGCCGCTCGCCGAGGCGACCGCGATCAGCTTCACCAAGCCGCTCTTCATGGTGGTGCTGGCGGCCCTCGTGCTGCACGAGACGGTGCGCGCCCGGCGCTGGACGGCCACGGCGGTGGGCTTCCTCGGCGTCCTCCTGATGATGCGGCCGGGCTCCGAGGCCATGGAGGCGGCGGCCCTCGTCGCCCTGCTCGGCGCCGCGTTCGGCGCGCTCGTGACCATTTTCATCAAGCAGCTCGTGGCGACCGAGCGCAAATCGACGATCATGGCCTATCTCGGCCTCACCGGCATGACCCTGACCGGCCTGCCCATGCTCCTCGTCTGGGTCACGCCCAATCTCTACGAGGTCGCGTTGATCGTGCTGATGGGGCTGGTCGGCAGCGTCGCCCAGCTCTGCCTGATGCAGGCCTTCAAGCTCGGCGAGGCGAGTGCCCTCGCCCCCTTCGACTACGCCCGCCTGCCGTTTGCCGCCGCCTTCGGCTGGTTCTTCTTCGGCGAGCTCCTGGACGGCTGGGCGATCGCCGGCGTGCTGGTGATCATCCTGAGCAGCGCCTATATCGCCTGGCGCGAGGCGCAGCTCACCCGCCTCGGCCAGCGCTGAGGGACCGCGACGGCTCGGCGCAGGCAGGCCGTTCGCCACTGGCGGGAGCGCCCCGCCGGGTCCATCTGATCGGCAGAGGCGAGGATACGGGCGACGGGTTCGAGATGAAGCGGTTCTGGGTGCTGATGGCGGCGAAGCTGGTGCTGGCGGGGCTCGTGGTGGCCGGGGTGGTGACCTGGACGCTCGGCGTCGGGCCCTTCGCCACGCGGCTCGACGCGGTGGCGGAGAACCAGGGCAAGGCGCTGATCGGCGGTCCCTTCAGCCTCGTCGACCAGACCGGCAGGCGCGTGACCGAGGCCGATTTCGCCGGCCGCGCCACGCTCGTCTATTTCGGCTACACCTTCTGCCCGGACGTCTGCCCGACGGGGCTCGCCACCATGCTGGCGGCCTACGACCAGCTCACGCCCGAGGAGCAGGCCCGGATCGTGCCGCTCTTCATCACCGTCGATCCCGAGCGCGACGACGTCGCCGCCATGGCCAGCTACGTGTCGCTCTTCCATCCCGAGCTCGTCGGCCTCACCGGCACGGTCGAGGAAACCGACGCCGCGGCCGCCGCCTGGCGGGTCTACCACCGCAAGGCCGAGAGCGAAGAGACGAGCGACTACCTGGTCGACCACTCGAGCTTCACCTACCTGATGAACGGCCGAAACGAGTACGTCACCCACTTCGGCCACGGCACCCCGCCGGAGGAGATGGCAAAGGCGATCAGCGCCGCCCTCGCCGAGGGTGCGGCCAGCTGACCCGCGAACAAGGCTTGAACCGCCACACGGGAGCCGCTACATCCCGCCTCACGCGCTCGTAGCTCAATGGATAGAGCATCTGACTACGGATCAGAAGGTTGGGGGTTCGAGTCCTCCCGAGCGCGCCACAAAATCAAGTACTTAGTAAATTTGGCAGTCCCCTTCTCTGATCGTGGGTCACAGCCTGGGTCACAAACTAGAGAAGAATGGGCCTAACAGTCTCGCCGGATGCCCAAGACGAATTCGTACGCATCTGTCTGATCGGCGGGACGCATTGCAGGCCTTGTGGGTTCTGGCTTTGCGCCAGCTAGAAGCCAAAGGCTCTTGCCTGCAGCACCGAAGCTTGAGGGCGGCATGCCCAGGATCGCAATGGCTGCGTCGGATGCCACTATCATTCTGTAACGAGCGCCCCGGGCAGGGCGATGGCCTGCAGCGCTGATCTCTTCCAACGACACCACCCACCCCCGGCGTGGGGGGGCTAAATCGCGTGCTCGCCGTTACTCCTACCCGCTCGACTAAATTTTCACTCTCGTGAGATAGTCGGCTTCAAGGGAGCGATGCTGTCGCCGAGAACTGGGGGACGGCCCCGACTTCACGGCACGCCGTACGCCCTCGCGCGCTCCGCGATGACTGGCTACGAAGGCTGCGATCGAGGACCTGACGAACGCTCGCGCGGCTCAGACATCGGTGTCCGAGCATAAGTCACAACACTGGCCCGCGCTGAGGGTCAACTGCACGGGTCGTTGTCGGCCGTGCGAGCGGCCGGATGGCCCTTTTTGGTCGGGCGCCCAACGGTGGTCTTTGGATCAACCGTAGGCAGTGCAACGACGTACTTTTCACCACCCAGATTTTCCGCCACACTCGCGCGGTGATGGGATTTTAGGCAATGTCGAGATTTTGAAGAATGCTTCCATTCAACTCCGGTATGCCCGTCCCGGGACAATTCGTTGAACTTCGGGCTCGGAAATGGCTGGTCGAGGGCACTGACGATACCGACCCCAAGTTCCCAGTCGTCCGCCTCGCCTGTGTCGACGATGATGCCCAAGGCGAAGCGCTGTCAGTGGTCTGGGACGCGGAGATCGACGTAAAGACGGCTCCCGATGATGCCTGGAGCGCACTTGGCGCCAACGGAACCGACGATCCCGAGGTATTTGCGGCTTTCCTCCGCACACTACAATGGCGGACCGCCAGCGCAGCAGATCGCGCCTTGTTTCAGGCGCCGTTCCGAGCCGGCATCAGACTAGAGGACTACCAGCTCGCCCCCTTGGCCAAGGGCCTGCGGTTGCCGCGGGTCAATCTGCTGATTGCCGACGACGTCGGCCTGGGCAAGACAGTAGAGGCTGGCCTAGTGCTGCGAGAGCTTCTCCTCCGCCGACGCATCGACTTCGTCCTTGTCGCCGCGCCGCCCTCGATGACGCTGCAATGGCAGGACGAACTCGAAGCCAAGTTCGGCCTGACCTTCACGATAGTCGATCGCGACCGACTGGCCCAGCTGCGGCGCAGCCGCGGCTTTGGGGTCAACCCATGGGCCACTGGTTCGCGCTTCATCGTCTCGCACCGGTTGTTGACGGACGAGACCTACACCTCGGGCCTGCGGGACCTGCTCGGTGAGTTTCGGCCACGTTCCCTGCTCATCCTGGACGAGGCCCATCACGCCGCACCCGCGAGCGCTTCGCGTTATGCAGTCGATAGCCAGTTCACCCGCGCCATGCGCGAGCTGGTCCACCGCTTCGAGCATCGCCTGTTCTTGACCGCCACGCCGCACAACGGCCACTCCAACAGCTTCTCTGCACTCCTGGAGATGCTCGATCCGCAGCGCTTCACGCGAGGCGTCCAAGTCAAGCCCGGCGATCTGGAGCCGGTGATGGTCAGACGCCTGAAGTCCGACCTGCGACAGCTCGGCAAGAACTTTCCCGAGCGCATCATCGAGCCGGTCTCGGTTCACGGTCTGCCGGCCGATGCGCCGGAAGTGCAGCTCGCCGGGATGCTCGCCGCCTATCAGGATATGCGCGAACAGCGCATTGCCCTGCTTGGCGAGCGCCAGGCCGGACAGGCGCGGCTCATCTTTTCGGGCCTGCAGCAGCGCCTGCTCTCGTCCGTGCCAGCATTTGCCAAGACGCTGGCAAAACATCGGGCGACACTGGCGCGAGCCGCCGAGGGCAGGCAGGCCGCCATCGAAGAGGTCGCGCGGGCCTTCGCGCGTCAGCAGCGTGAGCTAGAGGAGACTGGCAGCGAAGACGAGGAGGACCGGTCCGAGCGGCTGATCGAGAAGGAGGAAGAGGCGGAAGTCGAGCAGGCGACACTCCTGGGCATGCAACAGATCGAGCAGCAGGCGCTGGCTCGCGAGCTTGCCGCCGTTGACGAGATGCTCGAAATCGCCCGCAAGGCCTCGACCGGGCCGGATGCCCGCGTCCGCTGGCTGCTCGACTGGGTACGCCGCAACTGCCTCGATGGTGGGCGTTGGACCGACCGACGGCTCATCCTCTTCACCGAATTCGAGGACACGCGGCGCTGGCTGGTGCGATGTCTTCAGGCCGGGCTCGCCGACACCGACCGGCTGCCCGAGCGCACTGGCGTCTTTTCGGGCGCCACCTCGATCGAGCGGCGCGAGCTGATCAAACAGCAGTTCAACGCCGATCCCGCCGAAGAGCCCCTGCGCATCCTGATCTGCACCGATGCGGCCCGCGAGGGCATCAACCTACAGACCCGCTGCGCCGATCTCATCCACATCGACTTGCCCTGGAACCCCGCTCGCCTGGAACAACGCAACGGCCGCATCGATCGCAAGCTGCAGCCCGCGAAGCAGGTTTATTGCCGCTACTTCCGCTATGAGCAACGGCCCGAGGATACCGTTCTAGAGGCATTGGTCAGGAAGACCGAGACCATCGAGCGGCAGCTCGGCTCGTTCGGCCAGGTCATTGCCGAGCGCATCCACGACCGGCTCGCTGCCGGTGGCATCCGCCGAACCGAGGCCGCCACGCTCGCCCGCGCCATCGGTGGCGAGGAGGACGATGAACGGTTGGCGATTGTCCGCGAGGAGATGGACGACGAGACCGACAAGCGCATCGCCAAGGTGAAGGCAGAAATCGACCGGTTGCGGCGGTCTTTGGGGGAAAGCAGGAAGAAGGTCGGCATCGATCAGGACCAGCTTATGGCCGTCACTTCTGTGGCGCTACGTCGGGCCGGTTTCGATCTGGAGAGTGCTTCGTCCGAGCCGGTCGGTCATGTTCCGAGCTTCGCCATCGATCCGGAGCACCCCGCCTTCCATGATACCGGCTGGCGGGAAGCGCTCGACGATTTGCGCGAGCGCAGACGCAGGCGCGGCGAGCCAATCAACGTCTGGCGCAACAGGACGCCGCTGCGTCGCATTGCCTTCGCCCCACCGGTGCTGCCCGACGACCGCAACGCCGACCATGTGGTGCAGGTCCACTTGGAGCACCGGCTGGTGCGCCGCCTGCTGGGACGCTTTCTCAGCCAGGGTTTCCAGAGCGGGCTCAGCCGTGCCACTGTTATCGTCAGCTCGACCGCACGACCGCGCGTCATCCTTCTCGGTCGCATCGCCCTGTACGGGCCCGGGGCTGCCCGATTGCACGAGGAAATACTGCCCGTTACCGCGATCTGGTCCGAGGCCGACCGTGGCAAGCGCCCCCTCGCCGCACTCGGCTCGCAAGGCCAGGAAACCACGCTGGAGCAGCTCTCGGACGCGCTGACGCAGGCCCGCAAGCCTTCGCAGAATGCCATCGACCGCGCCCTGCAATTCGTGCGTCAGGACGTCGAGGATCTCCTGCCGAGCCTGCTCGCCAAGGCCGACGACGCAATCGAGAAGGCCAGGGTCATGCTCGGCCAACGTGGTGAGGAGGAGGCGCGGTCGCTTGCCGAGCTGCTCAACGAGCAGCGCAAACGGATCGAAGGTGCCGAGAAAGACTTCGACGACCGCCAGAGCGAGCTGTTCGAGGCCAATGCACGGGAGCAGGCTCAGCTCCGCGCCGACCGGAGGGCGTGGCTCGCCCGACTTGAACGTATCTCCAGCGAACAAGAAACCGAGCCGCAGCGCATCCGCGACGGCTACACCATCAAGGCCGAGCGGCGTGAGCCCGTCGGCCTCGTTTACCTCTGGCCAGCCACTGCCTGAACGCCATGACCGACGACTTGCGCCACGATCCCGAACTCGAGTGGCTCTACCACGTCCGCCCTACTGGCCTCGTTCTTTCGCCGATGGTGATCAGGGAATGCAACCTCGCCCCCGAGCGCCAGACCCAGGCCGACAATGACGACTTCGCGCAATGGCTGGACCCCGACGACGGCCGGGCCGCCATCGCTCAGCCCTGGGCATTTCTCGAAGGCTTCCTGAAATGGAAGGCCCGGCATGTTGCCGGTGCGCCGGGCGGGCCCGCTGTGCCCGAGAGCCTCGCGGTCCACGTCGTCGAGCACGACACCACGATCTCGCCCGATCTTGCAGTCGCCGGCTTCGAGGCTGACGGCCCCTGGCAGCTCCTCGTCAAGTTCGAGCCAGGCATCGACCCCGACAAGCGGGGCGGCGCCGAGGGCTGGGAGGCGACGGCGCATCAGCGCTTCGAGCGGCTACTGCGCGAGACCGGCGTCGAGGCCGGCGTCATGCTTACCGACAAGGAGCTGCGCCTGACCTACGCGCCCAGGGGCGAGACGTCCGGCTGGCTCAGCTTCCCCCTGCGCTCGCTCGCCGAGGTCTCCGGCCGGCCGATGTTGGCAGGCCTGCGCCTCCTGCTCGGCGGTTTCCGTCTGTTCAGTGCGCCGACCGAGCACCGGCTGCAGTCTCTCCTCAGGCAGAGCCGAGAAGCCCAGGCAGCCGTTTCGACGCGCCTGGCCGAGCAGGTGCTGGGCGCTCTGCACGAACTCCTGCGCGGCCTCGATGCCGCCGAAGGCGACCGCATCCGCCGGCTGGCTCGCGACGAACCGCAGCATCTATACGAAGGCCTTCTCGCCGTGCTTATGCGGCTGGTCTTCATTCTTTATGCCGAGGACCGTGACCTTCTGCCGTCACGCACCGATGGTGTGGCCCGCCAGCTCTACGAGAACGACTATTCGGTCCGCGGCCTGTACGGCCGGCTGAGCGAGGACGCAGCCCTCAACCCGGACACCATGGAGGAACGCTTCGGCGGCTGGGGCCAGCTCCTGGCGCTGTTCCGCCTCATCCATGCCGGCCATCGCTCGGGCTTCGCCATCGCCCGCCGCGGCAAGCTCTTCGATCCCGACGTCTTTCCGTTTCTGGAGGGCCGCGACGCCAAAGAGGACCCGCCCGTCGTCGCCAAAGTGACCGACGGCTGTCTCCTGCGCATCCTCGAAGGCCTGATGACCGTCGAGGAAACCGCCACCAAGACACGCGAGCGGCTCTCCTACCGCACCCTCGATGTCGAGCAGATCGGCTCGGTCTACGAGATCGTCATGGGCTTCACGGTTCAGACCGCACCCGGCCGCATGCTGGCGATCAAGGCGGGCAAGAACAACAAGACGCCCGTCTTCGTCGACCTCGACGCACTGGCTGTCGCCAAGGGGGGCGAGCGCGAAAAGCATCTGAAGGAGGTCTGCGACCGCAGCTCTCTCGGCGCCGGCGTCAAACGGGATCTCAAGGCCGCAACCACCAGCGACGATCTCGCCGCCGCCCTCGACGGGATCGTCGATGAACGCGCCTCGCCAGCCAAACGCCCAGTCAACGCCGACACTCCCATCCTGCAGCCAACGAAGGAACGCCGCCGCACCGGTAGCCACTACACGCCACGCAGCCTGACCGAGCCCATCGTTCGCAAAGCGCTTCGCCCCATCTTTGAGCGCCTGGGCGACGACGTGGCACCAGAGATGATACTCGACCTCAAGCTCTGCGACCCCGCCATGGGCTCGGGCGCCTTCCTGGTAGAAGGATGCCGTCAGCTCGCCGCACGGCTGGTGCTGGCCTGGGAGCGCTATCCCGGCACCCGGCCCGCAATCCCGCCCGACGAGGACGCCGAGCAACTCGCACGACGTATGGTCGCCCAACGCTGCCTCTACGGCGTCGATCGAAATCCCATGGCCGTCGACCTCGCCCGGCTTTCATTGTGGCTCTCTACGCTCGCCCGCGAGCACGAATTCACTTTCCTCGACCACGCGCTGAAATGTGGCGATAGCTTGGTCGGGCTGGATCGCGAGCAGATCGAGGCGGTGCACTGGGAGCGAGATGCCAATATCACCATCACCGAAGGCATCGTTCGACAGGCGCTAGCTGAAATCGAACGCGAGCGCGCCGCCATCCGTGAAGCTTTCGACAGCGCCACCGAAGCCGAACTGCGCGCGCACCTGACTACCGCCGAGCACGCCACCCGTCGCCCAAAAGCTATCGGCGATGCCGTCATTGCTGCTTTTTTCAAAGGCAATGGGTCGAGGGAACGCCTTGTCCATCGTGCGGAGTTGTTGGAGTTTATCGAGTACCGCACCATAAATTGGTATGAACGCGTCTCGGATTTCGGCTCCGGCAGCCCCGTTCGGCCCTTTCATTGGCCGCTTGAGTTTCCGGAGGTGTTCGACCGCACGAACGGCGGGTTTGATGTAATAGTCGGAAATCCGCCATATCTTGGAGTAACTGGCCTCTCCAGCGAAAATCCAAGCGCCTACACGGATTGGCTGCGACATGTTGCGCCCGGAGCCGGCGGAAAGTGCGACCTTGTGGCATTTTTTATTCGAAGGGCCTTTTCTCTCATAAGAGATGCAGGCATATTCGGCGCATTAACAACAAATACCGTCGCGCAAGGAGATACTCGGCAGAGCGGCTTACTCCTAATAATAAATTCCGGCTCCACCATTATAGATACAATTAAAAGAATAAAGTGGCCAGGCGAGGCTGCAGTCATAGTTTGCTCCCTTCATATAATGAAGTCGAAGACGTTCATAAAACCTTTCTTAGATGGGAAGCAATGTAACTTTATTTCATCTTATCTTTCAAATCGTATACCGGATCAACAAGTAGAACGGCTTGAACAAAATGTTATTATAACAAAAGGTTTTGTGCACTATGGATCTTCCTTTTTTGTTGAGCCAAACGAAAAAATTGATGAAGAGCTACTCCCTTTCTGCAAGACCGCTATTGGAGGCCGAGAACTCAACTCACTTGTTGACTTATCAGCCTGCAGGAAGGCGATTGACCTTAACGGTTTCAATAGTGAAGATGAATTAAAAGCCTCCGGACCATACGATGCAGCTAGAGATAGGTTGTTCGCACAGCGCCAATCCTTAGGCAGTGTAAGTGGCGCCGATCGCCTTAAGGCCGAGTGGTGGAAATTTCAGTTTGCCCCAGATTGGGCACTATGCAATCAGCCAAAGCTCATTATGGCCCGAGTGTCCGAGAGCTTTTCGTGGCTTATTATTAAGGCAGACTATGTATGCACCGAACAAGTTGTCGGTACCAATAGATCCAATTATTCGACCTTCGCCGGCCTGCAGTCCCGCGTCCACGAGGTCTGGGCGCGCTTCTTCGGCTCGTCCATGAAAGACGACCTCCGCTACACACCGTCTGATTGCTTCGAGACCTTCCCCTTCCCAAGAGATT
>CAZGUW010000113.1:0-13879 GCA_964528705.1 uncultured Geminicoccaceae bacterium
CCCGCCTCGACGCCTGGCTCTGCGACCCTTCGTCGCCGCGCTGCTCGCTCGGCGGCACGCTGGTCGAGCGGCGTCCGGCGAGCTTGCGGATCCTCCGCGAGGCACGCGGCCTGCCGCACGAGACCGCGCTGGCCGCCGGGCGCACCATCTGGGACGGCCGGTTCCGTATCGACTGGCAAGGCGATTTCGTGACACCGGGCGCGGCGCCGCGCCTGCGCGCAGCCGGGTCGAACACGGGCGGTGCGCGGGAACTGCGGGGGTGGCTCGCCGCTGCCGGTGCGACCGATGCGGCAGCGGCGCTGCCGGCGCTGGTTCTCGCGACCCTGCCGCTCGTTTCGCGCGATGGGCGAATTCTGGCGCTCGGCCCCTGGGTGGGGAGCACCGCCCGCGGCGTTCTTGGCCTCGTCTTTCGCCCGACGCATACCATGACGGCGGTCGGTTGCGTGCCTTCGGTCTGTTGCACCGACGACTAATTGCCTTATCTTCTGTAAACCATAGATGAAGCGTCGTCGCTTCGACCTTTTCCGGTAGCTTGCCGGTGGAGGTCAACGTAGTGACCGCTTTACCAACGAACGCCAGTTGCGAGGCTCGCACGTGAACAATTTCAGCAAGAACCTGGCCCTTTGGATAATCATCGGGCTGTTGCTGATAGCGCTCTTCAACCTGTTTCAGGGTCCGTCGTCGCGTGGTCCGCAGACCTCCATGGCGTTTTCCGACTTCCTTTCGGAGGTTGAGGCCGGACGGGTCAACGAGGTCACCATCAAGGGGGATTCGATCTCCGGCACGTTTGCCGACGGTCGCCAGTTCTCCACCTACGCGCCCTTCGACCCCAATTTGGTCGACCGGCTGACCGAGAACGACGTGCGGATCAGCGCCCAGCCGAACGACGACAACATGCCGTCGCTGCTCGGTGTGCTGGTCTCGTGGTTCCCGATGCTGCTGCTGATCGGTGTGTGGATCTTCTTCATGCGCCAGATGCAGTCGGGCGGCGGCAAGGCCATGGGCTTCGGCAAGAGCCGCGCGCGGCTGCTGACCGAGAAGCACGGCCGGGTCACCTTCACCGACGTCGCCGGCATCGACGAGGCCAAGGAGGAGCTCCAGGAGATCGTGGAGTTCCTCAAGAACCCGCAGAAGTTCCAGCAGGTCGGTGGCCGAATCCCGAAGGGCTGTCTGCTCGTCGGCCCGCCCGGCACCGGCAAGACGCTGCTCGCCCGCGCCATCGCCGGCGAGGCGAACGTGCCGTTCTTTACCATCTCCGGCTCGGACTTCGTGGAGATGTTCGTCGGCGTCGGCGCCAGCCGGGTGCGCGACATGTTCGAGCAGGCGAAGAAGCACGCGCCCTGCATCGTCTTCATCGACGAGATCGACGCGGTCGGCCGGCACCGTGGCGCCGGACTCGGCGGCGGCAATGACGAGCGCGAGCAGACGCTGAACCAGCTGCTCGTCGAGATGGACGGCTTCGAGGCGAACGACGGCGTGATCCTGATCGCCGCGACCAACCGTCCGGACGTGCTCGACCCGGCGCTGCTGCGCCCCGGCCGCTTCGACCGCCAGGTCGTGGTCTCGAACCCGGACGTGCTCGGCCGCGAGAAGATCCTGAACGTGCACGTCAAGAAGGTCCGGGTCGGCCCGGATGTCGACACGCGCGTCATCGCCCGCGGCACGCCCGGCTTCTCCGGCGCCGACCTCGCCAACATCGTCAACGAGGCCGCCCTCCTGGCAGCGCGGCGCGGCAAGCGCCTCGTCACCATGGAGGATTTCGAGGCGGCCAAGGACAAGGTCATGATGGGCGCCGAGCGGCGCTCCATGGTGATGACCGAGGACGAGAAGAAGCTCACCGCCTTCCACGAGGCCGGCCACGCCGTGATGGCCTACTACTCGCCGGCCTCGGACCCGATCCACAAGGCGACGATCATCCCGCGCGGCCGGGCGCTCGGCATGGTGATGCGCCTGCCGCTCGGCGACCGGATCTCGGTCAGCCGCGAGAAGCTCAAGGCCGACATCGCCGTGGCCATGGGCGGGCGGGTCGCCGAGGAGCAGGTCTTCGGCCACGACAAGGTGACGGCCGGCGCGTCCTCGGACATCCAGCAGGCGACCAAGATCGCCCGCTACATGGTGACCCAGTGGGGCATGAGCGACCTGCTCGGGCCGATCGGCTACGACGAGAACCAGCAGGAGGTGTTCCTCGGCCATTCGGTGACGCAGTCGAAGAACGTCTCGGAAGCGACGGCGCAGCAGATCGATGGCGAGATCCGGCGCATCGTCGAGGAGGGCTATCACCTGGCCCAGGAGACGCTGCGCGACCGGTCCGACGACTTGCACGCCCTCGCCAACGCGCTGCTCGAGCACGAGACGCTGTCGGGCGAGGAGATCACCGCCATCCTGCGCGGCGAGCCGATGCCGGCGCCGAAGAAGGCGAGCGACGACACCGCTTCGTCGCCGCCCACCGGCCGGCGCGGCTCGGTGCCGACGACGCGGCCCGCCGACGATGGCCCGTCGGGCGACCCGGCGCCTCAGCCGGGCGCCTGAGCGGCGCCACTCGACAATCTGCTGCGGTTCAGACGCCGGCCTTCGGGCCGGCGTCCTTGCTTTCGGCCGGGCGGTAGCGGCGCTCGAGCAGCCGGAAGACGAAGGGCGCGGTCATCACGACGAGGGCGATCCGCACGATGTGGTGGGTCGCGACAAAGGCCGGGTCGACGCCGAGGGCGAGGGCGATGACGCTCATCTCGGCGACGCCGCCCGGCACCAGCGCGAGCAGCAGCAGCAGGGGCTCGGTGCCGATGGCGAGGTGGACGATGGCGGCCACCACGAAGGACGCGGCGAACATGACGAACGTGAGGCCGATGCCGGCGATCATCGTCGCCAGTACGTCGTGCAGCCGGAACCCGACGAACCTGGCACCGATCGAGCAGCCGATGACGAGTTGGGCGATGGCGACGAAGAGCACCGGTGGCGCCCCCTCGAGCAGGCCGGTGAGGTGGCCGATGGCGCTGACCACCATGCCGCCGAGGAGGGTCGGTGCCGGCAGCCTGAGCAGGGTGCCGAGCCAGCCGCCGATCCCGGCCGCCAGGAACAGGCCGATGACCTCGGCCCAGCCGGTCGTCGCCTCGCTCGGGATCGCCGTGGGCAGCTCGATGCCGAAGGCGCGGACCAGGAAGGGCACGGTGAGCACGATCAGCAGCACGCGGACCGTGTGGACGAGGGCGATGCGGCGGCCGTCGCCGCCGGCCCGGTCGCCCAGCAGGACCATCTCGCCGAACCCGCCGGGCATGCCGGCAAAGAACGTGGTTCGCAGGTCGAAGCGGGTGACCAGCCGGAGATAGGTCATGCTGGAGACCGCCACGATGGCGACATAGAAGGGCAGGACGAGGAGCGTCGGCAGCCAGGTCCAGAGGTTGGCGACCAGTTCGGGCGTGAAGCCGCTGCCGAGCAGCACGCCGATGATCGCCATCATCGGGTCGCGCAGGGTGATCGGCACGGCGACCGGCAGCCTGGCGAGGGCGGCGAGGGTCGTGACGATCATCGGCCCCATCATCCAGGGCAGGGGCCAGCCCGCCTGGTTGAAGAGGAAGCCGCCGACGCAGCCGATCGCCATGGCGAGGCCGAGGCCCCGCCATTGTCTGGCGGTGAGAGGGTTGCGCACCCGCCTGATCAGTCGTCGAGCCCGCCCATCCTGGTGATGAGCGCCCAGTGGGCGTCGCTCACCGGCATGACCGAGAGGCGCGACTGGCGCACGAGGGCGAGGTCGGCGAGCGCCGGGTCGGCCTTGATCGCCTTCAGCGAGACTTCCCGGGGCAGTGGCCGGACCGGCGCCACGTCGACGCGCACCCATTTGCCGGCGGGATCATCCGGGTCGGGGTAGGCGGCCCGGGTGACCGCCATGATGCCGATGACGGCGGGGTCGACCAGCGAGCGGTAGAAGAAGACCCGGTCGCCCTTCTGCATCGCCCGCATGTTGGCGGCCGCCTGATGGTTGCGCACGCCGTCCCAGCCGGTGCCACCGTCGGCGAGCAGCCGGTCCCAGCTGTAGTCGCCGGGCTCGGTCTTCATCAGCCACTGCGCCATGTCACCGGCTCCGGGCGGCGGGCGGGTGCTGGCAGGCGGTCTCGAACTCCAAGGCGGCTCTCCCGATAGGCTTGGGCGGCTGGGGTGCCCGTTGCTGCTAGGCTCTGGGACAGGGAAGCGCAAGATGCCGGGGCCTTTCGCCGCCACCACGCGGTTGGCTGCGCTGCGGCGTTTACTTGCCGGCGATGGGTTGTTAGAAGCGCGACTGTTCACGCCACCCAGCCTCGATAGGCCCCATTGATGAAACTGCTCGCCGGCAACAGCAATCGGCCGCTGGCCGAGGCGATTGCGGCCTATCTGCGCGTCGATCTGACGAAGGCCACGGTGCATCGCTTCGCCGACATGGAAATCTTCGTGGAGATCCAGGAGAACGTGCGCGGCGAGGATGTCTTCATCATCCAGTCGACATCGTACCCGGCGAACGACAACCTGATGGAGCTCCTGGTCTGCATCGATGCGCTCCGGCGCGCGTCGGCACGGCGCATCACCGCGGTGATCCCCTATTTCGGCTATGCCCGCCAGGATCGGAAGCCCGGGCCCCGAACGCCGATCTCGGCCAAGCTCGTGGCCAACCTTATCACCGAGGCGGGGGCCAACCGGGTGCTCACGCTCGAGCTGCATGCCGGCCAGATCCAGGGCTTCTTCGACATCCCGGTCGACAATCTCTATGGCGCGCCCTTGATGGCGCCCGACGTGCAGAGCAACTTCGGCTCCGACGACGTGGTCATCGTCTCGCCCGATGTCGGTGGCGTCGCCCGGGCGCGCGCCTTCGCCAAGCGGCTTGACGCCAATCTGGCGATTATCGATAAGCGCCGCGAGCGGGCCGGGATCTCCGAGGTGATGAACGTCATCGGCGAGGTCGACGGTCGTCACTGCGTTCTCGTCGACGACATCGCGGACAGCGGCGGCACCCTGTGCAACGCCGCCGAGGCGCTGCTCGCCGAGGGGGCGGTTTCGGTCCAGGCCTATGTCACGCATGGCGTGCTGTCGGCCGGGGCGGTCGCGCGGATCGCGGCGAGCAAGCTCGATCGGCTGGTGATTACCGACAGCATCCGGCCGACCGAGGGCGTGCGCGTGACCGAGAAGATCCGGGTGCTCTCCGTGGCCCAGCTGATGGGCGAAGCGATCAGCCGGATCGCCAGCGAAAGCTCGGTATCCAGCCTGTTCGACTAAGAGCGCCGCAGCGCGGCGCGAACGTGCAACCAGAAGTGACCTGTCCGGGGCGGCAATCCCGCGCGTGCCGGAGGGGTGAAGGGAAAGACCGATGAGCGAGACGATCCAGTTGACCGCGGAGCCGCGCGAGCGGACCGGCAAGGAAGGGGCCCGGGCGCTCCGCAAGACCGGCATGGTGCCGGCCATCGTCTATGGCGGCAAGGAGCCGCCGATGAAGGTGGCGCTGGTCGACCGGGAGATCCGTCGCCAGCTCGACATGAACCCGCGGTTTTTCAGCTCGGTGGTCGAGCTCAAGCTCGGCAAGAAGGTGATCCAGGTGGTGCCGCGCGAGGCGCAGCTCCATCCGGTGAAGGACCACCCGCTGCACGTCGATTTCCTGCGCGCCGCCAAGGGCTCGACCGTGACCGTCGAGGTGCCGGTGCACTTCCTCAACGAGGACCGCTGCCCGGGCCTGCGGCGCGGTGGCGTGCTGAATATCGTGCGGCGCGAGATCGAGCTGGTCTGTCCGGTGGAAGCGATCCCGGAGGGCATCGACGTCGACCTCGGCGCGGTCGAGATCGGCGATTCGGTGCATATCAGCGCGGTCACCCTGCCGGCCAACGTGACGCCGACGATCACCGATCGCGACTTCACGATCTGCGCCGTGGTGGGCCGCGGCCCGACCGCCGAGGAGGAAGAGGCTGTCGAGGGTGACGGGACCGAGGCGGACGGCGAGGGCGAGGACTGATTTCCCCGGGCGCGGGCACGGCCGGCTTGCGGCTGCTCGTCGGTCTCGGCAATCCCGGTGCTGCCTATGCCGGGCAGCGCCACAATGTCGGCTTCATGGCGGTGGAGGCGGTGGCCGAACGTCACCGGTTCCCCGCCTGGCGGCGCAAGTTCCAGGCCCTCCTTACCGAGGGGTCGATCGGCGGCGAGCGCGTCATGCTCATGAAGCCGCAGACCTACATGAACGAGTCGGGGCGGGCGGTCGGCGAGGCGATGCGCTTCTTGAAGCTGCCGCTCGAGAGTCTCGTCGTGCTGCATGACGAGCTCGACCTGGCACCCGGCCGCCTCAGGGTGAAGCAGGGTGGCGGGGTCGCCGGCCATAACGGCCTGCGCAGCCTCGACGCCCATCTCGGCAGCCGCGACTTCAAGCGGGTGCGGATCGGCATCGGCCATCCGGGCCACAAGGAGCGGGTGACCGGCCATGTGCTCGGTGACTTCCACAAGGCCGACCGGCCTTGGCTGGAGGCGATGCTGGACGGTATCGCCGTCGCCGCACCGCTGCTCGTCGCCGGCGACGACGCCGGCTTCATGAACCGCGTGGCGCTCGAGGTGCAGCCGGTCCTGAAGGGGGCCGGCTAGCGCCAGAGCTCCATGGCACCGAGCCCGAGCGCCAGGATCAGAAGGACTGCCGCGACCCCGCTGCGGCTGACCCCGCCCGCCCTGGCCATGGCCCGTTCGCGTGCCGCCGCGTCGGCCACCGATCGCTCGAGCCGCCGGCCGAGGGCGGTGAAGCGGCCGAGATAGAGGCGGTTGGCGACGCAGCCCTGGACGACCATCGTGGCGAGCTGCAGCCCGCAGAGCAGCCAGGGCGACCAGCCCTGGCGCCAGAGCTCGAGCCAGAGCAGGAGCCAGAGCATGCTCGCCAGGGCAGCCAGGCGCAGCCGCCGATAGGCGAACCAGAATGGGCCGAAGAGGGCGGCATGGCGGTTCCAGCTGGTCTGCCGGCCGCGCCACGCCATCTGCCGCCAGGTCTCGTCGTAGTAGCTGGCATGCGGCCCGACGAAGGTTCGCGCCGCATCGAAGGCGAAGTCGACGGGTGGAGCCGCGGCGGTGATCGTCTGGTCGGTGTGCATCGGCCGGCTCCGCGCGAGATGGCTTCGTTGGCGACAGGTGGTCGAGCGTTGAATAGTCGCGAGCCGCCGGCCGGGTCAAAAGCTGAATGCGCCGTTAACCAGTGTAGCCCCGGCGCCGAGTACGACGGTGCCGCCCGGCTGTTAACTTCGCGGTGAAAAATTTTGCCGGCCGAGGCGCGCGAGCGGTCGGTGGAACCTCTTGAACGGCTTTCGTGACTGACTACCTCTTGTGAGCCGAAGGTCGCCTGGCGAGTTCGGCAAGTATCGATCAAGGCGTGTCCGAATGGAGCGCCGACCCTGTCAGTATCGCTCAACTGGAGGATACCGTGAGCACTGTTCGTTTCGACCCCTTCTTCCGCACCGTTCGTGATCTCGACCGCATGACCGACGAGCTGCTGGGCAGCCGTGGCGGGTTCGCGCCGGAGTACGATATCGAGGACCAGGGCGAGGACCGCTTCGCCGTGGCGCTGGCGTTGCCCGGCTACGACCTCGACGAGCTCGAGATCACCGCCAAGGATCGTCAGCTCGTGGTCAAGGGCGAGCCCAAGGCGGCCAACCGGGCCAACTACATCCGCCGCGGCATCGCCCGGGCGTCGTTCCAGCGCAGCTTCACGCTCGGCGACCATATCGAGGTTGCCGGCGCATCGCTCGACAAGGGTATCCTGCGCGTCGAGCTCGAGCGGCGCGTGCCCGAGGCGATGAAGCCCCGGACCATCGCGATTTCCGCCCCGTCGGCCGGCCAGCCGGCCGCTCCGGCGGTCGAGCAGGCCGCCTGACGGCCCCCGTCGACATCGAATAGCGTCTGAAAGCCTGGCGGGTCGCGGCCCGCCAGGCTAGCTTTCTGTCCGGGCAACGGACGGGCCGGTTGCCCGGTGAATCATCCTTGGCCCGGTGAATCATCCTCGGAAAGGGCTCAATGAGCGACGAGCTCTACAAGACACTCGGTCTCGGCAGGACGGCGTCGGACGACGAGATTCGCAAGGCCTATCGGCGTCTCGTCAAGACCTGTCATCCCGACACCAACCCGGACGACCGGCGGGCGGAGGAGCGCTTCAAGGCGCTCGGTCGCGCCTATGCGATCCTCGGCGATCCGGAGAAGCGCAAGCGCTACGACCGGGGCCTGATCGATGCCGACGGCAACGAGCGCGGGCCGCAGGGCTTCGGTGGCTTCGGCGGATTCGACCACGGGCGCGCCGGGGGGCATCGCACCTACTACCGCAGCGGCGGCGCCGGTGCCGAGTTCAGCGGCTTCGCCGGCTTCGACGACGTTCTGAGCGATCTCTTCGGCGGGCGGGCGGGCCGGCGCGCGCATTCGCGCCCGCGGGGCGAGGACCTGAAGCTCGCCGTCAGCGTCGACTTCCTCGAAGCCGTCAAGGGCGGCAAGCGCCGGGTCGGGCTGCCCGACGGCAGGCATCTCGACGTGACCATTCCGGCCGGCATCGAGGATGGCCGTGTGCTGCGCCTCAAGGGCCAGGGTGTTGCCGGCGGCGACGCGCTGATCGAGGTCCAGGTGCGGCCGCACGAGGGCTTCCGCCGGGAAGGGCTCGACATCCATCTCGACCAGAGCATTCCGCTCGACGTGGCGATTGCCGGCGGCCGGGTGACGGTGCCGACCATCGACGGTGCCGTGGCCGTGACGGTTCCGGCCTGGACCAGTTCCGGCCGCACGCTGCGGCTGAAGGGGCGCGGCATCGCCCAGGGCGGGCGCCAGGGCGATCAGCTGGTGCGGCTCGAGATCCTGCTGCCCGACCGGCCGGACGAGGCTCTGCAGCGCTGGGCCAGCGGCCGCGTCAAGGCGACGGCCTGATCTAGGATTGGGAGGCCGGCACCAGCCGGTAGAGGCCGCCGTCGTCATCGTCGATCAGCAGGTAGACGAGACCATCCGGGCCGACCTTCACGTCGCGGATCCGGCCGAGTTCGTCCTCCAGCAGGCGTTCCTCGTGCACCACCGTATCGCCGTCCAGCTCGAGCCGGGCGAGAAGCTGGAAGGCGAGGGCGCCGACCAGGAGGTCGCCCTGCCATTCGGGGAACGCCTCGCCCTCGTAGAAGGCCATGCCCGAGGGCGCGATGGACGGGTCCCAGACATGGATCGCCGGCATCATGCCCTCGGCCTCGGTGGCGCCGACCGCCCGACCGGAAGCATATTCGCGGCCCTGGCTGACCAGCGGCCAGCCGAAATTGGCGCCTGGCTCGATGATGTTGACCTCGTCGCCGCCGCGCGGCCCGTGCTCGTGGATCCAGACCGCACCCGTCACCGGATGGATGGCGAGGCCCTGCGGGTTGCGGTGGCCGATGGAGTAGATCTCGGGCATCGCACCCGGCTGGCCGACGAAGGGGTTGTCTTCGGGCACGCCACCATCATCCATGAGGCGGAGCACGCTGCCGGCATGGCTCCCCGGGTCCTGGGCGAGGTCGCGGTCGCCACGGTCGCCATGGGTGACCCAGAGCCGGCCATCGGCGTCGAAGGCGAGGCGCGAGCCGAAATGCCGGGTCTGGCTGGTCCGGCCATTGGAGGCGAAGATGACCTCCGTGGCGCTTAGCCCCTCCTCGTCGAGCACGCCGCGCGCCACGGCAGTGACCGCCGCGCGGCCGTCGAGCCGGCTGAAGCTCAGATAGACGAGGCGGTTGGACGCGAAGTCGGGGTGCAGGGCCACGTCGAGCAGGCCGCCCTGGCCGCGCGCGAAGGCCGTGGGCACGCCCTCGAGCGGGGCCGGGGCCAGCGTGCCGTCGGTCTCGATCAGGCGGAGCCGGCCCGGCCGCTCGGTCACCAGAATGCGTCCGTCGGGCAGGAACGCCATGCCCCAGGGATGCTCGAGCCCGCCGGTCACCAGCTCGACCGAGAACTCGGCCTGCTCGCTGGCGACGCCACTCGGCAGCTCGCCGGCGCCGAGCGTGCTGCCGATCTGCATGCTGCCGCACGAGGTGAACATGCTCACCCCGGCCGAGAGCAGGCAGGTGGTGCAGAGGCGAGCGAGGCGCATGTCGATCTCCCGAGGTCCGGCACTCCGGGAGAGGAGATAGGGCACCGGTCAGTGATCGGCGAGGTCGCGCAGCCGATCCACCTGCAGGACGATCAGCTCGCCACTGCCCCGGCGCAGGATGCCCTGGCGCATCAGCTCGCTCATGGTCCGCGACACCGCCTCGCGGTGGGTGTTGACGCAGTTCGCGATCTCGGCGTGCTTCGGCGCCGGGACGATGCGCGCCACGTTGTCGGTAAGCGGCGCCTCTTCCGCCCGCCTGAGAAGCTCGGCACAGACGCGCGTCGGCACGGGCGTGCTGAACTGGTAGACCCGCTCGCTGAGCAGCCGGACGAGATGGCTGAGCTTGCGCAGGACGAGCATGGCGAAGTCGGCGTGCTGGCGCAGCAGGCGATGGAAATCCTCACCGCTCATCGAGGCCAGTGTCACGTCGGTCAGGGCAATGACGTGGGCCGAGCGGGGCTCGCGGTCGAGTGCGGCGAGCTCACCGAACATGTCGCCGGCGGCGAGGTCGCGAAAGGTCACCTCCTTGCCCGAGCGGGAATAGAGCGTGACGCGCACACGGCCCTCGAGGATGAAGTCGACGTCGTGGCTGGTGTCGAACTGGGCGAAGATCGTGCTGCCGGCCACAAAGGTCTGCAGGCGCATCGCCGCTGCGACGCTATTCAGCACCGAATCGTCGAGCTCCCCGAAGAGCTTGGACTGGCGCAGGCTGAGGGGTGCGCGGTCCGCCATTCATTCTTATCCGGACTGTTGCTCAGCAATCGAGCGGGCACCCAAGTGAGCGCAACCGAACGCGGCTGGCAAGTCCGGCTGTTGCCGGGCCGCACTAGGCGCGAAAAAATTACGGTATCGTGACATTGGTTACAGTTTTCCGTGTATCGAGCGCTAATTTGGTGATGTGCCTCCCTGAACCAACCTTGAAGGCGGCCGATGCGCAGATCGCGGGTCGGCCGTTTTTTTTGGGCTTGTCAGCCGCCTGCCGGGCGCGTCAGGACTGGGCGCGTCGCCAGGATCCGTAAACGAAATGGGAGAAGTCGATGAACGGGGCCGAGCTCCTGATCGGTGCTGCACGCGAGCTCGGGCTGGAAGTCTGCTTCGCCAACCCGGGCACGACGGAGATGCCCTTCGTCAATGCGCTCGATGCGGCGGATGCCGGTGCCAATCGCGGCATCAGGGGCGTGCTCGGCCTGCACGAGAACGTCTGCACCGGGGCGGCCGACGGCTATGCCCGGATGGCCGGGAAGCCGGCGCTGACACTCCTGCATCTGGGCCCGGGCTTCGCCAACGGCCTCGCCAACCTGCACAATGCACGCCGGGCCGGCTCGCCGGTGGTCAACCTGATCGGCGAGCACGCGAGCTGGCACCTTTCGGCCGACGCTCCCCTGCACAGCGAGATCGAGCGCCTCACGGGCTGGGCCGGCACGTGGACCCGGCGCTCGGCACGGGCGGCCGATCTCGGCCGGGACCTCGCCGACGCGCTCGGCGCCGCCATCAGCGGCCGCGGCCAGGTCGCCAGCCTGATCGTGCCGCACGACCTGCAGCTCGAGCAGGTGACCAGGCCAACACCCCGGACCCTGCATGCCCGGGGCCTGCCGGTGGTTGATGCCGGCAGGGTCGAGGCGGCGGCGCGCTGCCTCGGGGCGGCCCGGCGGCCGGCCATCCTTCTCGGTGGCCAGGCCCTCTTCGGCGCCGGGCTCGAGGCGGCGGGCCGGCTGGCCGAGCGGACCGGGGCGGCGCTGATCGGCGAGGTCGGCTATGCCCGGATGGCCGCCGGCCGGGGTCTGCCGCGGGTGCAGCGGCTGCCCTATTTCCCGGAGATGGCGGCCGACCTCCTGGCCGGCTTCGATGCAGTGATCGTCGCCGGCACCAAGCTGCCGGTCTCGTTCTTCGGCTATCACGACAAGCCGGCCCGCTATCTCGAGGGCCGGGACGACGTCGTGCATCTGGCCGACGGCGAGGAGGACGCTGCCGCGGCTCTGGACGCCCTCCTGGGTGAGCTGCCCGCCGGCACCGCCGCCACGGTGCAGGAGGTGGTGGCACCAGCCGATCCCGGCGGCGAGGCGCTCGACCCGACGGTGATCGGCGCCGTGTTGGCGGCGGAGCAGCCCGAGGACGCGATCGTCGTGGTGACCGCGGTGAGCAGTGCGGCACCCTACGGCCAGTTCGCGGCGGGGGCGCTGCCGCACACCCAGCTGGCGCTGACCGGCGGGGCCATCGGCGAGGGGCTCGCCATGGCGCTGGGTGCCGCCGTGGCGGCGCCCGACCAGCGCGTCATCGCCTTCGAGGCCGACGGCAGTGGCGCCTACATCATGCAGGCGCTCTGGTCGCAGGCGCGGCTCGGGGCGAAGGTCACCACGGTGATCTGCGCCAACCGGCGCTACCGCATCCTCGAGATGGAGCAGGAGCGGGCCGGCATCGACGCCGGGTCGATCGCCCGCGACCTCACCAGCCTCGACCGGCCCGAGCTCGACTGGGTCGGGCTCGCCCGGGCGATGGGAGTGGCGGGCGAGGCCGTGCTCGACCGGGCGGCGCTGACGCTGGCGCTGCGCCGGGGCCTCGCCGAGGATGGCCCGTACCTGATCGAGGCACGCTTTTGAGACCTAAACCGATGCGCAAGTTGCAACGTCGTGTATTCACTCCTGGAGTTCTCATCACCAGACGAATGCTCTAGTTTCGCGGCTGTGGCTTGACGAACCCGGGGGTGGGTGTGTCGACGACGGAAGCGGACGCGGGGGCAACCGGGGCGATGCCGGCAGGCGAGCGCACGCTGGACGCCGCCCCGGCCGGTAGCCCGGTACCGCCCGAGGCGCCCGAGGCAATTGTGGCGATCGGCGCCTCGGCCGGCGGCCTCGAGGCGATCGAGCAGTTCTTCGGCGCGGTGGAGGTGCCGAGCCGGCTCGCCTTCGTCATCGTCCAGCACCTGTCGCCGGACCTGAAGAGCCTGATGGGCGAGCTCTTGAGCCGCCGCACGACGCTGGCCTTGCCGCAGGTCGTGGACGGGATGCGGCCGGCGCCGAACGCGATCTACCTGATCCCGCCGGGCAAGACGATGACCATCGAGGGCGGGGCCCTGTCCCTCGCCGATCGTGACGCGCGGGACTTCGCCTACCACCCGATCGACGAGTTCTTCCTCTCGCTGGCCGCCGACCAGGGGGCGGCCTCGATCGGCGTGGTGCTCTCGGGCAGCGGCAGCGATGGCAGCCGCGGGGCCAGGGCCATCCTCAGGGCCGGTGGCCGGGTGCTTGTGCAGGCGCCGGCAACCGCCAAGTTCTCGAGCATGCCGAAGGCGGCGCTGGAGGCAGGCTGCACGAGCGACGTGATGCCGCCCGAGGCGATGCCCCGGGCCTTGCTCGATGTCGAGCTGCGGCCACGGAGCGAGCGCGGCACGCCGGCCGAGCACAGCCTCCCGGCGCGCCTGGTCGAGACGCTGGATGCGACCTTTGGCATCGATCTCGCGCGCTATCGTGCCGGGATCGTGCATCGCCGCGTGCGGCGGCGGATGATGCTGCGCGGCTTCGACCAGATCGAGGACTATGCCGAGCTGGTGACCGATGACGAGGACGAGAAGGAGGCGCTCTATCAGGACCTGCTGATCGGCGGGACCACGTTCCTGCGCGACGGCGAGGTGCTCGAGGCCCTCGAGCGTCTCATCGTGCCGGCCCTGGCGGCCGAGCTCGATGCCGGGCGCGAGGTGCGGATCTGGGTGCCGGCGGTGGCGACCGGCGAGGAGGCCTACGCGATCGCCATCATGATCCTGGCGCAGTGCCAGCGCGCCGCCGCCGATCTGCCGGGCGATCCGTCGGGCGATCCGCGGGGCGATCC
>CAZGUW010000114.1:0-13798 GCA_964528705.1 uncultured Geminicoccaceae bacterium
AGGCCGCCCTCGGCCGAGCCCTCGACCGAGAAGAGGTTCACCTCGCCCATGAACTCGGCGACGAAGCGGCTGACGGGGCGGGCATAGATCTCGTCGGCAACCGCGATCTGCTCGAACTTGCCCTCGCGCATGATGGCGATCCGGTCGGACATCACCATCGCCTCCTCGAGGCTGTGGGTGATGTAGACGAAGGTCTTGCCGGTCTCCCGGTGCAGGTCCTTGAGCTCGACCTCGAGCATCTTCCGCAGCCGGTAGTCGATCGCCGAGAGTGGCTCGTCGAAGAAGAGGATCTCGGGATCGGAGGCCAGCGCCCGGGCCAGCGCCACGCGCTGCCGCTCGCCGCCCGAGCAGCGCGTCACCGGCCTGTCGTAATAGGCCTCGGGCAGGCGCACGAGGTCCATGAGCTCGAGTGCCCGGGCACGGCGCGCCTTGGGATCGACGCCCCGCATCTTCGGCGCGAACTCGATGTTCTCACCGACCGTCTTGTGATTGAAGAGCGCCAGCGACTGGAAGACCATGGCGGTCGGCCGCCGGTTGGCCGGCACGTCGGTGATCGCCCGGCCGCGCAGCAGCACGGCACCGCTGTCGACCCGCTCGAGCCCGGCGAGGATCCGCAACAGCGTCGACTTGCCGCTGCCCGAGGGGCCGACGATGGTGAAGAACTCGCCGTCCTCGATCTCGAGGTCGATGTCGTCGACCGCGGCGATCTCGCCGAACCGGCGCGTCAGGCCGATCAGCGAGAGGATCGGCCCGGCGTCCGCCGCGGCAACCGGCACGGGCGTCGCCTACTGACGGGTCCGCATGGCGGCCGAGTAGATATCGTAGAGCCGGTCGTAGTCGGGCACGATGTCGAACTCGACGGCATTGGCGATGCGCTCGTCGAACTCGTCCCACTGCAGCGCCTCGAGCTCCTCGCTCGTGAACTTCTCGAAGAGCGCGGGATTGGCCATCTGCGAGACCGGCTGCAGGTTACCGTTGCCGTGGGCGACGATCCAGGCGGGCTCGACGTCGGTGATCCACTCGAGGAAGTCGAGGGCGTGCGGATGCTCGTTCGGGTTGGCCACCGCCGAGTTCAGCTCGATCCAGTTGATGCCGCCCTTGCCGTCGGCCGGCCCGCTCGACGGTGTGATGGCATGGAGGTTCGAGACCCCCTCGAGCCGCGCACTCGTCGTCGTGTAGGTGCCGCCGGTGAAGTAGAGGTCGATCTCGCCGTTGATGATGCCGAGATTGAGCTGGACGAAGTCGGTGGTGATCAGCTTGGCATTGTCGATCCAGCGCTTCGCCGTCGCCTCGAACTTCGCGATGTCCTCCCCGGACTTCGGCTTGAAGGGATGGACACCGGCACCCATGCAGATGTCCATGACGTTCCAGTCCTCGTAGGCGAGGATGCCGTAGCGCTGGCTGAAATCGGGGTTGTTGAAGAGGTCCCAGCCCTCGTCCTTGGCGAGCTCGGGCGAGATGACGTCCGAGTTCACAACGAAGTCGAAGGTCTCGTAGCGCTGCACGACGCCCAGCAGATGCTCGCCGTCATCGCTCATCGCCCAGTGATAGGGCGGGGCGAACTTCGGCATCATCGCGTCGTAGAGCGGCTGGAAGCGGTCCTGCGGCAGCTCGCGGATCAGCCCTTCGGGCCAGAGCTGGGTGCGGGCCCAGGGGTTGTTGATGTTGATGAAGTCCCAGACCGAGGTCTCGCCGGCGCGCAGCCGGTTGACCGAGGTCGGGTCGGAGATGTGGATCTCCGTCTTCAGCGTCTCGCCCGTCTTTTCCTGCCAGAGGTCGAGCAGCCGCGGATCGGCGTAGGCGTCCCAGGTGAGCAGCGCCAGCGGCCGGTCCTGCGCCAGCACCAGCCTCGGGCCCGCGGCGGCGAGGGTACCGGCGGCGCCCAGGCCCGCCATCAGGCGGCGGCGGGTCATCGCCATGGAGCGCAGCCCCATGTCGCGCACGGGGTTCCTCGCGGCGAGCTGCTGCAGGCGGCGGATGTCGCGCATCGTTCCCTCTCCCAGGTTGCGCCGCCGGGCACCTGCGGCAAACAGCACTGCTCGCGCCCGGTTGTGCGGCATGCGGTCGGTTGTCCGGATAGTGCAAGTGCGAAGAAGCCTGTCAAGGCGTCGAACACCGGTTGTCAGGGGCCTCCCTTCCCCAACGGGCGTCTGATAGACCGGTCCGCACTGACCAGCGCCCCCACCGAGGCACCGCCCCTTGCTCGACTCCGACGAACCCGCCCCCTTCGTGCACGAGAACCCGACAGGCACCAGCCCGTGGCTGCTCACCTGCGAGCATGGCGGCCGGCGGCTGCCCCGGGCGCTTGGTGATCTCGGCCTGCCGACGGCCGCCTTCGAGCGGCACATCGCCTGGGACATCGGGGCACTCGCCGTCGCCCGCAGGCTCGCCGGCGCCCTAGATGCCGAGCTGGTGCACCAGCCCTATTCGCGCCTCGTCGTCGACTGCAACCGCCCGCCGACCCGGCCGAGCTTCATTCCCGAGATCAGCGAGGCCACGGTGATCCCGGGCAATTTGGGCCTCGACCCCGAAGCCCGCCTCGCCCGCGAGAAGGCGATCTGGCGGCCCTTCCAGGACCGGGTGGCCGAAGCCGTGGGCGGTCGCGCAGGGCTCCTCGCCATTCACAGCTTCACGCCCGTCTACAAGGAGCAGGTACGCCCCTGGCAGCTCGGCTTCCTCCACGGCCGGGCGGAGTCCCTCGCGCTCGAGCTGCAGCGCTGGTTCGCCACCGAAGCCGGCATCGAGGCGGCGCTCAACGAGCCCTACCGCGTCGACGAGGACGACTATACGATCCCGGTGCACGGCGACGCGCGCGGCCGGCCCGCCGTGCTCGTCGAGATCCGCCAGGACCTGATCGCCGACGAGGCTGGCCAGGCCCGCTGGGCCGATCTCCTGCTCCGCGCGGTCCAAAGCCTCGAGCCGCCGGCTCCGCCCGGCCAGCCCTGAAAGAGTGCCGCCATGCACGACAACCCCGAAAGCATCGCCTTCTTCGCCACCAGCGACTTCTCCGGCCTGGTGCGCGGCCGCGGGGTGCCGGTCCGCAACCTGCCGGCCTTCCTCGAGACCGGTTGCGGCTGGGTCCCGGCCGACCAGGCGCTCAACGCCTTCGACGTCATCGGCGAGGGCAACCCGTTCGGTGCCTCGGGCGATCTCCGGCTGATGCCGGATCCCACGACCGAGGTGCGGATCGTCGACGACGCGGGCCGGCCGCCCTGGCACTTCTTCCTCGCCGACATCCAGACCCTCGACGGCGCCCCCTGGTCCTGCTGCGCCCGCTCCTTCCTCAAGGCAGCGCTCGCCGATCTCGAAGAACGCTTCGGGCTCGGGCTTTCCGTCGCCTTCGAGCACGAGTTCACCCTGCTCGGCGACCTGGCGCCGGCGCCGGGGTTCTCGATGCGCGCGTTTCGCCGGGAGGAGACGGTGGTGACGGCCATCGCCACCGCCCTGCGCGCCGCCGGCGTGCCGCCCGAGATGGTGCTGCCGGAATTCGGCCAGGGCCAGTTCGAGATCCCGCTCTCCCCGGCTCCGGCGCTCACCGCCGCCGACCGCGCTGTCGTCTTCCGCGAGGTGGTCCGCGACGTGGCCGAGCGGCAGGGCCGGCGCGCCACCTTCGCCCCCAAGGTCAGGCCCGACGCCGTGGGCAACGGCGTCCACATCCACTTCAGCTTCACCGACCTGAAGGGCCGGCCGGTCACCTACGATGCCGAGGGCCCGGGCGAGCTCGCCGCACCCGCCGCCGCCTTCGCCGCCGGCGTGCTCCGCCATGCCGATGCGCTGGTCGCCCTGACCGCGCCTTCCGTCGTCTCCTATCTCCGCCTCAAGCCGCATCACTGGGCCACGGCGTTCGCCTGCCTCGGCCGGCAGAACCGCGAGGCCACCATCCGCATCTGCCCCTCGACGCGCGCCGGCCGCGACCCGGCCGCGGGCCACCACCTCGAATACCGCGCCGCCGATGCCACCGCCTCGCCCTACCTCGCGCTCGGTGCCCTGGTCCGGGCCGGCCTTGCCGGGCTGGAGGCGAACCTGCCGGCCCCGCCGCTGGTCGACACCGACCCGGCCGATCTCGACGCCGCCGCCTGTGCGGAACTGGGCGTGCGGCCACTGCCGGCGGACCTGGCCGCGGCCCTCGATGCGCTCGCCGCCGACGAGGTCGCCATGGGCTGGGCCGCGCCCGATTTCTGGTCCTGCTACCTCGCCATGAAGCGGAGCGAATGGGCGGGGCTCCATGACTACGACCACGTCGCCCTCTGCGACGCCTACAGCCGGGTCTACTGACGCCATGGACAACGAGCGCCTGCCGCGCGACCGCCGCCTCGAGCCAAAACGGACGGCGGTCCTCCTGGTCGACGTCCAGCTCTCCGAGGTGGTGCCGGCATACGAAGAGGAAAAGCCCGACTACTGGCGCATGATCCACGACCGCGCCCTCCCCGCGCAGCAGCGCCTGCTGGCCGCCGCGCGCGAACGCGGCTGCGAGGTCCTCTACACGGTCATCGAGGCACTGACGGCGGACGGCCGCGACCGCTCGCTCGACCACAAGCTCTCGGGCATCCTGGTGCCCAAAGGCTCGCCGCTCGCCCGGGTCATCCCGGCAGTCGCCCCCGAGGGCGACGAGATCGTCCTGCCCAAGACCTCGTCCGGCGTCTTCAACTCGACCGCCATCGACTACGTGCTGCGCAATCTCGGCATCGAGAACCTGATCGTCGGCGGCTTCCTCACCGACCAGTGCGTCGACATGGCGGTGCGCGATGCGGCGGACAAGGGCTACTATGTCGTCTGCGCCGAGGACGCCTGCGCCACCTACTCGGCCGAGCGCCATGCCGGCGCGCTCCAGGCCTTCGGCGGCTATTGCCGGGTGCAGACGGTGGACGAGGTGATCGCCACGTTCGCGGGCTAGACAGGCGAGCCCGCAAGGATTGACCTGTCCGCTGGCTGGACGCTCATGCCGGTCGGCTGGTACCTGCTGAACCCGCCGCCGGGCTTCGGCCGCGGTGGCACAACGACTTGCACCGGAGGCCCGCCATGTCCGAACTCGAAGCCGTCCTCGCCCGCATCGACGAGGATCAGGATGCGGCGCTCGAGCGCCTCTTCACGCTCCTGCGCATCAAGTCGATCTCGACCGATTCGGCCTATGCCGGGGAATGCCGCGCGACCGCGAACTGGCTGGTCGAGGACCTCCGCTCCATCGGCTTCGAGGCGAGTGCCCGGACCACGCCCGGCCATCCCATCGTCGTCGCCCACGACCGCTCGGCCGGCGGCGCCTCCGCCCTCTTCTACGGCCATTACGACGTCCAGCCGGTCGACCCGATCGAGCTCTGGGAGCACGACCCGTTCGAGCCCTTCATCCAGACCCGCGCCGACGGCAGCCGCGTCATCCGCGCCCGCGGCGCCTCCGACGACAAGGGCCAGGTGATGACCTTCGTCGAGGCCTGCCGCGCCTGGAAGCACGTCACCGGCCGGCTGCCGATGGCTCTTTCCGTCCTGCTCGAGGGCGAGGAGGAATCCGGCGGCGTCAACCTGCCGCCCTTCCTCGAGGCGCACGCGGACGAGCTCGGGGCCGATATCGGCCTGATCTGCGACACCGGGCTCTGGAATCCCGAGACCCCCGCCATCAACACCATGCTGAGGGGGCTCTGCGGCGAGGAGATCGTCATCACCGCTGCCGACCGCGATCTGCATTCGGGCTTCTACGGCTCGGCCGCGACCAACCCCAACCACGTGCTCGCCCGGATCATCGCCGATCTCCGCGACGCCTCGGGCGGCGTCACCATCCCGGGCTTCTACGACGGTGTGCCGGAGCTGCCCGAAGCGCTCCGCCGCGACTGGGAGAGCCTGGACTTCGATGCCAGCGCCTTCCTCGGCGCCGTCGGCCTCTCGATCCCGGCGGGCGAGAAGGGCCGCTCGGTGCTCGAGATGACCTGGTCGAGGCCGACCTGCGAGGTCAACGGCATGGGCGGCGGCTACCAGGGCGAGGGCTTCAAGACGGTGATCCCGTCGAAAGCCTCGGCCAAGATCTCGTTCCGCCTCGTCTTCGACCAGGAGCCGCACAAGATCCGGGATGCCTTCCGCGCCTTCGTCAAGGAGCGCGTGCCGGCCGACTGCAAGGTCGAGTTCCATGAGCACGGCTCGGGCCGCGCCATCCGCTTCCCGATCGACGACCCGGCCTTCGCCCGCACCCGTGACGCGCTCGGCGACGAATGGGGCCGGCCGGCGGTCTTCATCGGCGGCGGCGGCTCGATCCCGGTCACGGCCGAGCTCAAGGGGAAGCTCGGCATGGACGTGGTGCTCGCCGGCTTCGCCCTCGATGACGACCGGATCCACAGCCCGAACGAGAAATACGACCTCCGGAGCTTCCAGAAGGGCATGCGCTCCTGGGCGCGCATTCTCCACGCTCTCGCCGGCTGAACCCGGCGCGACGGCCGATCGGACGGGCCTGCGCCTCGGCGCCCTGGCCCGCCCTTCGGGTCCGGCCCCGTCGCCTCAGGCGACCGAGAGCGTCTTCTTGATGTTGCCCTGCGTGGCATGGCTGTAGGGGCAGACCACGTCCGCCTTCTGCATGAGCTCCTCGGCCTGCGCCCGGTCCATGCCGGGCACCTTCAGGGTCAGCGCCACCTCGAGGCCGAAGCCGGTGCCGTCCTCGCGCGGGCCGATGCCGACCTCGGCCCTGACCGTGGCATCGTCCGGGATCGTCACCTTCTCCTTGCCGGCGACGAAGCGAACCGCGCCGAGGAAGCAGGCCGAATAGCCGGCGGCGAAGAGCTGCTCGGGATTGGTGCCTGCGCCACCGCCACCGCCCAGCTCCTTCGGCGTGCTGAGCTTCACGTCCACCTTGCCGTCGGCGGTCTTCGAATGACCCTCGCGGCCGCCGGTGGCGGTGGCATCGGTGCGGTACTTCACATCGACCTTGTCGGCCATGGCATTGCTCCCCATGCGTTATGATCAGGCCTGTCCGGCCGTCGTGCCGCCGTCCATGGCGAGCACTGCTCCAGTCATATAGTCCGCGTCCGGCGAAGCGACATAGAGGACCGCGCGCGCCACTTCCGTGACCGAACCCAGCCGACCGCGCGGCACCCGGGCCGCGTATTGCGCCAGCCCCTCGTCGAGCCCGAGGCCGCGCTGGGCGATCGAGTGGCGCAGCATGGGTGTGTCCACCGGACCGGGCGCGATCGCATTGACCCGCACTCCGTCCTTGGCCAGCGCCAGGGCGGTGCAGCGGGTGAGCTGGATCAGGGCGGCCTTGGAAACGCTGTAGGCAATCGACGCCGGGCTGGCGAGGCGGCCCATCTCCGAGGCGATGTTGACGATCGAGCCGTTGGTCGCGGCCAGATGCGGGGCCGCGGCCTGGGTGAGGAACAGGGCCGCATCGAGATTGACGGCGAAGGCGGCCCGCCAGGCCTCGGGCGTCGCGTTGTCGAGCCCGAGCCGCGGCGCCACGCCGGCATTGTTGACCAGCACGTCGAGCCGGCCGTAGCGCTCGATCACCGCCTCGACGATCTTGCCAAGCGCGCTGGAGTCCGAGAGGTCGGCAGCGACGACGAGTCCCGACGCCGCCGTCAACTGTTCGGACCGACGCACGATCAGCGCCAGCCTTGCCCCTTCGGCGGCAAACGCCTTGGCGATCGCCTGCCCGAAGCCGCCGGCGGCCCCGGTCAGCAGCACCACCCGATCGGCGAATCGCCCGCTCATTCGTTCCCCTCCTGCACGCCACCGGGCCGCCGGCCGATGCCGTGCATGGTGGCGCGGTGAAAATTCCGGCTGCCGGCGGCGGACAGCACCAGCTCGGCGATTAGCCAGCCATCCGACGTCCGCGCGAATCGATGACGATAGCGCCCCCAGAGCTCGCTCTCCGGCCGGCCGTCCAGGTAGCGGTGCCAAGCGTAGAGGTAGCAGTCGCTACCAGCCTCGTCCGGCCCGTCGAAGGTAATCCGGATGTTCGAGACATGGTGGCTGGTGGCGGCGAAGAGCGTCCGGAGGCCCTTGGCGACCGCCTGCTCGATCGCCGCCCGGCCCTGGAGATCGGGAAACTCGGGGCCGTAGTCGATGCGCGCATCCGTGGTGAAGAGTGCCGCCAGCGCCTCGGGCTCGTTCATGTCGAAATGCCAGCAATAGGCGTGGATCAGCTCGCCGATGGCCTGCCGGTCCGTTAGCTCGCGCCAGGCTGCATCGGCATTCATGCCGCTTCCTCCGCGGCGATGGCCGCCTCGAGGGCCGAGACGTCGCCCCTGGCGATGAGCCTCGCATGGCGCGTGATCCGCTCGACCGGCCAGTCCCACCAGGCGAGCGCCAGAAGACGCGCAATCGCGTCCGGCGGCTGGCGATGGCGAATGACGCGGGCCGGATTGCCGGCCACGATGGCATATGGCGGAACGTCTGCCGTCACGACACTCATGGCACCCACGACGGCCCCGTGGCCGACCGTCACCCCGGCCAGCAGCGTCGCCCGGTAGCCGATCCAGACATCGCTGCCGACGACGAGGTCGCCCTTCGAAGGCCAGGTTTCCGGCATGGCACCCTCCCAGCCCTGGCCGAAGATGCCGAAGGGGTAGGTCGAGAGACCGTCGAGCGCGTGATTGCCGCCATTCATCAGGAACGTCGCCCCCGACGCGATCGAGCAGAAGCGACCGATGACCAGCCGGTCGCCGCCGAACGGGAAGAGATAGCGGACGTTCCGCTCGAAGCCTGCGGGGTCGTCGAAGTCGTGGTAGTAGGTGTATTCGCCGACCTCGATCTGCGGGTTGGCGACGATGCCCTTGAAGAAGACCATCGAAGGCTCGCCCGGAATAGGGTGGCGGCCCGTAGGCTCGGGTCCGTTCATGCGCGC
Organism: uncultured Geminicoccaceae bacterium; assembly: GCA_964528705.1. Classification (GTDB taxonomy): domain Bacteria; phylum Pseudomonadota; class Alphaproteobacteria; order Geminicoccales; family Geminicoccaceae; genus SLRI01. The sequence goes on from CAZGUW010000114.1 coordinate 8,819, forward strand.
CCTCCTCGACAGGGGCTCGAGTGTTGCGCACAACCGTTCGCACGACGACGGGTCTTCGCCAAGCGGAAGGAAGGGCGACCATGGGCATGCTCGTCGGCAAGGTGGTGCGGCTGACCGGCGCCTCGATGGGCATCGGTGCGGCGACGGCGGCCGTGCTGCTGCGCGAGGGGGCGTCGCTCGTCGCCCAGTATGGCGGCGACCGCGCCGGCGCCGAGGCAGCGGTCGCCGACGGCGACGCCCTCCTGGTGCAGGCCGACTTCAAGGACCCGATCGCCGTCGACGGGCTCTGGCAGGAGGCGCTCGCCTGGCACGGGCGCATCGACGTGCTGGTCAACAACGCCGCCCTCATGCTGACCCACGCCGGCTTCGATGCCAGCCAGGCCGAGTGGGATGAAGTCTGGGCCGCGACCCTCGCCGTCAACGTCACCGCCCCGGCCCGGCTCACCCGCCACGCCGTCAACCACTTCCGCGAAGTCGGCGGCGGCGTGCTCGTGACCATCTCCTCCTGGGCGGCGCAGCGCGGCAGCGGCAATCCCGACCTCGCCGCCTATTCGGCCTCAAAGGCCGCGGTCAAGGCGATGACCCAGACCATCGCCCGCGGCTACGCCAGGGAGAACGTCCTGGCATACATCGTCGCCCCGGGCGTCGTCCGCACCCGCATGTCCGAGGACTTCGCCGCCATGCAGGGCGGCGAGGACAAGGTCACCGCCACCCTCGCCATGGGGGAATGGGTGCCGCCGGCCGATGTCGCCGAATGCACGGCCTTCCTCGCCAGCGGCCGTGCGCGCCACCTCAGCGGCGCCACGCTCGACGTCAACGGCGCCAGCTACATCCGCTGAGCTATTTCGCCGGCGAGGGAACCGGAACGGCATCCGGCCCGTAGGACTTCCTGTGACAGCAACCGCAGAAGGACCCACCATGCCGAAGATCGTCGACAAGACCGAGGCCCGCCAGGCGGAGCACAAGAACCTGCGCTACGTCCTGGCGGTCTCCACCATCGCCGCAGTCGTCGTGCTCGGCGGCATCTACCTCTTCTTCGCCTGACCCGTCAGGCCCGCTTCAGCTGCGACCGCCGCTCGAGATACCAGTGATAGAGATGCGGCAGCAGGGCATGCGCCTCCGGTGCGCCGAGCTTCAGCGCCGCGCGGTAGGCCCAGACCGGGTCCGCCAGATGCTCGCGGGCGATGGCGATCATGTCCGCCTTGCCCTCGGCCAGGATCGCCTCGGCCTGCTCGGCCTCGGTGATGAAGCCGACGGCCATGGTCGGGATGTCGGCACCCTTGCGGATGGCATCGGCGAACGGCACCTGGAAGCCCGGTCCGGGGTGGACCGTGGCGAGGCTCGGGCTGCCGGCGATGCCGCCCGAGGAGCAGTCGACGAGATCGATGCCGAGCGCCTTCAGCCGCTTCACGAGCTCGATCGTGTCGGGGATCTCGAGCCCGCCCTCGACCCCGTCCTGCGCCGAAACCCGGTACCAGAGCGGCAGGTTCTCCGGCCAGACTTCGCGAACGGCGGCAGCGACTTCGAGCGGGAACTTCATGCGTCCCTCGAGATCGCCGCCATAGGCGTCGTTGCGCCGGTTGCTGAGCGGCGAGAGGAAGCTGTGCAGCAGGTAGCCATGCGCACCGTGCAGCTCGACCACCTCGAAGCCGGCCGCGAGCGCCCGCTTCGCTGCGTCCCTGAAGGCATTCCTGATCCGGGCGAAATCGCCCTCGTCCATTGCCTTCGGTATATGCCAGCCCTCGCGGGTCGGAATGGCGCTGGGCGCTATGGTCTGCCAGGGGTCCTCGTCCGGCCCCAGCGGGTGCGCCCCGTCCCAGGGCCTGGCCGAGCTCGCCTTGCGCCCGGCATGGCCGATCTGGATCGCCGGCACGCAGTCATAGCGCTTGTAGGCCGCCGCCACCCGCGCCATCGGGGCGATCTGGCCGTCCTCCCAGAGGCCGGTGCAGCCATGCGTGATCCGGCCCTCCGGTGTCACGCCGGTGGCCTCGACCATGCCGACCGCGGCGCCGCCCATGGCGAAGCGGACATGGTGGTCGTAGTGCCAGTCGGTCATCTTCCCGTCGACCGCATGGTACTGGCACATCGGCGAGACGCAGACCCGGTTCTTGAAGGTCAGGCCGCGCTGGGTGAAGGGGCGGAAGAGGTGGGGTGTGGTGCCCTCCGTCATTCCGCGGCCTCGGCCGGCAGCACGCCCAGATCCTGCATGACCCGCCGGAGCTTCTCCAGCCGGTCCCGCCCCTCCTGGCCGAGCGAGGCGAAGCTGGTGAGCGGCGGCCGCACGTCGCCCATGGGATAGCCGACGAGTGCGGCCAGCGCCTTCGAGTAGCACTGGTGGCCCCAGGTCGGATGGCCCTCGGCGATGGTATGCTCGATCACCGAGATGTGCCGCTGGATGGCCTTGGCCTCCTCGACCTTGCCCTCGGTGAGCAGGTCGCAGATCCGGGACGACGGGCCCGGGATGTAGTTGCCGAACGGGTTGACGTAGCCGACGGCACCCAGAAGGTAGCTCTCGACGATCCGCTCTCCGGCGAAGACGTTCATCACGCCCTCGGTGGCCTCGACGATGTCGAAGACCCGGCCGACATCCATGCTCGCTTCCTTGATGTAGCGGATGTTGTCGAAGGCCTTCGTGAGCTTCGCCACGAGCGCCGGCTTCATGTCGACATTCGAGGTGAAGGGGTTGTTGTAGAGCATGATCGGAATGGTGACCGCTTCCGATATCGCCTTGTAGTAATTGAAGATCTCGTCCTCGGTCGGCGTGTAGTAGTAGGGCGGGACGATCATCAGCCCCTTGGCGCCGAGCCGCTCCGCCTCCTTCGAGTAGCGCACGGCCGTCGGCGTGTGCGCGTTCATCGTGCCGACCAGGATGGGGATGCGCCCGGCCGCCTGGTCGACCGTCACCTCGATCAGCCGCGTCCGCTCGGCATCGCTGACGGCGAGGAACTCGCCCGACGTGCCGAGGATGATGAGGCCCGGCACGCCCTCGGCGATCTGCCAGTCGACGAAGCGGCGCTGCGCCGCCTCGTCGATGGCGCTGCCGTCCGCCGTGAAGGGCGTTACCTGAACCGTGTAGCTGCCGCGAAACTCGTTGCCGTACATGTCACCCCTGTTTCCGCAGATCCGCCCAGCCGTGCTGGCGGAGAATGGCGTGGCTCGTCAGGAAGTCCTCGTCCGGCGTGCTGTCCGGCAGGACCTTGTTGGCGATGATTTCGAGGACCGTATAGCCCTCATAGCCGATGGCGCGAAGCGCCTCGGCGACCGGCGCCGGGTCGACGATGCCGCCCGGCTTGCCGAGCCCGTAATGCTTGAAGACGTCGAAGCCGCTGTCGGAGATGTGGACGTTCTTGCACAAGGGCCCGAGCTTCCTGATGGCCGCGGCCGGGTCCTCCTTGATGAAGGCCGAGTTGCAGACGTCGAAATTCACGCCGACCGAGGGCTCGCCCACGAGATCCAGCACCTTCAGCATGTCGTCGACGGTCGGCAGGAAGGTGAAGGGCACGTTCTCGATCAGGATCTCGACGCCGGTACCTTTGGCATGCGCCACGAGCTCCTTCACGCCCTCGACGAACCAGTCCAGCATCCACTCGTAGGGCGGGTCGATCAGGCTGTTCACCGGCCCCGGGATGGCGACCACGTAGGGGCAGCCCCACTCCGCCGCGAGATCGATGTGCTCGCGGTAGCGGTCGAGCGTGTAGCGCCGCATCAGCGCGTCCGGCGCGTTCGGGTTGTTGTCGAGGAGCGGGTAGCAGAAGGAGGAGAGCTCGAGCCCACGGGCGCTGAACTGCTCCTGATATGCCTTGCGCTCCGTGGCCGAGAGCAGCGGCGGCCAGCAATGCGGGGCGAAGACGATCATCTCGATCGCTTCGAAGCCCATGTCCGCGAGATGCAGCGACGCCTCGAGCCCGTTCTCCGTGTAGATATAGGAGAACGTGCTCGCCGCGAGCTTGAGATCGGCCATTCCTTCCCTCCTCCAGCGGCACCCGGTATGGGGCGCCGATCTGCAAACAACCGTTCGTATGGCGCACAAACGATAGTATGACCCTGCCCGGACTGCAAAGCGAACCGCCCTTGCCCGAAGCGCTTCCCGCACGGATCGACACCGCCATCATCGGCGGCGGCATCGCCGGCTGTGCGGTGGCCTTCGAGCTGGCGCGGCGCGGCGTGGCGGTGGCGGTGCTGGAGGCCGGCGACCTCGCGGCCATGGCATCCGGCGCGAATTCCGGCAGCCTGCACGCCCAGATCCCGATGGAGCCCTTCCTCGAGGCGGGCGAGGCCTGGGTCCGGGGCTTCGCCTCCACCACCCGCCTCCTCGCCGCCTCGATCGCGCTCTGGCGCGGCCTCGAGGCCGAGCTCGGCACGCCGCTCGAGGTCAGCCTGAAGGGCGGCCTGCTGGTCGCCGAAGACGAAACGCAGCTCGCTGCCATGGCCCGCAAGGTGGCGCTCGAACGCAGCCTCGGGCTCGATTCGCACCTCCTCGACCGAAACGAACTCCGCGCGGTCGCCCCCTATCTCGCACCGAATCTCGCAGGTGCCGCCTTCTGTGCCGAGGAGGGCAAGGCGAGTCCGCTCCTCGCCGGCCCCGCCTTCGCCGCCGCCGCACGGCAAAAGGGCGCCCTGCTCCACCCCTTCACCCCGGTCAACGCCATCGCCGAGGCGGGGTCGGGCTACCGCCTCGAGACACCGAGGGGTGCGCTCGACGCCAGCCGCGTCGTCATCGCCACCGGGGCGGCGGCCGGTGCCACCGCGAAGCTCCTCGGCCTCGACCTGCCGCTCTGGGGCGAGCCCATCCAGGCGAGCATCACCGAGCCCGTCGCCGCTCTCGTCCCGCACCTCGTCTACTTCGCCGGCGACAAGCTGACCCTCAAGCAGACGGCCTCGGGCGGCCTGCTGATCGGTGGCGGCTGGGACGCCCGGCTAGACGGCCGGGGACGACCCGTGGTCGACGGCGGCAATCTCGCCCGGAATCTCGCCGTCGCC
>CAZGUW010000115.1:0-13794 GCA_964528705.1 uncultured Geminicoccaceae bacterium
TGCCGGCCGCGGCCGAAGCCACCGACATCGATGCCGTCCCGGCGATCGAGGCCCAGGCGATGGGCAAGCCCGTGATCCTCGGCAATGTCGGCGCCCTCGGCGAGGCGGTGCTGCCGGCCGCCACCGGCTGGCTCGTGCCGCCCGACGACATCGACGAGCTGGCCTGGTCGCTCGACCGGGCGCTCGCCATGGAGAAGCCGACGCTGGAGCGCCTCGCCGAGCGCGCCCGCTCCTTCGTGACGCGCGAGTACGGCACCGAGCAGAGTGCCAGGCGCACCATCGCCGTCTATCGCGAGCTGGTCCGCAACGCCCCCCGCCCGAACCTTCCCGAGCCCGTGGTCGAGCGGCTCGCCATCCCCCAGGTGGACTGACCGGCGGCCGACAGGACCGCGCATTTCGCATGGTGGAGAACGCCCGCCCGACATTGCGCGCCGCCGGCTGGATGCTCGGCTCGATGGTCTCGTTCAGCGTCATGGCCGTGGCGGCACGCGAGCTCACTTCCGTCATGAGCCCTTTCCAGATCCTCCTGATGCGCAACCTCTTCGGTGTCGCCTTCATCGGCCTCCTCGTCGCCCGCACCGACCCGACCGTGCTGCGCTCCGCCCAGCCCGTCACGCAGCTGATCCGGCATTCGGTGCATTTCATCGGCCAGGTGCTCTGGATCGTCGCCATCGCCTGGCTGCCGCTGGCGATCGTCTTCGCCGTCGAGTTCACCTCGCCCATCTGGGGTGCGCTCACCGCGGTGCTGCTGCTCGGCGAACGGCTCAGCCGCAACCGCAAGTTCGCCATGGCGCTGGGGTTCGTCGGCGTGCTGATCATCGTGCGGCCCGGCTTCGGCGCGTTCGACCCGGCCATCTTCGCCATCCTCGCCGCCGCCGTCTCCTTCGGCATCACCAACGCGCTGACCAAGAAGCTGCTCGGCACCGACCGGCCCTGGGGCATCCTCTTCTGGATGTGCGCGGTGCAGACCCTGCTCTGCCTGCCGTTCGCCATCCCGCTCTGGGCGCCGATGACCTGGGACCAGTCGCCGGCGATCACGGGTGTCGCCGTCGCCGGGCTCAGCGCGCATTACTGCCTGACGCGGGCGCTCGCTGCCGCGGACGCCGTGGTGGTGCTGCCGATGGACTACGCCCGGCTGCCGATGATCGCGGTGGTCGGCCTCCTCCTCTACGGCGAGCCGATCGTCCCCTGGACGTTCATCGGCGCCGCGGTCGTCTTCCTCGGCATCTGGCTCAACCTGCGGGGCGACACGCGAGCGTCATGAGCCCGCCTCGCGCCGGGCGCGCCGCCTTGATTGCGACGCGGTCATCGGGCAGTTTCCCGGCGCCCCCTCGGGGCGCGGCCACGGCAACCAGATGAGGGATCGGTCAGGTGGCAGTCGCCAAGCCCCATCCGCAGCAGGAAGAGCGGCTCAAAGCGCTCTATTCCTTCGAGATCCTGGACACGCCCCAGGAAGCGGAGTTCGACGAGATCGTGGCGCTTGCCGCCGCGACCTGCGGGACGGCGATCTCGGTCATCAACTTCATCGACGCCGAACGTCAGTGGTTCAAGGCGGAAGTCGGCCTGGGCGTGCGGGAAACGCCGCTCGCGACCTCCATCTGCTCGCATGTGATCCTCGAAGAGGAGTTCGTCGAGATCGGCGACACGCTGCTCGACCCGCGAATGATCGACAATCCCTTGTGCTGTGGCGATCCGGGCCTGCGCTTCTATGCCGGCGCCCTGCTGCGGACCGGTGACGGGCTGCCGCTCGGGACGCTCTGCGTACTCGACTACGAGCCGAAGTCGTTGACGGGGCTGCAGCGCGACACGCTCCGTGTCCTGGCACGGCAGGTCATGGCGCGTCTCGACTTGCGGAAGTCGCTCCGGCACGCCGCCCTGCTTCGCCAGGAGGTCGACCATCGCGTCAAGAACTCACTGCAGTCCCTCGCCTCCTATGTGCGCCTCATGGGCCGGGGTCTGCCCGACGGAACGGCCTCCGACCTGCTGTTGTCCATTCAGGCACGGATCGAGGCTACGGCCAGCCTGCATGAGGTCCTGTACAGGACCGAGGCCGGCCCGGTGATCGACCTGCACGACTTCTTCGCGGGATTACGGCCGATTTTCGCATCCAACATGCCGGACAATGTGACTCCACACTTCGATCTGGAGAGCATGCAGGTCTCCTCCGCCGAAGCCGTGGCGTTGGGGACCCTGATCAACGAGTGCATCTCCAACTCGATCAAGCACGGCTTCCCGGACGGCCAGCCCGGCTCGCTACGCGTCGGCATCAGGAGGGGCGAGGAGAACGGCGCGGTGCGCGTCTCCTACCAGGATGACGGTGTCGGCCTGCCCGAGCCGTCAACGCCCCTGCGCCCCGGCCTGGGACTGAAGGTATCGCAGACGATCGCGCGGGAGCTTCGCGGCAAGTACGATCTGCGACCGCAGCAACGGGGCATCCTGATGACCCTGGAATTCAGGAGCGCTGTCCAGGACGCAGGCTCCCGCCGGTGATCTTCGGCAAGGCGGTGGTGACCAGGGATCCCGAGCCGGGCGCAAGCGACTGCGCGTTGGCCGTTTCGAGTGGTGCCCGTGCCGTCGTCCAGCCGCTGTCCGCCGGCAGATGGATGGCGAAGTCGGCGAACAGCGCCTCCTGGTCCCTGGGCGAGGCCCAGGCGGGGTCGCGGCCACCGAAGAAGGTCGAGAACATGAGCCCCTCGATGCGCACATCCGCGGCATGGCGAAAGACGAGCCCCGGTGCCTCCAGGCGCAGCTCGCCCCCGATCCAGACCCGGGCCACGCCGTTCCTGGCCCCGGGGTCGTTCAGCACGATCTCCTGCTCGACCTCGACCCACCGCCCGACCGGGAATCGCCACGCACCCCGCCCGAGGCTGAGGCCGTGGGCGACGCCGCGATCCGGCAGATAGGCATAGAGCTCGCCCCGCCCCCCTTCCCGCCACATCAGCCGGGTCGAGAACCCGGCATCGGCCGCGGCACCGCCGACCGGCCCGTCGCCACCGAAGAGACCCGGCAGCTTGCCGCCTTTGGCGAAAGCGAATTCCTCGGCGAAGCGCAGGCGATAGCTGAGACAGGCCGCCTCGACGCCTGTCGCGAGCCCGGAGCTGCTGACGAAGCCGGCGCCGCCCCTGGGAGCAGCGCTCGAGGGTGCCACGGAGCCCCTGGGTAGCGCACCGCCAGTGCCGGCTGTCGATGCGCCGCCTCCGCCACGAGGCGGACGTTCTCCGCCACCCCCCAGACACGCGAGGCATGGAAGGCCCGGCGAATGGAGTCCAATGGCGTGGCGTCGGCCCGGACCTCGACCGGCGCCGCTCGCTCGTAGCGGCCGCCACAGGCCGATCGCGACCCATCCGGCAGGGGCCGGTCCGCCGCAGTTTTCAGCTCCGGTCCCGTGCCGCTGCAGGCGGCGAGGGCGACGCATAATGCGGCGACGCAAAGGATACGTGGGCGCATGAAACCATCGCTGAACGTGGCACGAATAGCCACGCAGCTTGCGCGATGGTTCTTAACATCCGGTTAGTCGGGCAGCCCGGCCGCTGCCGCCGTTTCAGCCGAGCACGGCGTTCGGCAGGGCCAGCACCAGCCAGGGGAAGAGGATGCAGAGCCCGAGGCCGATGAGCTGCAGCAGGACGAAGGGGATGATGCCCTTGTAGATCATCTGGATGGTGACCTCGGGCGGCGCCACGCCCTTCATGTAGAAGAGCGCGAAGCCGAAGGGCGGCGTCAGGAAGCTGGTCTGCAGGTTGGTGGCGAGCAGGATCGTGAACCAGACCAGCGTCACCACGCTCATCTCCGCGGAGACGCCGGCGAAGCCGGTCATGTGGTCGCCGAAATCGAGCCCGGCGATGATCGGGCCGAAGACCGGCAGCACGATGAGCGTGATCTCGATCCAGTCGAAGAAGAACCCGAGGAAGAACACCATGCCCATGATGACGAGCATGACGCCCCAGGGGCCGACGCCCGTGGCGGCGATGAACTCGTCGATCAGCACGTCGCCGCCGAGCGTGCGGAAGACGAGGCTGAAGCAGGTGGCGCCGAGGAAGATACCGAAGAGCATGGCGGTGGTCAGCGCCGAGCGATGACAGACCTCGGTCAGGACGGACCAGTCGAGCTTGCGGTTGTACACGGCGAGCAGCGTGGCGCCGAGCGCGCCCACGCCCGCCGCCTCGGTCGGCGTGGCGAAGCCGGCGAAGATCGAGCCCAGGACGATGACGATGAGGAAGACCGGCGGGACGAAGCTGCGCATCAGCATCGCCACGTACTCGCCGGCCGACCCCGGGCCGACCTCGTCCGGCAAGGGCGGTGCCAGCTCCGGCCGGAGATGGCAGATCACGAAGATGTAGGCGCAATAGAGACCCGACAGGAGGAGGCCCGGGACGATCGCGGCGATGAAGACGGTACCCACCGGGATGGACATGAGGTCGGCCATGATGACGAGCATGATCGACGGCGGGATGAGGATGCCGAGCGTGCCGGAAGCGGCGATCGTGCCGGTGGCGAGCGAGAGGTTGTAGCCGCGCTGCTGCATCACCGGCAGCGCCATCAGCGTCATCATCACGACGGAAGCACCGATGATCCCGGTGGTCGCCGCCATGATGGTGCCCATGATCGTGACGGAGAGGGCGAGGCCGCCGGAGACGCGGCGGGTCAGCACCTGCAGCGCATGCAGCAGGTCGCCGGCAGCGCCCGAGCGCTCCAGCATCGTGCCCATGAAGATGAACATCGGGATGGCGACGAGAACCGGGTTCTCCATCGTGCCGCCATAGATGCGGTTCGGCAGCACGTTCATGCGCGCCCAGTTGAGCGCACCCAGCATGTCGCCCAGCACGGCGAAGCCGAGGCCGATCCCGCCGAGCACGAAGGCGACGGGGTAGCCCGAGAAGAGCAGCAGGCCCAGGGCCACGAACATGAAGATGGGCAGGAGCTCGATGAAGGTCATGCCGGCTAGTCCTCAGTCCGTGACCGGGCCGTGCTCGCGCAGGTCGCGCGGCATGTCGGCATGGTGGGTGCCCGCGTAGCGGTCGGTGCGGGATCGCAGCTCGCCGGGCCCGAAGAGGTAGACCACGCAGCGCAGCGCCGCGGCAACGCCGCTCGAGCCCAGGATGATGAAGCCGATGGGCAGCATCGCCTTGATGATCCAGCGATGGCTGAGGCCCGTCTGCGCCGACGAGATCTCGTTGGTGCTCCAGGCACGCTCGGTGAAGGAGAAGCCGAACTTCACGATCACCACGCAGTAGGCGAAGAGGAAGAGGACGGCACCCAGGAGCTCGAGCCAGACGCGGGTGCGCGGCCGCAGCCGGTCGCGCAGCAGCTCGATGCGCACATGCGCGTCCTGGATATAGGCGAAGCCGAGGCAGAGCAGGAAGAGTGCCGCGTGCAGGTGCCATTCCAGCTCCTGCAGCTTGGTCGAGGAGAAGTAGAAGATCGAGTCGACGAACCCGCCGGAGAAGTCGAGGATCTTACGCTGCGACACGTCGTAGAAGATGATGACCATCATCGGCACGAAGAGATAGGCGGCGACGCGGCCGATGGCGTTGACGATGGCCTCGATGTCGTCGGCGGCCTCGACCGCGGCATGATGGCCCGTGGGCCCGCGCCGCCGGAGGCCGACGATGAAGATCGCCACGATGATGACCGCGAAGACGAGATCGAGGAGCCCGCTCCAGCTGCGGAAGAACCGCACCGGGTTGGCGCCCATGGCCTCGAGCATGGCGCTGGCGCCGGCCTCCTCGAGGAAGAAGAGGGCCACGGAGAAGAGCAGCGCGAAGAGCACGGCGAAGCCGCGACCGCCGAGATACGCCCCGGCGACGGCGAGCAGGAAGGCGAGGATGATCGCGTAGCCGGCGGCATCACCGAAGAGCACGGCGGCCGCCGCCGTCAGCAGGACGCTCAATGCCAGGAGGCCATTGGCGAGGGTCATGTTCTCGGATCCTGCTTCGGGCGCGGTTCAGCCGATGCGGCGGGCCGCGGCCGGCGGGTCTGCCGGCCGCGGTCGAGGTCTCAGTCGAGGTAGCCGACTTCCTTCCACCTGGTGTAGCTCTCGCGGAACTGGCTGAGCGACTCCCAGACCTTGGCGAAGTTCGGGTTGCTCTCGGTCTCTTCCGCCACGACCTCGTCCCAGGCCGCGCGCATGGCGTCGAGGATCTCCGGCGGCCAGGTATGGATGGTCACACCCTCGGCCTCGATCTTCTGCAGCGCCTCGGCCTGGATGGCCTCGCCCTCGGCCAGGCCGTAAGCGACGTTGGCCTCGCAGACCGTCTCGAAGATCGCCTTGGTCTGGTCGGAGAGTGCTTCCCACTCGTCCTTGTTCATCATCAGGTCGAACAGGGTCGACTGCTGGTGCCAGCCCGGGAAGTAGTAGTGCTTGGCGACCTGGTAGAAGCCGAGATTGTAGTCGATCGCCGGCATCGAGAATTCGGTGGCATCGATCGTGCCGAGCTCGAGCGCCGGGAAGATGTCGCCGCCGGCGAGGAGCTGGGTGGAGACGCCGAGCTTCTCCATCGCCCGGGCACCCAGGCCGAAGAAGCGCATCTTGAGGCCGCGCAGGTCGTCGACGCTGGTGATCTCGTTGCGGAACCAGCCCGACGCCTCGGGTGCGATGACCGCGCAGATCAGCGACTTGATGTTATAGTTGCCATAGATCTCGTCCATGAGCTCCTGGCCGCCGCCGAACTTCATCCAGGCGTAGTACTCGCCGGCGCTCGGGCCGAAGGGCACGGCGGCGAAGAGGGCGAGGGCCGTATCCTTGCCGGTCCAGTAGCCGGGGGTCGACCAGCCGGCCTGGACGGCGCCGGAGGACACGGCGTCGAACGCCTCGAGCGCCGGAACGATGGCGCCGGGCTCCTGGAACTTGACCTGGATCTCGCCGTCGGAGATGGCCGCCAGCCGCGTCTCGATCTCCTTGCCGAGCGTGCCGAGCTGGGTCAGCGAGCCCGGATAGGTCGACTGCATGTCCCAGTTGAGGGAGTCGATCTCCGCCAGAGCCGGCGAGGCCAGCGCCAGGGCCAGCGTCGCGGCTCCAATGCCTCTCGTGATCTTTGTCATTCTGCACTCCCGTTTCAGTGGCCCGGCCCGTCTGTCCGGGCCGGGGCGATTTCCGGCATCGCGAGGGACGGACTGCCTTTCCGGACCGCGTTCCGGCCGGTGGGGCCATGCTCGGCTCGCATACCTGTCATGCGCTTATAGACAACCGACCGCCCTTCCCGCCAGCTTCGCTTGAGTCGACCCGCTGCGGCCCATTTGCGCACGGCCGCCGGTCTCGGCCCTTCCACTCGCCGGCCGCACCGGCTATCGAGGCCCATGGCCGACCCGCGCTACGCCGTGCTCTATGCCGATCCGCCCTGGACCTTCGCGACCTACTCGCGCAAGGGCAAGGGGCGCAGCGCCGAGGCCTGGTACGACTGCATGAGCCTCGCCGATATCAAGCGGCTGCCGGTCCGTGACCAGGCGGCGGACGACGCCATCCTGCTGATGTGGGCGACCGACCCCCTGCTGCACCGGGCCTTCGAGGTGATCGAGGCCTGGGGCTTCACCTACAAGACGGTCGGCTTCTACTGGGTGAAGCTCAACAAGTCGGCCGGCCCGCTGGTCTTCGACCGCAAGAGCTTCTTCACCGGCATGGGTTTCTGGACCCGGGCCAACCCGGAGCTCTGCCTGCTCGCCACCCGCGGCAAGCCGAAGCGGCGCTCCGCCGCGGTGCCGAAGCTGATCGTCAGCCCGCGGCGCGAGCACAGCCGCAAGCCCGACGAAGCCTATGAGGCCATCGAGCGGCTGGCGGCTGGCCCCTATCTCGAACTCTTCGCCCGCCAGACCCGCCCCGGCTGGGACGCCTGGGGCAACCAGCTCGGCATTCTCGACGATCCCGCCGCGTCGGGGCCCAGGCGCCGCTGGGCGGCGACCGCCTACCCCGAGAGCTGACCGCACGACCGGGGTCGCCGGTCGCATCGTTGACGGACGAGCGTAGCATTGTGCCCGGATGCAGCTGATGGCGTGGTTTCACCGGGTTGACCAGCGTACGCTCCCACATGCCGAATTGACGGGTCGGCAGCGAACTGACCGGTCGGCAGTGAAGGGAGCGTGTCTCGTGCCACACCAGACCTTGGCCCAGCCCGCCGCCCCATCCCAGGGCACTTCCTTTCTGGCCTATGCCCGCCAGGCCCTGAAGCCGGGGGTCCGCGGGCAGCTCGCCCGGCGGCTCAGGACCCGGCTCTGGGCCGACATTTCGGCGATCGGGTTCAGGCGCGACCTGGACGAGCCGTTCACTGCGCCCGATGCGAAGATCCCCTTGGTCATCCGCCAGCTGACCGAGGCCGACGCACCGGCCATCCTCGGCGACGACGACCCGACACTGGATGTCTTCGAGCGCTGGGAGCGAACCGCCCGTCTGCGGCTCTGGACGAACGGTCTCGGCAAGTGCTTCGCCGCCATCGCATCCGACGGCCGGCCGTGCTTCGTGCAGTGGATCTTCCTGCCCGCCGACAATGCCGGGCTGCGCGCCTATTCCGGCGACACCTTCCCCGAGCTCGCACCCGGCGAAGCCCTGGTGGAGGGCGCCTTCACGCCGGCCGCCTTCCGCGGCAAGGGTGTCATGCCGGCCGCCATGGCGCGGATCGCGCTGGAGGCGGGCAAGCTCGGTGCCCGCTACGTCCACACCTTCGTCGAGGTGGACAACATGCCCTCGCTCAAGGGCTGCATCCGCGCCGGCTTCCCGGCCTACCAGTGGCGCGAGCAGCACTGGCGCCTCATGCGCCGCCACCACGAGTTCGGCCCGCTGCCGGCCGACCTCGCCACCCGCTTCGCCGGCATGTATCGCTAGGCGCGGCCGGCACCGAAGAGGGCCCGCAGGCGCACGGTCGTGCGGGCGGACGAATCGCGACGGATCGCGCGCTCCTGCTCACCCATGTAGAGGAAGAGCCCGGCGAGGCTGGAGTCCACCACGTGGCTGGTGAGCTTGCCGGTGATGCTGGGCATCAGCGGCAGGCGCGAATATTCGGCAACGAAAGCCTCGAAGGCCGCATCGGCGCCGGTCGCGACCAGGGCCGCGACGACCACAGGCTGGATCTCGTCGGCGATCTCGCTCGCCGTCTCGCTCTCGAGCAGGCGGGTCGCGGCATCGTCCGGTCCGGCCAGTATCCCCGCCGCATCCTCGATGGCGAGGCTCTGGGTCGCCGCCTGCAGCAGCGGTCGGGTCGCGGGCATCACCGATTCGGCGGCACTGTTCATGCGCCTCTCGAGCTCCTCGACGACCGGCCCCAGGCCGGCGTCGACGAGGCCCTCGCGCACCCGGTCGAGCCCGCCCGGCAGGCGGATGCGCACGATCGGGTCGTCGGCGAAGCCGCCCGGCACGCCGAGGCGCGCGATCGCCGCGTCACCCGCCATGACGAGGGCCTCGCGCAGGCCCGCGCCGATGTCGACCGCCGCGAGCGACGCCCGGCTCGGCATGGCCATCGCCGGTGCCGCCAGCGCCGCGGCGCCGAGCGCCAGGCCGAGCAGCAGGCCGCGACGGCGCATCTCAGCCATCCGTCCCGGCGAGCCAGTCGGCATAGCGCCGGATCCCCTCCTCCAGGCCGACTGCCGGGCGGAAGCCCAGGTCGGATTCGGCGGCGCGGAGGTCGAATTGCGCCTGGCGATCGTCGACCGGGTCCGCCCCGGGCTCGAGCGTCAGGCTGGCGCCCGGCACGATCCCGCCGATCACGCCCGCAATCTCGCCAAGCGTCACGCGCGTGCCGCCATTGACGTTGTAGGCGCGCTGGCGCGGCCGCCTGGCGTCCAGCGCCAGGACGAGTGCGCGGGCCACGTCGTCCACATGAACATACTGGCGGTGATGATCGGCGCCGAACGGCAGATGGAAGGGCCGGCCCGACCGGGCGTGCTGCAGCATGTCGCGAATGGCGCAGTCGGTCGTTCGCCGCGGGCCATAGACCCAGCCGATCCGCAAAGCGAGGCCGTCGACGTCGAATTGCTCGGCATAGCCGTCAACCAGCGCCTCGCCCGCAGCCTTGCTGGCGCCGTAGACACTGGTGGGGTGCAGCGGCGTCGCCTCGGGCACGGGGTCCAGCCCGTCGGGCGTGTTGCCGTAGGCGCTGACCGACGAGCAGAAGACGAAGCGCCGCACCCGATAAAGCCTCGCCAGCTCCAGCATGTTGGCCGTGCCGGTGATGTTGACGGCGACCATGGCCGCCGGGTCGTCGGCCGCCACCATGGGGCCGGAGAAAGCCCCGCAATGCAGGATGCCGTCGAAGCCGCCATGCTCCAGCGCCAGGGCGTGCAACCGGTGCACGGCGGTGACATCGCCGGCGAGCACCGGCCGCCCGGCCACCTCGCCGGCGACGCGATCGACCGCGACGACCGGCCGGCCCGCCTCCTCGAGCGCCGCCCGCGCGGCGTTGCCGATCAGTCCGAGGGCGCCGGTGACGAGGACGGGGCGTCCGGACATGCCCGACCGCCTACCCGACCACCGGCCGGCGGCCCTCGATCGGGTAGGCCGGATCGTTGTAGCCCGGCGTGCTGGCGTGGCCCGTGGTCACCAGGCTCTCGACCAGCGCCTCGTCCTCGGCGGTGAAGGTGACGTCGAGCGCTCCCAGATAGTCCTCGAACTGCGCGATGGTCCGCGGGCCGGCGATCGGGCTCGTGACCAGGCGGTTGTTGAGCAGCCAGGCGACTGCGAACTGGCCGGGCGTGCAGCCCTTGGCCTCGGCATGGGCCTGGAGCTTGCGCGCGATCACCAGGCTCTCCTTGCGCCACTCGGTCTGCATCATGCGCGTGTCCTGGCGGCCGGCCCGGCTGTCCTCGGATGGCGGAGCGTCCGGATCGTACTTGGCGGTGAGCACGCCCCGGGCGAGCGGGCTGTAGGGTGCGACGCCGAGCCCGAAATGGCCGGAGGCCGGCAGGAGCTCCACCTCGGGCTGGCGGTTCAGCATGTTGTAGTAGGGCTGCAGCACGGCCGGCCGGTCGATGCCGGCGGCGTCGCAGAGCCGGCAGATCTCCGCGATCCGCCAGGCGCGGTAGTTGGAGAGGCCGAGATAGCGGACCTTGCCGGCGCGGATCAGGTCGGCCACCGCGCGGACGGTCTCGTCGAGCGGCGTGCGATGGTCCTCCTTGTGCAGGTAATAGACGTCGATGTAGTCGGTGCCGAGCCGGCGCAGGCTCGCCTCGCAGGCCTCGATGACCCACTTGCGGCTGAGGCCGCGGCTGTTCGGCCCGTCGCCCATGGGATTGGCGAGCTTGGTGGCGAGGATCCAGGCGTCCCGGTCGCCGGCGATCGCGGCACCGGTGATCCGCTCGCTCTCGCCGCCATTGTAGACGTCGGCGGTGTCGATGAAGTTGATCCCGGCCGTGCGCGCCATGTCGATGATCTGGTTGGAGGTCTCGGCATCGGTCCGGCCGCCGAACATCATCGTGCCGAGACACAAGGGCGAGACCTGCAGGCCGGAGCGGCCGAGATTCCTGTATTCCATGTTTCCTGCCTTCAAAGAATGTCGTCGGGATGAACAAAGGCGCCGCGTGGCGGCGGCGGGGTGCTCTGGTGCGCCTCGAGCGCCTCGCCGATGCCGAGCATCAGCGCCTGGGCGGTGAGCGGCACGGCCGCCTCGAGCCGCACCGCATCGTCGAGCAGCCAGCCGGCGCGGCCGAGGTCGAGCGGGCCGGTTTCGGTGCAGAAGGCAGCCTTGTCCGCTTCCGCCACCTCGCCCGGATAGGCCTCGACAAGCTGGTTGAGCTCGCCGGCGAGCTGGCGGCGCGCGGCGGTTGCCGCGGCTTCGAGCATGGCGAGGTAATGGGCGAAACCGGCGCCCGCGACCGGCCGGAGCCTGCCGGGCCGCGCCCAGGCTTCCAGCACGTCCGTGGTCAGCTTCAGCCCCTTGGCGTCGCCCGAAACGACGAGCGCGGTGCCGTCGGGACCCGCGAGGCGCGCCATGTCCTGGTAGAAGAGCGAGCGGTGACGCATCCGGCGGTAGCGGCGGAGCGTGTCGCCCCAATAGCTCGCGGTCGCGTCGATCACGACGTCGCCCGGCTCCATCGTCTGGTAGGCCTGGTCGATGACGGCATCGACCGCCGCACCGGGCGGCATGTCCAGCACGTAGCGACGCGGGTAGTCGAGCGCCTCGAGAAAGCCTTCGTAGGCCTCGACCTGCTCGAAGCCGGAGTCAGCGGCGATGTCACCGGCGGCACAGCCGACCACGGCGATGCCGACAGCCTCGAGGCTGGCAGCGACGCCCCCGCCCCCGCCGATCACTCCGACCTTCATTCCCGATGCTCCCGTTATCGCGCACACCGGGAAAATACGGGCCGACCGGGCCGGCCCGTGTCAAGGATGACGCGAAGACCGATCGACGCGGATCAGCCCTGCTCGTCGGTCTCCGGCAGACGCACCGGCGTGCTCTGGGCCGGCGGCGTCGAGTTCGTCGCCTCGGCGAAGACGTCGGAGGACTTGGCGCTCTCGTAGGTGCAGGCCCAGGCCGAGCTTGCGGCGAGACCCAGGATGGCGGCGCAGGCAATCGCAGCGAAACGCATCGTCGTTCTCCCGTCTGTTGGACGCACCCTGGAGAATTGACTCGATTTGCGAGCGACGCAAGTGCGGCCGACGGGGTTCCTCAGCAGCGGCCCTTCCTGGCCTGTCCCGGCGGACAGAACCTGCCGGTGTCGCTGCCCACGTCGATCTCGACGGCCGGGCTGGACTCGACCTCGATCTTCGGCGGGGTGACGCGCGCGGTGCACGCGGCGAGGGTCAGAAGACTGAGAGCAAGGACGGCGACAACAGGGTCAGAACTCATTCATACCATCTCCTGCAAGCCCACATCTTGGATTATCTAGCAGCAGCGCCCTAAGAATTGGTTAGCAACCATCTCAACCGCACTTTTGTTCGTAGCTGCATCTCCCGTCTGCGAGCGGCAAAACATGGCCCATATGCGGCCATGATAAAAAGGATCAAGAAAAATCCTGATGCTGCGCCAGACACCTACATAGAAACTCCTCTGTCACCAGCACCAAACGAGGTGATCGAATCTGCTATCTGCTATTTTCTGCCATCAAATAACACACCTCTTCATCAATCTTGATAATTGAAATAAGAATTTGATCGAACTTTCATTCTCCGGGTACTCGCGATATATGGACTGCAATAGATATTTGTTTCTCGCTAATCGAAAATTTATAATATTAAGTGAATCATTCATACGCTTTCTATTCAAGCCAGTAACAATCGCATCGCTATCAAATCGAGCATAATCAAAAAGCGATGATGCTCTTGCATATATTTCTAAGTTCAAAATAATTAAGCGATAAAAATTGTGCGGCCCAAAGAAAACATCTTCAGCCCTCCATCCCAAGAGGCGTGAAGAACGGACTTGTTGCCCCTGCAGTATTAAAGAAAGTTGCCTCGCGAGATCATCATTGCCAAGTTCAACAGATTCCTTCACAATTTGCAGAGAGTGCATCGACAACGTAGCAATGGATACTGAAGACAGCAAGTCTGCATAGCTTTCTCTGTCACTCCCCAACATTTTTTCAAGCAAATCGGCACAATCTTTGCATTGATTACAAATTTCTTCCAATGGGACCACCAGGAATGCACGAGAAGCACGGAGGCGAGCTTCTCGTTGCTTCGCAGAGTGCCGACTCTGCAAGTATATCTGACAAGACATCACAATAACTGTTATAATAGCGCCGATAAGCGCCAACAACCCAGCAGCCAAAGTCTGCCAAGTATAAAGGAAGTTAACAAATTTCTCTAACATATTATTTTACATAAACCGGCGGGAGACAAAAATAAGCCTCCCGCCCTTAAATATTATGCCATTTCTG
>CAZGUW010000116.1:0-13735 GCA_964528705.1 uncultured Geminicoccaceae bacterium
ACCCGACGACCTCCTCCTGCACTACGCCAGGCTCTACGGCACGCGGGCGCGCACCCTCCTCGACGGCGCCGGCAGCATGGCCGATCTCGGCCGGCACTTCGGCGGCCTGCTCTTCGAGCGCGAGGTCGCCTATCTCCGCCGCCACGAATGGGCCAGGACCGCCGCCGACATCCTCGACCGGCGGACCAAGCACGGCCTTCATCTTTCGCCCGCCGAGCGTCAGGCCTTCGAAGCCTGGTGCGAGAACCGGCAGAGCGCACCCTCCAATGCCTGAAGCGCCCTGCACCTTGGGCATTGATTGCGGCACTTCCGGCCTCCGGGGGGCGGTCGTCTACGCCGCCGGCGCCGTCATCGCCACCGCCCACCGCCCGTTCCCGGCCGGCACCACCGAACCGGCAGTCTGGGCCGAAGCCTGCGACGCCGTCATCGCCGAGCTCGCCCCCGCCGCCCCGATCGCCGCCCTTGCCATCGACGGCACCTCGGGCACGCTTCTCCTCACCGATTCGGGGGGCGAGCCGCTCGGCCCGGCCCTCCTCTACAACGACGCCTCCGCCGCCGACCTCGCCCCGAAGATCGCCGAGCTCGCACCACCAGAGAGCGCCGCGCACGGCGCCACCTCGCCGGCCGCCCACCTGCTCCGCTTGCAGGAGCGCAATCCGCAGGCCGTCCACGCCCTGCACCAGGCCGACTGGCTCGCCGGCCGGCTCACCGGAAGCCTTGGCCGAAGCGACGACAACAACGCGCTCAAGCTCGGCTGGGACCCCGTCCGGCGCGAATGGCCGGTCTGGCTCCTGACCCTCGGCATCCGGCCGCACCTCCTCCCCGACGTCGTCGAGCCCGGCACGCCCCTGGGCGAGGTGCGCCAGGGGCCGCTAAAGGGCTCGCGCGTCGTCGCCGGCACCACCGACGGCTGCGCATCCTTCCTCGCCACCGGCGCCTCGGCGCCGGGCGACGGGGTCACCGCCCTCGGCACCACGCTCACCATCAAGCTCCTCTCCGCCCGGCCCATCTTCGCCCCGGCCCACGGCATCTACAGCCACCGCCTCATGGGCGCCTGGCTCGCCGGCGGCGCCTCGAACAGCGGCGGTGCTGCGCTCCTTCGCTACTTCCAGGCCGACGAGATCGAGGCTTTGACCCCCGGCCTCCGCCCCGACGCGCCCCTCGACCTCGACTGGCATCCCCTGCCGGGCACGGGCGAACGCTTCCCGCTGGCGGATCCCGCCATGACCTTCGAGCCCGCCGACATCCCCGAGGACCGCACCCGCTTCCTCCAGGCCCTCATGGAAGGCATCGCCCGCGTCGAGGCCCTGGCCTACCAAAAGCTCCAGGACCTCGGCGGCCCGCCGCTCGGCTCGGTCCGCACCGTCGGCGGCGGTGCGAAGAACGAGGCCTGGACCCGCATCCGTGAGCGCCACCTCGCCGTGCCGCTGCTCCAGCCCCCCAGCACCGACGCCGCCTACGGCACCGCCCTCCTCGCCCGCAAAGGCATCTAAAAAATGAACCAACTCAAGGCTCTCGCCGAGTTCTCGGCAAGGATCGGCAGCGACCCGGAGCAGGTGCAGGCGGGCGGCGGCAACACCTCGCTCAAGCTGGACGGCACGCTCTGGGTCAAGGCCTCGGGCTTCTGGCTCGCCGACGCCACGCGAACCGACCTCTTCGTCCCGGTCGACACGGCCCGCGTCCTCGATGCCATCGACGGCGGCGACGAGGACGACGTGCGCGCCGCCACCATCGCCGACGAGAACCCTTCGGGTCTCCGCCCCTCCATCGAGACGAGCCTGCACGCCCTCCTGCCGCACCGCTTCGTCGTCCACACCCACTCGGTCCGGACGATCGCCATCGCCATCCGGGAAGACGCCGAGGCCCGCTTCGCCGAGCGCCTGGACGGTCTGAGCTGGGCCTGGGTACCTTACGTCTTCCCGGGCCTGCCGCTCACAAGGGCGATCCGCGCCGCCATCGATTCCAGGCCCATCGACGTCATCGTCATGGGCAATCACGGCCTCGTCGTCGCCGCCGACGATCTCGACGCCGCGGCCGGGCTCCTGGCCGAGGTCGAGCGCCGCCTCGACGCCCCGGCCCGGAAGCTGGATTCAGCCGCCCCGCCGGCTCGCGACAGCCTCAGGCCCGTCCGCCACGCCGCTGCCCACGCTTTGGCGCACGACGCAGGCATGCGCGAGCGGGCCGCCGCCGGCTCCTACTACCCCGACCATGTCATCTTCCTCGGCCCCGCGGCCGCCACACCGGAAACCCGCCGCCCCGGCCAGCACCTCCTGCTCGTGCCCGGCGAAGGCGCCTATCTTCCGGCAGACGCCCAGCCCGCCGCCGACGAGCTGGCTCTATGCCTCGCGCTCGTCCTGGCCCGCGTGCCCGACGACGCCAGGCTCATCCGCTTCACCGCCGCCGAGGAGGCGGCCCTCCTCGGCTGGGACGCCGAGAAATACCGCCAGTCGCTCGAACGCCCGGCATGAAGGTCTAGCGCTCGCGCACGACCTCGTAATCCGCCTCGATCACCTGCCCGCGCCGCGGCCCCTGCCGGCCGGTGCCCGGCCGCCCACCAGCGCCCGTCTGGCGCTCCATGTCCGCGAGCTGCTTGCCGAGCCGCCAGCGCGCATAGGCAATGCCCCCGGCCGCGACCAGCGCTATCGCGAAGACCAGCGCCAGCACGAACGGCAGCAGCAGAATGCCCAGGGCCAGCCCGGCGATCCCCAGAACGGCAGCCACGATGGGCTGCAACAGCGACTGCATCGGCATCTCCATGGTTTCACCAGAATATGGGGCGAAGATCGGCCGCTGCGAGGTCTGGCGTCGCCCGCAGTTGTCGGCCATGCCTGCGTGGTGCACACAACGGCCATGATCAGCGGGGGAACGGCATGAACGGCATCGACTACATCGCGGAGATCCTGAAGCAGGAAGGCGTCGAGTGGCTCGCCTGCTTCCCGAGCAATCCCCTGATCTCGGCCGCGGCCCGGATCGGTATCCGCCCGGTCGCCTTCCGCCACGAGCGCGGTGCCGTCATGGCGGCCGACGGCTACAGCCGCATCAGCGACCGGCAGCGCTTCGGCGTCGTCGCCCTGCAGTCGCAGGCCGGGGCGGAGAACGCCATGGGCGGCATCGCCCAGGCCAATGCCGACAACATCCCGATCCTGGTCTTCGTCGGCGGCAACGCCCTCGATCGCCTCTCGGTCCGGCCGAACTTCACGGCCGCGCGCAACTACGAGGGCTGGGTCAAGCGGGTCGAGGCGATCTACACCCCGGACCAGGTCGGCGACGTCATGCGCCGCGCCTTCCACGCGCTCCGCAACGGCACGCCCGGCCCCGTCGTCGTCGAGCTCACCGTCGATGTCTGCGCCCGCGAGGTCCCCGAAGCGGCCCGGACCTACCAGTCACCGAAGCTCGTGCGGCAGCTTCCGGGCCGCGCCGAGATCGAGGCCGCCGCCGACGCCCTCATCAGCGCCAAGAAGGGCCTTATCTGGGCCGGCGCCGGCGTCCTCTTCTCCGGCGCCACTACGGCACTCCGTGAGCTCGCCGAGCTCACCGCCACCCCCGTCTTCTGCACCATGCCCGGCAAGTCCGCCTTCGACGAGCGCCACCCCCTGGCGCTCGGCGCCGGCAGCGGCACCACCACCGGCCCCGCCCACCAGTGGCTCACCGAAAGCGACGTGCTGCTGGCGCTGGGCAGCAGCCTGACCCGCACGCCCTATGGCCAGAAGATCCACCCCGGTAAGACCCTCGTCCACAACACCGTCAACCCGGATGACCTGAACAAGGACGAGGCCGCCGATATCGGCCTCGTCGGCGACACGCGCCTGACCATCGAAGCCCTCATCGCCTGCATCAGGGAGAAGACCGGGGGTAGGGGCTGCGGCGACCGCGCCGCCATCGAAGCCGCCATCTCCAAGGCCAGGGAAGAGTGGCTGGCCGAATGGAACCCGATCCTCGCCGCCGACGAGGAGCCCATCAGCTACTACCGCGTCATCCAGGCCCTGAACGACACGCTCGACCTCGAGAACAGCATCGTCACCCACGACGCCGGGGCACCCCGCGACGTCATTGTGCCCTTCTACAGGGCCACCACGCCGCACAGCTATGTCGGCTGGGGCAAGACCACCCACCTCGGCTTCGGCATCCCCCTCGTCATCGGCGCCAAGATGGCCGAGCCCGACAAGTTCTGCCTCAACCTCATGGGCGACGGCGCCTTCGGCATGTCCGGCACCGACATCGAAACCGCCGCCCGCTCCGGCGCCGCCATCACCACCGTCCTCCTCAACAACAGCGCCATGGCCACCTACACCGGCCCCACCCAGGGCAATATCGGCCCCGAAGCAAGGCAGCGCTACGGCGTCTCCACCATGCACGGCGACTACGCGAAAATCGCCGAAGCCATGGGCGCCACCGGCATCCACGTCACCAGACCAGCCGACCTCGAACCCGCCCTGAAGGAAGCTCAGCGCCTCAACGCCACCGGCCAAACCGTCCTCATCGACGTCCGCGCCAATGTTGAAGACCGTCGGTCGAGGTTCTGAAAGCCAAAGCGGGGGAAATGATTTCCCCCGCGCCCCCTCGGGACTTTGGGTTGTTGTTCGGGACAAGTTGATGCACGCTGGTAGGATAATCAGTTAGGGGTGGAAGGAATGGCGCCGCCCAAGGTCTTCATCTCCTATGCGCACGAGGATCGCGCTTGGTGCGAGCGGTTTCAGCAGCACCTCGGCGGACTGAAGCATCAGGGCCGGCTCGCCGTCTGGGCCGACGACCAGATCATGGCCGGCGCGGAATGGGACCCTGCCATCCGCAAGGAGCTCGACGAGGCGGCGATCATCGTGCTCATCGTCACCCCTGCCTTCCTCGGCTCTGCCTTCTGCCAGACCGTCGAGCTGAAGCGCGCCATGGAGCGCCATGGCGACGGCGGCGCCCGCGTCATACCGATAATCGCCGAACACTGTTATTGGAACAGCCTGCCGATCAGCGAGCTCCAGGCCCGCCCGCAGGACGAAAAGCGCAATCTTCTGCCCCTCCGTGCTTGGCCGGACCCCAATGTTCCGCTGACGGCCATCGTGCGCGAAATCCACCGGCTGATCGGACCAGCCGAACCGGGCGCTGCAGCCGAATCGCCCGAGCCTGCCGCAGGACGCACCCACCTTCTGCATCGTCGCCGCACATTTTTCATCGGCCGCGACCGCGAAAAGCAGCAGCTCAAGGAACGGCTCGCCGGCGGCGGTCGGGCGACGATCTGCGCGGTCGCCGGCATGGGTGGTGTCGGCAAGACCGAGCTGGCGCTGCAGGTGGCGGGCGATCTCGGCGAGCGCACTTTCTCTGACGGCATCGTCACCGTCGATCTGCTGGGCATCCCCGATCCGACGGCCGCCGCCACAGCACCCCAGTCACCCGTGGCCGCCATGCGGCAGGTCCTCGTCCATTTCGACCCCACGACGAAGCCGCTAGAGGAAGCCGACGCGCTGGCGGGTGCCTATCGCCGGGCTCTCGTCGGTAAGAACCTGCTCCTGATTCTCGATAACGCCCGCGATGCAACGCAGGTCACACCGCTCCTGCCGCCTGAGCCGGTGGCGCTGCTGGTCACCAGCCGGACGCATATCGCGCTTCCGGAGGGCCTGATCCTCGACCTCGACACGCTCGACCCGGGCGACGCCCTTGCGCTGCTGAAGGAGGAGATCGGCGCGGCGCGGCTGCTGGACGACGCCACGCTCGCCCGTTTCGCCGAGCTTTGCGGCTACTTGCCGGTGGCCCTCCTCGCCATCGCCGGCACCATCAAGACCAGCCAAGCGCGCGGCCCCCAGCAGCTTCTTACCCGCCTGGAAGCCGACCGTTCCAAGGGCCTGACCGGCGTGCTCGACCGCCTGCGGCCGAGCGTCGAG
This sequence comes from uncultured Geminicoccaceae bacterium, assembly GCA_964528705.1. Taxonomy (GTDB): domain Bacteria; phylum Pseudomonadota; class Alphaproteobacteria; order Geminicoccales; family Geminicoccaceae; genus SLRI01. The sequence continues at coordinate 5,871 of CAZGUW010000116.1, forward strand.
GCGCTGGCCGAGGACGACCCCGACCTCGCCCGTCGCTTCGCCCGCCTCGCCGTGTTCGCCGGCGACTTCGCCATCGAGGCAGCGGCCTACGTCTGGGACGTCGACGAGGACATCACCTGCGACGGAATCGATGAACTGCTGAAGCGCTCCCTGCTGTTGCCCGCCGCGAACGACAGCCCGGAGCTGCGCTTTCGCCTCCACGACCTGATCCGCGAGATCGCGGCCGATCGCCTGGGCGACGATGCCGATGCAGCGGCGCTGCTCCACGCGACATTCTACAGGGATCTGCTCGCCCGCTGCCAAGACCTCTACCTCTCCGGCTATGACAGCGTGCTCAAGAGCCTCGACCTGTTCGACCGCGAGCGCGCCGAGATCACGGCCGGCCAGCGCTGGGCGATGCTACAAGCGGACAACGAGAATACCGCCGCTCCACTAGCCGCCGACTATCCGGATGCCGGCATCGACGTCATCGAGCTGCGCCTCGACTGCCGCACCCGGATCGTCTGGCTCGAGGTGGCGATCGTCGCCAGCCGCCGCCTTGGTGATAGAGCACGCGAGGGCGCGGCGTTGGGCAATCTCGGCCTTGCATGGGCCGAACTTGGTGAGATGCGCAAGGCCATCGAGTTTCACGAAAAGAATCTCGTGATCATGCGGGAGATTGGTGGCCGGCGTGGCGAGTGCTATGCGCTGGGTAATCTCGGCATTGCCTGGAAGAACCTCGGCGAGCCACTGAAAGCCATGGGGTATTACGAGCAGAGTCTTGTGATCGCGCGGGAGATCGGTGACCGGCGGGGTGAGGGCAATGCGCTGGGTAATCTCGGCAATGCCTGCGAGTACCTCGGCGTGTCGCGCAAGGCCATAGAGTATCAAGAAGAGACTCTCGTGATCGCGCGGGAGATTGGCGACCGGCGCCGTGAGGGCAACGCGCTGGGCAATCTCGGCCTTGCTTGGGCAGCCCTCGGCGAGGCACGCGAGGCCATCGGTTTCTACGAGCAGAATCTCGTGATCATGCGAGAGATTGGCGACCGGCGCGGCGAGGGCAATGCGCTCCGGAACATGGCCGATGCGTACGAGCAGTTAGGCGATCGGGAGGCGGCGTTGGCCAAAGCCAAAGCCGGGTTCGTCATCTTCCGGGCGATCGAGCATCCCTATCTGCCGCAAGGTGCCGCCTGGCTCCGCGAACGCGGCGTCGATCCGGACAGTCTCTGACTCGCCCGCCGTCCGCTAAAAAACCGGATGGGCGCGGGAAGGCGTGCCTTCCCGATTCTTCCTCTCCCGAGCCCCATCGCTGTCGCGTTATATGCGACAGCGGCCTTGGGTTGTCGCGTTATACGCGACAGTTGGGCGGCAGGTGTCGCATTATACGCGACAGTTGGGCTCGGGGTGTCGCGCTATATGCGACAATTTTCTCAGGTTGTCGCGTTATATGCGACAGTTGGGGGCGAACGAACCCGGCAGAACGACGATCGAACCCACGGAATCGACGATCGAACCCGGCGATTCGACGAATGAACCCAAGCGATAGCAAACGAACCCGCGGCCGGACAAGTTATTGAATGAATGAGGGATTCTGCCGTTTCGCGGCGTCTGGCGGCCGGGCGGGCGGTCCGAAAACCGAAAATTGCCGAACGAACCGGGGCGGTGCTTGCGGTCGGGGTCGGCTCGTGATAGGATTATTGTCTGATCGGTCTCAATGGATGAGCTGCGGCTCGGCCGGGCTCGGGTCCTTCAGCCGGAAGTAGCTGAGGGTGACGAGGGTCAGGGCCAGGGCGGTCGTGGCGGTGCCGATGAGGGCACCGACGCCGAGGCCGAAGAGGAGGCCGAAGGCGGCGGTCAGCATGGCCTGGACGAGGCCGAGGCCGAGATTGACGACGATGAGGATCATGACGATGGCCGTGATCTTCAGCCGGTGCCCGGCGGTGAGCCGGCTGCTTTCCCTGATCGCCGCCATGGCCGGCGCGTCCTCGAGGACGACGAGCGGCCAGGCGACCCAGAGGAAGGCCAGGGCGATGAGCCCGGGCACGAGCAGCAGGACGAAGCCGACGCCGAGGATGACGCTGATGACGACGAGGGCCGTGGTGATCCGCACATAGCCGTCATTGGGGCCGGACAGGAGGTCCCGGAAGCCCGGCGCCGCGTTGCCGCCCTTGAGCTGTGCGACCAGCACGACCAGCCCGCCATGCGCCAGGGCGACGAGCGGCAGGCTGAGCACGAGGACGACGAGCGACAGGAGGAAGGAGTCGCTGATCAGGCTGGCGATCCAGGAGGGGGCGAGGCCGATGGCGCTCAGCCCCAGCATCTTGCCGGGCTCCGCCATGATGAGCCTCGCCGATTCGCCGTAGAGCTCGACGACGTCGAGTTCCCTTGCCGCCACCCGCCTTGCTCCCCCGCTCCCGGCCGCTCTCGGCCTACATCACCATGCCGCCGTCGATGATCATCGCCTGGCCCGTGGTGTAGGCGCTCTCGTCGCTGGCGAGATAGACGGCCAGCGCCGCGATCTCCTCGGGCTTGCCGATCCGGCCCATGGGCTGGCGGGCGATGAAGGCGGCCCGCGCCTTGGCGTAGTCGCCCTGGGCATGCAGCCGCTGGTCGAGCGACGGCGTCTCCACCGTGCCCGGGCAGATGGCGTTGCAGCGGATCCCCTTGGTCACGTAGTCGGCGGCGATCGACTTGGTCAGCCCGATGACCGCGGCCTTGGTGGTGCCGTAGACGAAGCGGTTGATGACGCCCTTGATGCTGCCGGCGACCGAGGCGACGTTGACGATCGAGCCGCCGCCGTTTGCCAGCATGGCCGGCAGGAAGGCCTGGCACATGTGGAACATGGCGGTGACGTTGAGCCGGTTCGAGAACTCCCAGGCCTCGTCGTCGCACTCCAGGATGGTGCCGTTGTGGACGAAGCCGGCGCAGTTGAGGAGCACGTCGAGGGCACCCAGCTCCTTCGCCATGGCCTGGATCGCCGCCTTGTCGGTGACGTCCAGCGCCGCCGTGCGGCAGCCGGCGAGGCTCTCGAGCAGCCCCGCGTCGCGGTCGGTGGCGATCACCTCCGCACCCTCGTCGCGGAAATGCTCGGCCGAAGCCCGGCCGATGCCCTGCCCCGCGGCGGTGATCAAGCACTTCTTGCCGGCAAGCCTTCCAGTCACGTCCAACGTCCTCCCCTGCGAGCCTCCTGCGTGCGAGGCCTTGGCCTAGGCAGCGCCGGAGACGCCGTCAAGCGACCTGAAGGCCATGCGGCATCCCCCCTGGCGTCGCCGGGCCGGGCGCTGCCCGATTAGGCAGGCGCTTCAAGGCCTTCACCAGAGGTAGCCAAGCGCGGATAACCGGCTATCCTGCCTACGTTCGTCCTCAAGCCAATCGAGCTGTACCCCATGCCGGCATTTCCGATCGTCGATACGCACGTCCATCTCTGGGACCCCGAGCGCATACCGCTCGCCTGGGGCGACCAGGTTCCAACCATCAACCGGCGGCATCTGATCCCCGAATACGACGCGGCGCGGGGCGACGTCGAGGTCGAGGGCATCGTCTTCCTCGAGTGCAACGTGGCCGAGGGACGGCATCTCGACGAGGCGCACATGGTGGCGGAGATCGCGCGCGACGAGCCCAGGCTGCAGGCCATCGTCGCCCATGCGCCGCTCGAGAAGGGCGAGGAGGTGGCGGCCGATCTCGACGCCCTGGCCCGCGGGCCGCGGCTGCGCGGCATCCGGCGGCTGCTGCAGCAGGAGGCCGACATCGAGGCCGTGCTCGACGACCGCTTCCTCGCCGGCCTCTCCCTCCTGCCGCGCTACAACCTCCATTTCGAGATCTGCGTTCGCCACCACCAGCTCGAGGCCATCGTCGACCTGGTGCGGCGGCTGCCGAACGTCACCTTCATGCTCGACCACATCGCCAAGCCGGCGATCCGGGACGCCCGTCTCGAGCCCTGGAAGACCCGCATGGCCGAGCTCGCCGCCCTGCCCAACCTGATGTGCAAGATGTCGGGCCTCGTCAACGAGGCCGACCACGCGAGCTGGCAACCGGCGGACCTCCGGCCATATATCGATCACGTGGTCGAGACCTTCGGCTTCGACCGCCTCGTTTTCGGCAGCGACTGGCCGGTCATGACGCTCGCCGCCGACATTCCGCGCTGGGTGGCGGTCCTCGACGACGCGCTCGCCGGCGCTTCCGAGAGCGAGCTGCGCATGTTCTGGGTCGAGAATGCGCAGGCCTTCTATCGGCTGGCCGACGGCTGACCCCTCCGGTGCACGATCCGCAAGCCCGGCCGCGGAGACACTGATGCTGCAACTGCTTCGCCCGCGATGGGGCACCAGGAAGGCCGGCAGCGGCCCGGAGCCCACCCGCAGCCGGGCCAGCCATCCGGGGCTCTCGATCCTCGTCGACCGCGGCCATCTCGGGCCCGAGGCGGTCGAGCGGGCCCTCGCCCGGGCGGCCGAGACGCGCCAGCCGCTGCCCGTCGTGCTGAGCGAGCTCGAGCTCTTGACCGGGCACGAATGGGCGGCGCTCATGGCCGAGCGCTACGGCCTCGAGCAGGCCGGCCCGGCCGAATTGCCGACCGCCCCCCTGCTGCCCGAGACCTTCGCCCCGCGCTTCCTCCGCCAGGCCTGGGTGCTGCCGCTAGCCCTCGACGAGACGACGCTCTGGCTCGGCATGGCCGACCCGGCCGACGAGGCGGCGCTCAAGGCGGCACGGCTCGCCGCCGAGCGCGACGTGGTGCCGGTGGTGGTCCCGGTCGAGAACCTCCGGGAGGCCTATGAGCGCCTCTTCGATTCCGGCCAGCGGGCGCTGCAGGAGATCGTCGACGACCTGGCGCTGCCCGGCCTCGACGATACGTCCAATGTCGAGCAGCTCATAGACCTCGCCAAGGAGGCGCCGGTCGTCCGCCTGGTCAACCAGCTCTTGACCGACGCGCTCCGGATGGGCGCCTCCGACATCCACATCGAGCCCTATCCCGACCGCCTGCAGGTCCGCTACCGCATCCACGGCCGGCTGAAGGAGATCGGCGCCCCGCCGGCCAAGCTGGCGGCGGCGGTGATCTCGCGCATCAAGATCCTGGCCAAGCTCGACATCGCCGAGCGGCGCCTGCCGCAGGACGGGCGCAGCCAGCTCACTCTGCTCGACCGGCGGATCGACCTGCGCGTCGCCACCATGCCGACCATCCACGGCGAGAGCCTGGTCATCCGCCTGCTCGACCAGGCCGCGGGCTCGGTCGAGCTCGGCCATGTCGGCCTCACCCCCGCCAACGAGGCGGCGCTGCGCCGTCAGCTGCAGTCGCCGCACGGCATGATCCTGGTCACCGGGCCGACCGGCAGCGGCAAGACGACGACGCTCTACGGGGCGCTGCGGACCCTCGACGCGGCGAGCGACAAGATCATCAGCATCGAGGACCCGATCGAGTACCAGATCGACGGCGTCACCCAGATCCAGGTGAAGCCGGAGATCGAGCTCAGCTTCGCCCGCATCCTCCGTTCCGTCGTGCGCCACGACCCGAACGTCGTCATGGTCGGCGAGACCCGCGATGCCGAGACCGCCGAGATCGCCGTACATGCGGCGCTGACCGGGCATCTGATGCTGACCACGCTGCACACCAACAGCGCCGCCGGGGCCGTCGCCCGTCTTCTGGACATGGGCGTCGAGCCCTATCTCCTCGCCTCGGTCCTGCGCTGTGTCATCGGCCAGCGGCTGGTCGGCGTGCTCTGCGACGCCTGCAAGGAGACCTATGTGCCGAGCGTCGACGAGCGGCATGTCTTCGAGAATCGCGGAATCGAGCTGCCTACACCCTTGCGCCTCTGCCGGCCTGTCGGCTGCCGGGCCTGCAACGAGCTGGGGTTCACGGGCCGGATCGGCATCTTCGAGCTGCTCGAGGTGGACGAGCCGGTGCGCGAGCTGATCCGCGACCAGGCGCCCAGCCAGACGCTGCACGCGCAGGCCCTGGAGCGGGGCATGACCACCATGTTCCAGGACGGGCTGGCCAAGGCGCTCGCCGGCACGACCACGCTCGAGGAAGTCTGCCGGGTCACCGAGGAATGGTAGGGTCGGGGGCCGCAGGGGCAGGGCGCCCCGCGGTCGGCCAGGGGGTCGGAACGTGCCGCAGTTCGCCTACCGGGCGCTGACCGAAGCCGGCGAGCGGGTCGCCGGCGAGATCGAGGCCGGCGACCGCCGGGGCGCCATCCAGCGGCTCCAGGCGCAGGGCCTGATCCCGATCGAGGCGCAGCCCGCCGGGCGCGGCGCGCTGCCGGGGACGGATGCGCCGGTCGCGGGGCCGGCGCGGAGCAGTGGCCGCCACGCCGCGCAGGTGACGGTGACCACGCGCGAGCTCGCCACCCTGATCGGCGCCGGCGAGACCCTCGAGAGCGCTCTGGCCCTGGTCGCCGGCGAGCTCGGCGACCGGCGTCTCAGGGCCGTCTTCGAGGGCATCCTCAATCGTGTGCGGACCGGTGCCTCGCTCAGCGACGCCATGGCGGCGGAGCCGCGTGTGTTCTCGCGCCTCTATGTCGGCATGGTGCGCGCCGCGGAGGCGACCGGGCGGCTCGGCGAGGTGCTGGGCGAGCTCGCCGACCTGCGCGAGCGGCAGGAGGCGCTGCGCCGGCAGCTCACCTCCGCACTGATCTATCCGGCCGTGCTGATGCTGACCGCCATCGGCGCCGTGCTGGTCCTGCTGCTCTACGTGGTGCCCCAGTTCACGCCCGTCTTCGCCGGCCACGAGGACCGGCTGCCGCCCCTCACGCGGTTCATTCTCGATGCCGCCGACTGGCTTCGGGCGAGCGGGCCGACCGTGGCGGTGGTGCTGGCCTCGCTCGGGCTCCTCTGGCTCTTCGCCACGCGGATCGGCTGGCTGCGGCTGCTCGGCGACCGGCTGACGCTGCGGCTCTGGGGGATCGGCACGCTGGCCCGTGAGCGGGCCACGGCCGAGGTCTGCCGCGGCCTCGCGACCCTGCTCAAGGGCGGCCTCGACCTGCCGTCGGCGCTCCTGCTCATGCGCGAGATGGTGAGCAACCTGGCGATTGCCGAGGCGCTCGGCCGGGCCGCCTCGGCGGTGCGCCAGGGCCGGCGGCTGAGCGAGGCGCTGGCCGTCGAGGGCATTCTCCAGCCGATGGGCCAGAAGCTCCTGCGGACCGCCGAGGAGAGCGGCCGGCTCGAGCCGCTCGCCCGCTACATCGCCGAACGCTTCGAGCAGATCCTGGCGACGCGCATGCAGCGTTTCGTCACGCTGCTCGAGCCGCTGCTCGTCATCGGCCTCGGCGGCATCGTCGGCGGGATAGTCATCGCCATCCTGACCGCGGTGCTCAGCGTGAACGAGCTCGCCTTCTAGCCACCTCCTAGGTGGATGATCCTCCATCGGGCCGCTTGGCGCCGGGCCCCAAATCCGCTAGATACCGTGTGGTCACAGTTGGGCGCCTTCTCCTGGCGCTGCCCTATCGACCCCTCAGACCGATCAAGGCCCCGGTGCAAGCCTGGCATCCCATCACCAAACTCGTCGCGGTTCTCGGTGTCCTCGCGCTCGCGTGGCTATGGTGGACCGGTGACGAGGCCCAGACCGGCATGGCGAGCGACGACCCGGCCGGCACGGTGCCCGTTGTCCAGTCCGAGACCGTGGCGGTGGCCGAGGTCCGCCCCGCGGCCGACCGGGCGCTCTTCGCCCGGGCCCTGCCGTCGATCGAGGCCTTCAACGGCATGCTCGAGCGGCCGCTGTTCAGCTCGACGCGACGGCCGGCGGTGGTGGTGCCCGAGCCGGAATTCGAGGTCGTGGATGCGCCGAGCGCTTCGGTCGAGCCGGCCGCGGGGCCTCGGCCGCCCGGCGTCAGGTTCATCGGCAGCGTCGAGGAGAATGGCGTCGTGCGGGCGTTCGTCGGCGACGGCCTCGATGTGCAGGC
>CAZGUW010000117.1:0-12424 GCA_964528705.1 uncultured Geminicoccaceae bacterium
TTGCGATAGACGTAGAGTTCCGCCGGGGCGGCGCAACTCGACTGGCACTTCGTCGCGTCCTGGGAGAGCCGGCTGCCATAGGTCGAGTAGCTCACCGGATAGTAGAAACCGTCGCAGAGGCGCACGCAAACCGACCGGTAGCGTCCGTTCGGATTGATGCTGCGGTTGATGGGGGTCTGATATTCCTGGCGCGGGCCGCCGAAGAAGTCGAACAGACCGCCGCCGCTGGGCGCGCCGCTACAGCCGTTGCGCCGCAGGGCCTGCTGCAGTTCGTTCTGACGCCGCCGGTTGCCGCCGCCGCGCTGCAAGGATTGCCGCTGTTGCTGAAGCCGCGACAGCTGGCGCCGGGCGTCTTCGACTTGCGCATTCATGTTCAGGCAGCGTTGGGTCCGCTTCAGCGCGCGGCCGAAGATCAGCAGGCGCTCATAGCAGCCCGAGCTGTCCATCCTGGCCTTGCTGCTCCCGAGGATGTTCTTCTGGTCGGCGATCTGCTGGTCGCCCAACCCGACCTCCACCCGATCGTGGTGGTAGCCGCCGCCATGGCGCTCGGCATGGGCCTGGGGGCGATCAACGGCCTCCTCGTCGCCTATGGAAGGGTGCCGGCGATCATCGTCACGCTCGGCACGCTCGCCCTCTACCGCACGCTTCTGGTCGAGTACTCGGACGCCCGCTCGATCACCACGGCGAACCTGCCGAAATGGCTGGTCGAGCTGCCCCGGGCGACGCTTTTCTCCATCGGCGATCTCGACATCCGGGTGACCTTCGCCATCGCCCTCGGCGTGGCGCTGGTCGTGCACCTCGCCCTCACCCGGCTCCGGGCGGCGCGCCAGCTCTATGCGGTGGGCTCGAATCCGGATGCCGCGGCGATCGCCGGCATCAACGCCGAGCGCGTCGTCTTCACGGCGTTCCTCCTGAGCGGTGCCCTTGCCGGGCTTGCCGGCTTCGTCTTCCTTGCCCGCTTCGGCAACATCACGGTGGTCGCCGGGCTCGGCTTCGAGCTCAAGTCGGTGGCCGCCGTGGTCGTCGGCGGGGTCAACATCTTCGGCGGCTCGGGCACGGTCATCGGCGTCGTCCTCGGCACGACGCTGGTCGACGTCATCGACAACAGCCTCACCCGCTGGGCGCTGGTCAGCGAGTTCTGGCGCGACGCGCTGCTCGGCATGCTGATCCTGATCGCGGTCGCGGCCGACACGCTGATGAACCGCTATCTCGACCGGCTCCGCCGCCGGCGCCACATGAGCGAGCTCTCGGGCGCCCCGCCCCGGCCGCGGGAGGCCGGCTGATGGAGGGCGGCCTCTTGCGCCGGCTGATCCGCTGGGAGCTCCTGCTGCTGGTGATCCTGGCCGTCACCATTGTCATCAACTCGGCCATGTCGCCGATGTTCCTGACCATCGGCAACCAGATCAACCTCTTCCAGCTCTCGATCGAGAAGATCATCGTGGCGCTGATGATGACGCTGGTGATCGTCAACGGCGAGATCGACCTCTCGGTCGCCTCGATGATGGGCCTCGCCGCCTGCGCCTTCGGCTGGCTCTTCCAGATGGGCGTGCCGGCGGAGCTCGCCATTCCGATGGTCCTCGCCCTCGGCCTCCTGGGCGGCGCCTTCAACGCCTTCTGGATCACCGTGATCGGCATGCCGTCGCTGGTGGTCACGCTCGCCATGCTCATCGGCTTTCGCGGCATGGCGCGGATCCTGGTCGAGGACCGCGGCATCACCGGCTTCCCCGACTGGTTCAACGCGCTCGGCCAGCAGCCGATCCTCGGCCCCCTGCCCCTCGCCCTCGTGATCTTCGCCCTCCTCTTCGTCGTCCTGCTGGTCGTCCTCCACCGCTCGGGCTTCGGCCGGAAGGTCTACGTCATCGGCAACAGTGCGGAGGTGGCGCGCTATTCGGGCGTGGCGGTACCGCGGGTGAAGGCGCTGCTCTTCGTCGCCTCCGGCTTCGTCGCCTCGCTCGCCGGTCTGCTCTACACGGCCCGGGTGAGTGCGGTGCGCGGCGACGTGGCGCTCGGCTTCGAGCTCGACATCATCACCATGGTGCTGCTCGGCGGGGTGAGCATTTTCGGCGGCAAGGGCACGCTCTGGGGAGTCCTCCTCTCCATCCTCATCGTCCTCAACCTCAGGAACGGCATGGCGCTCGCCAACATCACGGGCCACCTGCAGACAGGCGTGATCGGCCTCCTGCTGATCCTCTCGGTGCTGGTGCCCAACCTCATCCAGAGCGCCGGCCGCCTTTCCTTCAGACCCGGGAGCGCTGCCAGATGACGAAGAAGGCCAGGATCGCGGTGATCGGCGCCGGCTGGTGGGCCTGCCATAACTATCTGCCGGCCCTTCAGGATCATCCCGATGCCGAGGTGGTGGCCGTCAACCGCCCGGACCGAGAGGCGCTGGAGCGGATTACGCAGCATTTCGGCATCGCCCGCGGCTACACCGATACGGCGGAGATGCTGGCCCAGGAACGCCCCGACGCCGTCATCGTCGCCTCGCCGCACGTGCTGCATTTCGAGCACGCCATGGCCGGGCTCGAGGCCGGTGCGCACGTGCTGGTCGACAAGCCGATGACGACGAGCGCAGCCGATGCCCGCACCCTGGTGGCGAAGGCCGGGGCGGTCGGCCGCGAGCTGGTCGTGCCTTACGGCTGGAACTTCCAGCCCTACACGACCCGGGCGCGCGAGCTGGTCAGGGACGGGGCCATTGGCCGGATCGAGCATGTCGTGCTGCAGATGGCCTCGCCGCTCGAGGACCTCATGGCCGGCGAGCCCATGGCCGAGACGGCGGACCACCTCTTCCGCCCGCCTGCCTCCACCTGGGCAGACCCGAAGCGCGCCGGCGGCTACGGCTGGGGCCAGCTCTGCCATGCGCTTGGCCTCCTCTTCCGCGTCACCGACCTCGAGCCGAAGGAAGCCTTCGCCGCCTGCGTGCGCTCGAAGGCCGGCGTCGACTACCACCTCGCCGCCACGCTCGGGTTCAGCAACGGTGCGACCGCCGCCGTCTCCGGTTCCAGCGCCGTGCCAAAGCAGTGCGGCTTCCAGCTCGACCTTCGCCTCTTCGGCACGGACGGCATGCTGCTCTTCGACGTCGAGCGCGAGCGCCTCGAAGTCCACCGCCGCGACGGCAAGGACACGGTCGTCCCGATCGAGCCTGGTGCCGGCGCCTACACCTGCACCGAGCCCGTCAACCGCCTCGTCCAGATCTGCCTCGGCACCGCCAGCACCAACGAGGCGCCCGGCGTGGTCGGCGCCCGTGCCGTCGAGGCGCTGGACGCGATCTACCGGTCGTTCGCGTCGGGCCGAAGCGAGCCCGTCTGAGAAGGAAGAAAAATGCCCGAATATGCCTGGGTCCTCGGCGTCCGCCCCGGCTACGAGGACGAGTACAAAAAGCGCCACGCCGAGATCTGGCCGGAGATGGAGGCGGCCCTGAAGGAGGCCGGCATCACCAGCTACTCCATCTTCCGCCACGGCCTCACCCTCTTCGGCTATTTCGAGACCGCCGACCTCGACGCCACGATCGCGGCACTGAAGACGAACGAGGTCAACCGCCGCTGGGCCGAGTACATGGCGCCGATCATGGACATCCAGATCGATCCGCAGACGGGTTTTCCGTATTTGCTGCCGAAGCAGTGGACGATGCGACGGTAGGCGTGGTTGGGGGGATGCCGGGGCTTGCAGCCGGCCCGAGCGGTCAACCGCGGCGCCAAGTTCGGCGTTGACAGCGGCGGCGATCATATCTTTTAGTATGTAATTGATCTTGTCCCGGACAGCTTGGGGTTTTCCCGGGCCGGCGAGGGAGGGAGGAAGATGTGGTCGCTGCCCTTGGCAGTCGCAGCGCTCGTCGGTCTGTTGAGTGTCACGGCGATCGCCGAGGAGACGTACCCGATCGCCGAGGTCATCGAGACCTTCAAGCGCGAGATCCACGACGCGCACCTCCGCGGCAGCGACGACATGTGCCGGCTGACGGTGCAGGCCGCGACCTTCCGGTTCATCGCCGCGACCAAGACGGGTGGCACGTCCGGGCTCGGTGATGAGATCAAGTTCCTCGGCCTGACCGCCGGGGCGGGCCTTTCCGGCGACGATGCCAGAGCCGGTCGCAGCACGATCGAGATGACCCTGGTGCCCGAGGTCGCCGGCACCGGGTTCTACGAAGTCAGCGGCTCGCCGGCCGGGCTCACCGTGCTGATCCTCGACGTCAAGGACCAGATCGAGCGTGCCGCGGCGACCGAACCGAGCTTCCGCGTCAAGTCGGTGCGGATCGAGCAGTATTTCGAGATCAGGCGAACGGAGACCGGCCATATCAGGTTCATCGGTGTCCAGGGTGGGCATCGCGAGCTGTCGCAATCGTCCCATCACCTGGAGCTCACACTGGGCGCACCGGAGGACGGCGGGTGCTGACGGCGGGGCGTCTGGTCCTCGCCGGCCTCGTCGCGGCCGGCATCGGCGTCGGCGGCGGCTCGGCCCAGCAGGAAGCCACGACCTCGCCGGCGACGGGCTCGAAGACACCGCTCGTCGTCGAGCACCCGGAGATGCGCAGCATCCTTTATCATTCGGTCGTGCGGTTTCCAGGCGACAACCCGGGTAGCGGCTTCGTGGTGGGCGGGGATCGGCACATCGTGACGGCCTGGCACGTGTTGTCGAAGCTCAACAGCCCGGAGGCCGAGCGCAAGCTGGACTTCGCCTATCGGATCGAAACCTACAACCCCGGTACCGGGCAGAGCTGCACGGCCACGGCGGACCTGATCGGCGCCAGCGAGTATCGCGATGTCGCCGTCCTCCGCCTGGCCGAGGATGCGCCGCCGGATTGCGTCGCTCACCTCCGCCCCATCCGGGTCGAGTGGGACGCCCACTCGGTCCTCGCCGACATGAGCCGGCATCCGCGGCTCATCGCGCTCGGCGCACCCGACAGCGCGGATTGCCGCCGGATCTTCGATTGCCTGCAGGTCTTCTCCCACGGCATCAGGCAACTGAGCGACCGGAGCGGCTATATCGTGCTCGAGGAGCCGGCCTGGGTCGGCATGAGCGGTGGTCCGGCGGTGCTCAGCGATGGGTCGGTCATCGGCATGGTCGTTCAGGCAGGGAAGGACGACTACCGGGTCGGTGCCACCCGTGTCGTGCCGATGGAATACCTGAGCCGGGCCTTCTGGACCTTCGGGATCATGCCGTTCGACGACATGTCCGACTACTTCGACGAACTGAACGACCTCCTGTCGAAGGCCGAGCGGCTGCGCAACGTCCTCGAGGCCTGGGAAGAGCTGGAACGCAATTTCGAGCGACCGTCGGAGGCTTTCCTCAGCATGGCCGAGCAGATCAGGCGGTTCGGCCGCGAGTTCAACGCCGTGAAATGGGACGAGCCAAGGCAGCTCGAGCTGCAGAACTACTTCGGACAGACGCGCCACATCCTGCATTTGCCCTTCAAGATTTCCGCCGCCGCGACGGCGAAGCCGGTCAGTTTCCGGGTCGCCATGCGTTGTCAGCTGGGAGGGCTCAACTCCAGTCCCATTCCCGAAGGTCTGGACAGGGAGCAGATCGACGAGCAGGAGCGAAGTCTCATACAGTATCACGATCTCGAATTCGACGTGCCGTTCGCCATGCAACCGGACAACGGCACGCCGAACTCAGAAGCGGTGGTGACCTACCACCAGTCCGATGATGAATATGGCTTGTCTTCCGGTGTTCTGGCGATCACCAAGGATGTTGAAGACATCCGCAGGGACTGCGCCAACTACCATAGCAATCTACTGCATACCATCAAGATCATCAGCGAGAAGGAAGGCTACGAATTCACGTTCGAGAAGGTCGACGAGGAATTGATCGTCGGAGTCGACCTGGTCATCTCGGCCATTTTCGCCGAAGAGACCGGCGGCGCCGTGATGAGTGACGTGCTTTCGATTCCGCTTGGCGGCCGATCGGGCCCAGCGGGCAGTCCCACCCAATGACCGTGGGTATTCCAGTCATTCGGCTTGCAGCCCTGCTGCTGATCCTTCTGGTCCCGGCCGTGAACGAGGCCGAGCCCATCGGCGTGGCCGACGGGTCCGGTCCATCCGTGCTTCCGACCGGAACCCTTCCCGACGTGGACCGGCCGGCAGCGGGCCCGTCCCCGATGCTCATCCCGGTCCAGTACTGTCGCTATGGCGCGGCCAGGCTGTGCGCCACAACCTACGGTGCCTGCTACCTGAGCGGACCGCTTTGCGTGGGCGATCCCTGCTATTGTCCGAGCGCCTACGGGCCGGTCTGGGGCGTCGCGCGCTAGCGCCTTCCGCCTCGCCTAAGCCTCCACCGCCTCCGCCCGACCACTCGCCAGCGACTTGTAGGCGGCGTTCGCCAGGAGCAGCGCCTTCCTGCCGTCGTCGAAGCCGACGGGCATGGGCGTGCCGGCTTCGACGGCGTCGACGAAGGCCTGGATCTCGGCGTTGTAGGCTTCCTGGTAGCGTTCGATGAAGAAGTGGAGGATGGGCGCCTTCTGCTCGGTGGCCTTGCCGTCCCAGCGCTCCAGCGTGTTGGGGCGGCGGTTCTCGGCCTTGAGCATGCCCGTCTCGCCGATCGCCTCGATGCGCTGGTCGTAGCCGTAGGTGGCCTGCCTGTAGTTGTTGATGCAGCACTGCCGGCCGGACGCGGTCTCCATGATGATCATGGCCGTGTCGTGGTCCTTCAGGTCCCTCACCTCCTGCGCGATCAGCGCCTGGGCGAAGCAGGCGACCTTCACCGGCTCCTCAGCCAGCAGGTAGCGGGCGAGGTCGAAGTCGTGGATGGTCATGTCGCGGAGCAGGCCGCCGGCGACCTGCATGTAGGCGACGGGCGGCACCTCGGGGTCGCGGCTGGTGATGATGACCTGGCGGAGGTCGCCGATCTCGCCGGCGCGGATGGCATCATGGACGGCCTTGAAGGACGGGTCGAAGCGGCGGTTGAAGCCGATCATGACCTTGGGCTCGCGGCCCCTGATGCGCTGCCAGCAGGCATCGACGCGGGCGATGTCGAGGTCGATGGGCTTCTCGCAGAGGACGGCCTTGCCGGCCTCGACCGTGGCCTGAATGAGGTCGATATGGGTGTCCGTGGAGGAGGCAATCAACACGGCATCGACCGAGCTGTCGCCCAGCGCCTGCTCGATGCTGGAGGCGACCTTCGCCCCGTGCTGCGCGGCACAGCCTTTCGCCGCCTCGCCCACCACGTCGTAGACATAGGCGAGCTCGGCCTTGGGGTGGCGGACGAGGTTCGCGGCGTGCATGCGGCCGATCCGGCCGGCGCCGAAGAGCGCGAAGCGCAGCATGGTCCTTTTCCTCCCTGGCGCCCGGGCTCGAGAGCCCGCGAATGGCGGCCTGAATAGTTTATTCCGCCGGATAGCGCAATTGGAACGCGCGTTTCATTCCGGCTTCACGGCGCCCGAGAGCACCGCTATGGTGACGGTGCTAGAATAGGCGCCGGCCGGCCGGCTCGGCAATTGCGGGGAGGAGAGCGATGCGGACGGTGCGGCTGACCATGGCCCAGGCGCTGGTGAAGTGGCTGGTGGCCCAGCGGACGGTGGTGGACGGGCATGAGGTGCCGCTCTTCCCGGGCGTTTTCGCCATTTTCGGCCACGGCAACGTGACCTGCCTCTCCGAGGCGCTGGAGGCCGTGCAGGACGAGATGCCGACCTGGCGCGGGCAGAACGAGCAGTCCATGGCGCTGGCCGCGATCGGCTACAACAAGGCGAAGAAGCGCAAGCAGATCATGGTCGCGACCAGCTCGGTCGGGCCGGGTGCGACCAACATGGTGACCGCCGCCGCGGTGGCCCACACCAACCGTTTGCCGCTCCTTCTCCTCTCCGGCGACTACTATGTCAGCCGCGCCCCCGACCCGGTGCTGCAGCAGGTCGAGCATTTCGGCGACCCGACGCTCTCGGTGAACGACGCCTTCAAGCCGGTGGTGCGCTACTGGGACCGGATCACGCGGCCCGAGCAGATCATCCAGTCCCTCCCCCAGGCGCTCGCCATGATGCTGGACCCGGCCGATTGCGGCCCCGCCTTCATCAGCCTCTGCCAGGACGTGCAGGCCGAGGCTTATGACTATCCGGAGCGCTTCTTCGAGACGCGGGTGCATCGCATCGAGCGGCGCCGGGCCGACACCGTGCAGCTCAAGATGGCGGCCCAACTCCTCAAGTCGGCGAAGAAGCCGCTTATCATCGCCGGCGGCGGGGTGCGCTGGAGCGATGCCGAGGCCACGCTCGCCGCCTTCGCCGAAAAGCATGGCATCCCGGTCGGCGAGACGCTGAACGGACGGACCGTGCTGCTCCACGACCATCCCATGAATGTCGGGCCGATCGGCATCATGGGCTCGTCCTCCGCGAACGAGCTCGCCGCCGAGGCCGACGTGGTGCTCGCGGTCGGCACGCGGCTGCAGGATTTCACAACGGGTTCCTGGACGCTCTTCGGCCCGGACACGCATTTCATCGGCCTCAATGCGGCACGCTTCGATGCGGTCAAGCACCAGAGCCTGCCCGTGGTCGGCGACGCGAAGGTGGGGCTCGAGGAGCTGGGGGCAGCCTTGGGCTCCTGGGCAGCACCCACCGCGTGGCGCGAGCACGGTGCGGCGCTCTATGCCAAATGGAATGCCTATATCGAGCAGCGATCCGGTCCGACAAACGCGGCACTGCCGACCTATGCCCACGTCGTGGGTGCCGTGAACCGGCTGGCCGGCGAGCACGACCTGGCGCTGACCGCGGCGGGCGGCATGCCGGGCGAGCTCTCGATGTGCTGGCGAGCCAAGGGCGTCGGCACATTCGACTGCGAGTTCGGCTATTCCTGCATGGGCTACGAGCTGGCCGGCGGCTGGGGTGCGGCCATGGCCGACCCGCATCGCGAGGTCTTCGTCATGGTCGGCGACGGCAGCTATCTGATGATGAATTCCGACATCTATTCGTCGGTGCTCACCGGCCACAAGCTGATCGTCGTGGTCTGCGACAATGGCGGATTCCTCGTCATCGACCGGCTGCAGCGGGCGAAGGGCGTGCCCTCCTTCAATAACTCGCTCGACACCTGCCGGACGGCGAATGGCGCCTTCAGGGTCGATTTCGCCAAGCACGCCGAGGCGATGGGTGCCATCGGCATCCGCGTGCAGAGCATCGGCGACCTCGAGGAGGCGGTGCGCAAGGCCAAAGCCGCCGACCGCACCACGGTGATCCACGTCGACATCCACCCGACCGACTGGACCGGCAACGACAACTCCTGGTGGGAGTGCGGCACGCCAGAGGTGAGCGAGCGGCCTTCCGTGCAGGAGGCGAGGAAGGCGCATCTCGACGGCAAGAAGAAGCAGCGGGTGGGAGTCTGAGGGATGGCCATTCGCCTCGGTATCGCCCCCATCGGCTGGTCCAATGACGACCTGCCGGAGCTCGGCGGCGACATCACCCTCGAGCAGTGCCTCAGGGAGGCGAGGCAGGCCGGCTACAGCGGGGTCGAGAAGGGCGGCAAGTTCCCGATGGACCCGAAGATCCTGAAGCCGCTCATGCAGGATCACGCGCTCGAGCTGGTCTCGGGCTGGTTCTCCGGCCGGCTGCTCGAGGTGACGGTCGAGGAGGAGAAGAGCCGGATCAAGGAGCAGCTCGCCCTCTACCAGGCCATGGGCTGCCCGGTCATGGTCTACGCCGAGACGGTGGGCACCGTGCAGGGCCTGATCGAGACACCCGTCTCGCAGCGGCCGAAGCTGAAGCGGGACGACATCCGGCGCTACGGCGAGAAGCTGACGAAGTTCGCCGAGTTCCTCGAGGCCGAGCACTGCCCGATGACCTTCCACCACCACATGGGCACGGTGATCGAGATCGAGGAGGAGATCGACCTCCTCATGGAGAACACGGACGTGGCGGTGGGGCTCCTGCTGGATACCGGGCACCTGACGTTCGCCGGCGGCGACGTCACCGGCACCACCGAGCGCTGGGGCAAGCGGATCAACCACGTCCATACCAAGGACATCCGCAAGGACGTGCTGAAGAAGCTGAAGGCGGAGGACTGGAGCTTTCTCAAGGGCGTGCTCGAGGGCGTCTTCACCGTGCCCGGCGACGGCTCGATCGACTTCGGTGCCTTCATGAAGTCCTTGAAGGCCATCGACTATGCGGGCTGGGTGGTGATCGAAGCCGAGCAGGACCCGAAGAAGGCCAATCCCTTGAAGATGGCCGAGATCGGCATGGAGGCGCTACGCGAGGCGGCCGAGGGGGCAGGGATCGAGATCAGGGCCTGAAACACCGTGGGAGGATGCGGATGAGCAGGATCGACCATGTGGGGCTGGTCGTCAGCGACTTTGCCCGGGCGAGAGGCTTCTACGAGGAGGCGCTGGCGCCGCTCGGCATGCGGGTCATGATGGAGATCGAGCATGACGGCGGCCGGTTCGCGGGCTTCGGCATCGACCAGCCGGTCTTCTGGATCGGCGACAAGGGCCGGCAGACCGGCGGGGCGCATATCGCCCTGGCGGCGAAGAGTGCGGCCGAGGTCGACGCCTTCCATGCGGCGGCCCTCGCCGCCGGCGGCCGCGACAACGGCGCACCCGGGCTCCGGCCGCATTATCACCCGGACTATTACGGCGCCTTCGTCCTCGACCGCGACGACCACAATGTCGAGGCGGTCTTCCATGGTGGTGTCTAGATCAGCGTCAGCCCCAGCCCGCCTGCCGCCAGGAGGATGACGACCACCCAGGGCGGGACCTTCCAGACCGTCAGCAGCACGAAACCGGTGAGCGCCAGGGCGAAGTCCCCGGTGCCGAGCACGGCACTGGTCCAGACCGGATGGTACAGGGCCGCACCGAGGATGCCGACGACGGCGGCGTTGGCGCCACGCATGGCGGCCTGGGCCATAGGGCGCGAGCGGAACGCGTCCCAGAACGGCAGTGCGCCGACCAGCAGCAGGAAGCCGGGGAGGAAGATCGCGAGGAGGGCGATTGTCGCCCCGGCGATGCCGTTCGGTGCGGGACCGCTGGCGGCGCCCAGATAGGCGGCGAAGGTGAAGAGCGGGCCCGGGACGGCCTGCGCCGCACCATAGCCGGCGAGGAAGCTGTCGTTGCTCACCCAGCCCGGCAGCACGACCTCCGCCTGCAGCAGCGGCAGCACGACATGGCCGCCGCCGAAGACGAGTGCTCCCGCCCGATAGAAGGCATCGAAGAGCGCGAGGCCCTGCCCTGTGCCGGCCGCCAGCGGCAGCAGGACGAGCATCAGGCAGAAAAGGGCGAGTGCGGCGAGCCCGACCCCTTTCGACACGCGAAAATGCAGCTGCCCCGTCTGTGGCGGCACGCCGTCCCGGCAGAGCCAGAAGCCGGCGAGGCCGCCGGCGACGATGGCGAGGATCTGGCCGAGCGAGCCCGCGGCGAAGACGACGATCAGCACCGCCACGAGGGCGATGCTCGCCCGCTGGCGGTCGGGGCAGAGGCTCTTCGCCATGCCCCAGACGGCCTGCGCCACCACGGCGACGGCGACGATCTTCAGGCCGTGCAGGAGGCCTGTGCCGACCGGCCCGCCGAAGGCGTCGGCGCCGAGGGCGAAGAGCAGCAGCACCAGCGCCGACGGCAGGGTGAAGGCCGCCCAGGCGGCAAAGGCGCCGAGCGGGCCGCCGCGCAGGAGCCCGAGCGCGAAGCCCACCTGGCTGCTGGCGGGGCCGGGCAGGAACTGGCAGAGGGCGACGAGGTCGGCATAGCCCGCCTCGTCGATCCATTTGCGGCGGGTGACCAACTCGTCGCGGAAATACCCCAGATGGGCGATCGGGCCGCCGAACGAGGTGACGCCGAGCTTGGCGAAGGCGCGGAACACCTCGCTCGGGGTGCCGCGCGGCGCCTCGCCCGCTCGGTTCTGGACTCGAGATGGCCCCTCCATTTCATGGCCCGACCGTTCCACCGTTCCCCCTCATTTTCAAACGTCGATACCGGCGGCCGTTGATGTCCCCGGATGGGAAGGCATGCAACTGACTTCCCTCGAACGATGACCGACGCACTTGGTGGACGCGCAAAAATGCAGCACGATGACGCGTCACGATGGTGCCGCGGATCCGGGCAGCGGAGCGCTCAGGAACCGGCGCCCGGTGCATGGAGGCGGCATGGCGGACGAGAGCCTGCAGCGACGGTCGGCAGTCATCCTCGCCCTCGACATGGCGGGCTTCAGCCGCCTCGTTGAGGCCGACGAGGAAGGGGTGCTGGCACGCCACCGGGCACACCGGCGGCGCGTCATGCAGCCGGCGATCGCCGCCGCCGGCGGCCGAGTGGTCAAGACCACGGGCGACGGGCTCCTGGTCGAGCTTCCCGATCCCGCAAGTGCCGTCGGGGTGGCCCTGGAAATCCAGAAGGCGATCCGCGATGCCGAGGCGGCTGTCGCCGAGGAGCGCCGCATCCTCTACCGGATCGGCATCAACCAGGGCTAAGATTGCGGCGCTTCATACCAAACATGGACGGCTGACGAAAGAGAAGCGGGCTGAAGCGAAACGTCGGGCCG
>CAZGUW010000117.1:12434-13549 GCA_964528705.1 uncultured Geminicoccaceae bacterium
CATCAACCAGGGCGACGTCATCGTCGAGGACGACGACCTCCTGGGTGACGCGGTGAATGTCGCCGCCCGTCTCGAGACCCTGGCGCGGCCGGGCGGCATCTGCCTTCCCGACGACATCCACCGCCTGGTCGGGGATCGGGTGGCCGATGCCTTCCACGACCTCGGCCTGCAGCGCGTGAAGAACATCCGGCGCGAGCTTCGCGTCTGGCAGTGGACGCCGGACGGTGTGGCCGTGCCCGCCCTGCCGGCCGAGCCGCCGGCCCAGGAGATCGCCTTCGCCACGGCCGGGGACGGTGTGCAGATCGCCTGGTCCTCGATCGGCCGGGGCCTGCCGGTCCTGAAGGCGCCGAACTGGCTGAACCACCTCGAGTACGAGCTCCGTACGCCGGTCTGGGGACCGTTCCTCGCCGCCATGGCGGAACGCTGCGGTCTCATCCGGTTCGACCAGCGGGGCAACGGGCTCTCCGACTGGGATGTCGAGACCATCTCCGAGGCGGCGATGATCGCCGACATGGCGATGGTGGCGGATGCCGCAGGCCTCGAACGGTTCGGGCTCTTCGGCATCTCGCAGGGCGGCGCGTTCTCGATCCGCTACGCGGTCGAGCATCCCGAGCGCGTGCGCTTTCTCGTGGTGCTCGGCGGCTATGCGCGCGGCCGCCTGCGCCGGTATTCACCCGAAGAGGAGACGATGTTCGAGGCCGCGGCCACGATGATCCGGCAGGGTTGGGGCTCGCCCAACCAGGCCTATCGTCATTTCTTCACCGAGTCCTTCATGCCGGAAGGCACGGATGAGCAGAAGGCGAGCTTCGACGAGCTGCAGCGGATGTGCATCACGCCGGAGAACGCCGGACGGATCTGGCAGATGAACGGACACGTCGACGTCAGCGAGCTGGCACCGCGCATCACCGTGCCGACGCTCGTCCTGCACAGCCGCGAGGATCGCATGTGCCCGATCGCCGAGGGGCGGCGCCTGGCGGGGATGATCCCGAATGCCCGGTTCGTCGAGCTCGACGGCGCCAACCATGTCGTCAAGCACGGCACGCCCGCTTTCGACCAGTTCTTCGAGGCGTCGAAGCTGCGCGAGGCCGAAGCCTGCCAGCAGATTGCTCATCCGG
>CAZGUW010000118.1:0-8896 GCA_964528705.1 uncultured Geminicoccaceae bacterium
AGGCACGCATGGGCCGCCGTCTCGGCCTCGCCGGTATCGTCAAGGAAACCGTCGGCGCCGGCCGCGCCGTGCCGGACGAGGCGCTGCCCTACCTGGCGCGGCTCGGCCTCGACCGCCCGGCGAGCCTGCGCGACACGATGCTGCAGCGGGTGATCGTCGCCGAGCTGCGCAGCGGCGGCCACATCTAGGGCTGGAGGCGCCGCCGAGCGGTTCCGATCAGGCGGCGCGGCGGAAGAAGCGGGGCGGCATGCGCGAGGCCGGCAACGGCATCCGCGGCGCCGGCCCGACCGCGGCCTGGAAGACGTAGCCGCGGATCTCGGCATAGCCGGTGGTCGAGTGGCCGAGCAGGCGCTCGTACATCTCGACGAACATCTCGATCGTGTCGTGCAGGTTCCAGCCGCGCCGGCAGCGGCCGTTGCGCTCGAGCCTGCCGCGCTGCGCGATGGCGGCGCCGACGAGGTTGTCGCGGAACTGCTCGACCATCGTGACCGGCGCGGCGGCCCGGTCGAAGAGCCGGGCGATGACCCGCAGCGCCCGCCCGACCTCGAAGGCGGGACCCGGCTCGACCAGCCCCGGCAGGCGCTGCATGCGAAGCACCAGGCGTTCGCCCGGCCCGGCATGGCCCGGGGCTGCCGCATGGGCGAGCCCGGCGCGAAAGGCAACTTGCGGATCCTGACCGGTCCGGCTCGGCATGACCAGCCTCCATATAAACCATAAGGCAAACAAGAAGCTGGCGAGATAGTCTCAGAGTTTTGTTCCACCGGGCAAGCGCCAGCACCCCGCCACCGGGCGATGCCCGGGCGAGTGTGGCGGAATTGCTGCGCCGGGGGGGACCGGCGCTCAGTCGGCGAAGGGGTCGGTCACCAGAATCGTGTCGTCGCGCGCCGGGCTGGTCGAGAGCAGCGCCACCGGCGCCTCGACCAGCTCCTCGAGGCGCTTGACGTACTTGATCGCCTGGGCCGGCAGATCGACGAAGCTCCTGGCCCCGGCGGTGCTTTCCGACCAGCCCTCGATCTCCTCGTAGATCGGCTTGATCGCCGCCTGCGCCGCCATGCCGGCCGGCAGGTGGTGGAGCGTCTGGCCGTTGAGGTTGTAGGCGGTGCAGATCTTCAGCCGCTCGAAGCCGTCGAGCACGTCGAGCTTGGTGAGTGCCAGGCCACGAATGCCGCCGGTCTTGACCGCCTGGCGGACGAGCACGGCGTCGAACCAGCCGCAGCGCCGCTTCCTGCCGGTGACCGTGCCGAACTCGCGCCCGCGCTCGCCGAGCGTGTCGCCATCGGCGTCGAAGAGCTCGGTCGGGAACGGGCCGGAGCCGACGCGGGTCGTGTAGGCCTTGGTGATGCCGAGCACGTAGCCGACCGTGTCGGGGCCGACGCCGGAGCCGGTGGCGGCCATCCCGGCCGTGGTGTTGGACGAGGTGACGTAGGGATAGGTGCCGTGGTCGACGTCGAGCATGGCACCCTGGGCACCCTCGAAGAGGATGCGGCGGCCGGCGCGGCGCAGCTCGGAGAGGCGGAGCCAGACGGGCTCGGCGAAGGGCAGGAGCAGGGGTGCCAGCTGCCGGAGCCGCTCGAGCAGGGCGCCGCCGTCGATCTCGTCGACGCCGAAGCCGCGGCGGAGTGCGTTGTGGTGCAGGAGCAGCTCGCCCAGCTTCTGCTCGAGCACCGCCTCGTCGGCGAGGTCGCAGACGCGGATGGCGCGGCGCGCCACCTTGTCCTCGTAGGCCGGGCCGATGCCGCGGCCGGTCGTGCCGATCTTGCCGCCGCCGCTGTTCGCCTTGTCGCGCGCCTCCTCACGCGCCCGGTCGAGCTCGCCGTGGAAGGGCAGGATGAGCGAGGCGTTCTCGGCGATGCGCAGCGTCTCGGAGCCGATGGCGACACCCTGCTGGCGCAACCGCTCGATCTCCTCGAGCAGCGCCCAGGGATCGACGACGACGCCGTTGCCGATGATCGAGAGCTTGTCCTTGCGCACCACGCCGGACGGCAGGAGGCTGAGCTTGTAGGTCACGCCGTCCACGACCAGCGTGTGACCGGCATTGTGCCCGCCCTGGAAGCGCACGACGACATCGGCCCGCTCGCTGAGCCAGTCGACGATCTTGCCCTTGCCCTCGTCGCCCCATTGCGAGCCGACCACCGCCACATTGGTCATTTGGCTGCCGTCCCCACGATCGTTTGCAGAACCAGTGCCGTTTAGGGCAAACGGGACAGGTGTGCCAGCTTGGCGGAACGCCGCGCGTTCGCTAGGAGGGCGTTCTCCTTCGTCCGCCGCCGGATTCCGCTTGCCCGACCATCCCGATCCCGAAACGGCCCTGCACGAGATCTTCGGTTTTCGCCAGTTCCGTCCCGGTCAGCGGGCGATCGTCGAGAGCCTGCTGCGCGGCGAGAATCTGCTCGCGGTGATGCCGACCGGCGGCGGCAAGAGCCTCTGCTACCAGCTGCCGGCGGTGCTCAAGGACGGACTCAGCCTCGTCGTCTCGCCGCTGATCGCGCTCATGGACAACCAGGTGGCCCAGCTCCGGCTGCTCGGCATCGAGGCGGCGGCCGTGCACAGCGGCACCGACCGCGGCGAGCGCGGGCGGATCTGGCAGTCGATGAAGGACGGCGTGCTGAAGCTCCTCTACCTCTCGCCGGAGCTCCTCGGCAGCGAGCGGCTGCAGGCAGCACTCGACCGGCTGCCGCTCAGCCAGATCATCGTCGACGAGGTGCACTGCATGAGCCAGTGGGGCCACGACTTCCGCCCCGACTACCGCAATCTCGGCCAGCTCCCGGCGCGCTACCCCGACGCCTGCATCGCCGGCTTCACGGCGACGGCGGACGTGGCGACACGCGCCGACATCGAGAGCCAGCTCTTCGCCCACCGGCCGGGCCGGGTCTTCGTCCAGGGCTTCGACCGGCCGAACATCACCCTCAAGGTACTGGCCAAGGAGCGGCCCGAGCGCCAGCTCATCGAGCTGGTCGAGCCCTTTCGCGGCCGGCAGGGCATTGTCTACCGCCTCGCCCGCAAGGACACCGAGGCGACGGCGAAGGCACTCCAGGACGCCGGCTTTCCCGCCGTCGCCTACCATGCCGGGCTGGATTCCGGTACGCGCCGGCAGCTGCTCGACCGGTTCCTCTCGGAGCCCGATCTCGTCGTCGTCGCCACCATCGCCTTCGGCATGGGCATCGACAAGCCGGACATCCGCTTCGTCGTGCATGTCGACCTGCCGAGCAATCTCGAGGCCTACTACCAGGAGATCGGCCGGGCCGGCCGGGACGGGCTGCCGGCCGAGGCGATCCTGCTCTACGGCTTCGACGACATCCGCCGGCGGCGCTGGCTGATCGACAGCGGCAATGCGGACGACGCGGTGAAGCGGGTCGAGCACCGGCGGCTGGATGCGCTCCTTTCGTTTACCGAGACGAGCGGCTGCCGCAAACAGACGCTGCTCGGCTATTTCGGCGAGGCGGCAGAACCCTGCGGCAGCTGCGACCGCTGCCTCAACCCGCCGGCCCTGGTCGAGGCGGGCGACCTCGCGCGGGCGCTGCTCGGCGCCATCGACGCCACCGGTCGGCGCTTCGGCCAGGCGCACCTGATCGACATCCTCCGGGGCGAGGCTACGGAGAAGGTGACGACGCTCGGCCACGACCGGCTCGCCAGCTTCGGGGTGGCGCGCGAGATGGACAAGCGGGTGCTGCGCGGTGCCGTGCGGCAGCTCTATGCGTCGGGCGTGGTCGAGGTGGACATCGCCGGGCACGGCGCGCTGCGGCCCGGGAGGAAGGCGGCGGAGGTGTCGAGCGGCGAGGCCGCCATAGCGCTCGATCTCACCGCCCCGCCGGCCAAGGCGCGCCGCGGGCGCAAGGCTGCAGGGAGCTCGAGCGCGATGCCGGTCGAGCCCGCGGCCATGGCGCTGCTCGCCGCGCTCAAGGCGCTCCGGCTCGAGATCGCGCGGGAGATCGACAAGCCCGCCTACATCGTCTTCAGCGACGCGACCCTCGCCGACATGGCACAGAAGCGGCCCATGGACACGGCCGCATTCCTCGCCGTCGACGGCGTCGGCCAGACCAAGTGCGGCCTCTACGCCGAGCGATTCATCGCCCGGATCGGCGAGTTCACCGACTGAGCCGGCGGGCGGGCCGCGCTTACGCGCCCCGCGGCATCGCGACCAGCAGCGGGTTCGGGGCGGGCAGCAGGGCCGGCGGTCGCCGCGTGGCAGCCCGGTGGGCCTGCCAGGCCGCGAGGCGGGCCAGCGGCCTAAGGATCCAGCCGACAGCGTCCACCGCCCGGGTCATCCGTGCCTGCGGCGAGATCGCCCGGGCCAGCGCCGTGTCGTAGAGGCTCGGCCGGTAGCGCTGCTCGATCAGCATGAAGGTCAGATAGGAAAGCGCCGCGCTGAGCCCGAGGACGACCGGCAGCTGGATGGCATGGTAGACGAGCGAGCCGCCGAGCGCCGATTCGATTCCCGCCCATGCCGCCACCTCGCGGGCGATGTTAGTCAGCGGCTGCTCCTGGGCGAAGCGGATCGGCGAGTGCCAGAGATAGATGCCGTAGGAGAGCATGCCGAGCCAGGTCCAGAAGCGGCCCCAGAACAGCCAGAGCCGCTGGCGACAGGATTGCTGCAAAGCCGCGGGTGCGGCGCGGCGCGGCCATTCCACGAGCGCGATGGCCATCGCCCCGAGCAGCGCCAGGGTGATCTGGCCCGCCACCTCGAAGCCGCCATGGCTCAGGGCGTAGTAGGCGAGATGCCCGCCGAAGAAGCCGACGACGAGCCCGAAGAGCGGTGCATGCCGTGGCAGGGGCCGGGGGTTGCGGCGGATGACGAGATTGATGGCGACGCCGAAGAGAAAGAAGCCCATGTATTCGAAGGGCAGGACGTCGCGCAGATCGATGCCGCCGAGTGCCCGGTCGAGCACGAAGACCACCCAGAAGGCGAGGCCGGCCAGGAGCAGCCCGGCCAGGGCGCGCAGCGAACCGGGCTGCACCCAGATGATGACGAGCGGCGCCAGCAGGTAGAACTGCATCTCGTAGCTGAGGCTCCAGGTGACCCCGTTCACCGCGTCGCCGGTGAAATTGCCGAAGAACAGGGCCTCGCCGATGATCCGGGTCAGCTCGGAGCGCTCGTTGAGCCCGAGCGCCAGCAGCACGACCATGTGGAACCAGAGGAGCGGTGCGAGCCGCAGCACGCGCCCGCGGTAGAAGCGGAGGATGCCCGGCTCGTCGAGCGTGTAGCGCCCGGTGAGGAAGACCTTGCCGATCAGGTAGCCGCTGTGGATGAAGAAGAAGAGAACGAAGTTCTGCCCCGTGCTCGGGATGAGGACGTGAGCCAGCCAGTCCGCCCAGCCGTCGCCGGCGAGGTGCAGGTTGCGGTAGGCACGGATCGCCAGATCGCCCGTGCCCAGGCAATGGGCCATCAGCACGCCGACCGCCGCCAATCCGCGCAGGATCAGCAGCATGTCGACATAGCCCGGCCGTTCCAGATAAGGCGTGCGCATGGAACGACCCGGTAGCACGATCGCCTAGGCGCCGTCGATCAAAAGGCTAGCGCCTTCACCTGCAGCACCTGCGGCAGGGCCTGGATCCGGGCGAGCACGTCCTCGGGCACCGGGCCGTCGACCTCGAGCATGGCAATGGCGTCACCGCCCGGGCGGTCGCGGCCGAGATGGAAGGTGGCGATATTGACCCCGGCATCGCCGAGCAGGCGGCCGAGCGCCCCGATGAAGCCGGGCGTATCGCTGTTGCGCAAGTAGAGCATGTGGTCGGCGAGGCGGGCCTCGATCTCGATGCCGCGGATCCGGACCACCCGCGGCCGGCCGTCGTGGATCAGCGTGCCGCAGACCTCCCGGCGACCGCGTTCGGTCTCCACCTCGACGGCGATCAGCGTCTGGTAGCCCTCGAGGTCCTCGGTCTCCACCGTGGTGACGCCGATGTCACGCGAGCGGGCGACTGCCGGCGCGTTCACCATGTTGACGCTGGCGAGGAGCGGGCTGAGCAGGCCCTTGAGGATCATCTGGGTGAGCGGGCGGGTGTTGAGCCGCGCCACCTCGCCGGCATAGCGGATGGTGACACCCTCGAGCCCGGTCTCGGTGAGCTGCCCGGCGAACGAGCCGAGCTGCTCGGCGAGCAGCATGTAGGGCCGCAGGCGCGGCGCCTCCTCGGCGGTCACCGCCGGCATGTTCAGCGCGTTGACGATGGCCCCCTTCAGCAGATAGTCGCTCATCTGCTCGGCGATCTCGAGCGCCACCTTCTCCTGCGCCTCGGCGGTCGAGGCCCCGAGATGCGGGGTGACGACCACGTCTTCGAGGGCGAAGAGCGGCGATTCCCGGGCCGGCTCCGTCACGAAGACGTCGAGCGCCGCGCCGGCGACGTGGCCGGACTTGATCATGGCCGCCAGCGCCGCCTCGTCGACGAGGCCGCCGCGCGCACAGTTGACGATGCGCACACCCTTTTTCGTCCGGGCGAGGTTCTCGGCGCTCAGGATGTTCCGCGTCTGCTCGGTGAGCGGCGTGTGCAGCGAAATGAAGTCGGCGCGCTCGAGCAGATCCTCGAGGTCGACCTTCTCGATGCCCTGGTCCTTCGCCCGCTCGGCCGAGAGGAAGGGATCGAAGGCGATCACCCGCATCTTCAGCCCCTGCGCCCGGTTGGCGACGATCGAGCCGATATTGCCGCAGCCGATGATGCCGAGCGTCTTGGACGCGAGCTCGACGCCGACGAAGCGCGACTTCTCCCACTTGCCGGCGCGGGTCGAGCGGTCGGCCGCCGGCAGCTGCCGGGCGGTGGCGAGCAGCATGGCGATGGCGTGCTCGGCCGTCGTGACCGAATTGCCGAAGGGCGTGTTCATGACCACCACGCCGTGTTCGGTGGCGGCCTCGACATCGACATTGTCGACCCCGATGCCGGCCCGGCCGACC
Source organism: uncultured Geminicoccaceae bacterium (assembly GCA_964528705.1). Classification (GTDB taxonomy): domain Bacteria; phylum Pseudomonadota; class Alphaproteobacteria; order Geminicoccales; family Geminicoccaceae; genus SLRI01. The sequence continues at coordinate 6,882 of CAZGUW010000118.1, forward strand.
ACCTTGAGGCGGGTGGCGGCGGCCAGGAGCGCCGGTGTCACCTTGGTCGAGGAGCGGATGGCGAGGCCGTCATACTCGCCGATGATGGCGGCGAGTTCGGCAGGATCCAGGCCGGTCTTCACGTCGGCCTCGATGCCGCGCTCGGCGAAGATGCCGACGGCGGCAGGGCTGAGCTTGTCGGCGATCAGCACGCGGGGCATGGGGACAATCCGTCAGTGGCAAGTGGCAGGGGGTGGCGGCGGCCTCAGGCCTCGGCCCGGATCGCCGCCAGGGTCTCGGCGAAGGCCCAGTCGAGCCAGGGCAGCAGCCGCTCGATATCGGCGGTCTCGACGGTGGCCCCGCCCCAGAGGCGAAGGCCCGGAGGGGCGTCGCGATAGCCGGCGATGTCGAAGGCCACACCCTCCTCCTCGAGCCGCTTCACCATGGCCTTGACGAAGGTGTTCTGATCGGCCGGCGGCCGGCCGGCGATCTCGGGATCGGTGATCTTCAGGCAGATCGAGGTGGAGGAGCGCGCCTTGGGATCCGTTGCGAGGAAGCCCGCCCAGGGGGAGCCCTCGACCCAGGCCGCGACGGCGGCGAGATTGGCCCGCGAGCGGGCGATCAGGCCCTCGAGCCCGCCCTCACCCTCGGCCCAGGCGAGCGCGTCGAGCACGTCCTCGACGGCCAGCATGGAGGGCGTGTTGATGGTCTCGCCGCGAAAGACGCCCTCGGCCAGCTTGCCGCCCTTGGTGAGGCGGAAGAGCTTGGGCATCGGCCAGGTCGGGGTCCAGGCCTGCAGCCGCTCGACGGCGCGCGGGCTCAGCGCCAGCATGCCGTGCTGCGCCTCGCCGCCCAGCACCTTCTGCCAGGACCAGGTGACCACATCGAGCTTCTCCCAGGGAAGCTCCATGGCGAAGACCGCCGAGGTGGCGTCGCAGAGCGTGAGCCCGCTCCGGTCGGCGGCGATCCAGTCGCCGTCCGGCACGACCACGCCCGAGGTGGTGCCGTTCCAGGTGAAGACGATGTCGCGCTCGGGCGAGGTGCCGGCAAGGTCCGGCAGGGCACCGTAATCGGCCTCGAAGCGGCGGAGGTCCGCGAGGCGAAGCTCCTTGACCGCATCGGTGAGCCAGCCGGCACCGAAGCTCTCGAAGGCCACGAAATCGACGCCGCGCGACCCGAGGAGCGACCACATGGCCATCTCGAAGGCGCCCGTGTCGGAGGCCGGGACGATGCCGAGGCGGTAGTCCTCGGGCATGCCGAGCAGCGCCTTGCTCCTCTCGATCACCGCCCGGAGCCGCGCCTTGGCGGCACCCGAGCGATGCGAGCGGGCGACCAGGGCCGGCTGCAGCACGTCGATCGACCAGCCCGGCCGCTTGGCGGTCGGGCCCGAGCCGAAACAGGGGTTGAGGGGACGGGCCTGCGGACGCTGCATGAACGCTCCAGGTAGGTTCGGTTGGGCGTGAACGAGGGGGCTCGGAGACGAAACGGCGCAGAAGCTAGTCGCGTTGACGCTGCACTGCAACAAACCCGTCGTCGCGGTCTTCCGGTCAGACGGTGAGGTGGTCCGCCGGGCCATGGGGAGGTGCGAGCGAAACAGCGGCCGGAACGACGCGAAAGACGAGGCTGCCCGAGCGCCCGGCGATCTCGACCGCCGCGGCGCAGGCCTCGCCGATGCCGGCGCGCAGCCCGGCGTCGAGCGGCCCGGCGCTGGTGACGGTGGTGGCGAGCGACGCCGCCTCGACCCGCAGATCGATCGCGACCCGGCCGAGCCGGCTGAGCTCGACGACGAGGCGAAGATGCTCCACCCCCGCCTCCCCTGCCGGCTCCTCCGCCTCAGGTCGCTCCTGCCGGAGCAGCACGGGCGCCACCGGCAGCGAAGCGGCACCGGCCAGGTCGAAGAGGCTCCGCCAGCCGCCCGTGATTTCAGCCGATGTCGTCGGCCGGGCCGCCGCCTCGGCGGGCTGCTCGGGCCGCCCGGCGCTCGCGGCACGGCGCCCACCGGCGCATGGCGAAACGGAATGCAATCGAGTTCCAGC
>CAZGUW010000118.1:8906-13487 GCA_964528705.1 uncultured Geminicoccaceae bacterium
ATGATCGCGTTCATGATGCGAGCGAGACCGCACCTCGACGAGGAGCCGGGCGGCCAGCCCGCTGTCCGCGGCCACCGGCAGCGCGGGCGGCGGCGCGGCGTTGGGGCGCACCAGTCGTTCCAGCCCGGCCCGGTCGTCGATGACCGCACCAGCGCCCGGCACGCGCAGCTCGATCGGCAAACGGGCCCCCTCCGGCAGGGCGGCGAGCGGCGGCGCCAGGGTCAGGCGATGGCCGCCCTGGTCGAGGACGAGCAAGCCGCCGCCAGCCAGGCCCCGCCCGTGGAGAGCGGCGGCGCCGGCGGGCGCCGTGGCGTGCCGGAGCTCGACGGGAAGACCCGGCCCGGCCGAGCCGCCCGGCAGCAGGGTCGCCGGCAGCCAGGGGCCGGGGATGCGCAGTGTGGCGGGGCCGGCCGGCAGGGGGCCGCCGGCAGCCCCGGGCGCGTGGTGGCCGGCGATCGGCCGCTCCGCACGGGCGGTGGCGGCACCGGCACCGCCGCCCGTGCCGGCTGTCGGCAGGGCCGGCGGGCCGGCTGGGCCGACCGTGCTCACCGGGCCGGTGCTGGCGTCTCGGCCAGGAGCCGCTTCGCCAGCACGGCGATGTCGGCGGCGGCCGGCGCCTGGGGCGAGCGCCGGCAGAGCGGCATCTGCCGGCGGATCGCCTCGGGCACCCGGCGATCGTGCCGCACGGCGCCGAGATAGGCGCAGTCGAGGTCGAGGAAATGGCGGCAGGCGCGGGCCAGGGCCGCATGCGCCGCCTGCCCCTCCGCCGCGTCGGTGACCGCGTTGGCGACGAAGAGGGGGCGCGGTGCCGCACCCCGGGTCAGCTTGAGGAGCGCATAATTGTCGGTGAGCGAGGTGGGCTCGTTGCTGCCGACGAGGAGCAGCCGCCGGGCCCTGCCGATGAAGGCCGGGCCGACGCGTTCGAGCCCGCTCGGCAGGTCGACCAGCACGTCATCGAAGTTCGGGGCGAGGCCGGCGAGGCGGTCCACCGCCTCCTCCAGCCGCGCGGTGGCAAGGCCATCGAGACCGCGGCCGGTGCCGGCACCGGTCAGGGTCGAGAGGCCGCCGCCCCGGTCTCGGACCAGCGCCGCCGGGTCGAGACCGCCGGCGATCGCCCGGCCGAGGCCCATGGGCTCGTCGAGGCCGAGCTGCACGTCGAGATTGGCGAGGCCGAGATCGGCGTCGACCAGCAGCACGCGGCGCCCCAGATGGGTGAGCGCATGGGCCAGCGAGACGGCGAGGAAGGTCTTGCCGACCCCGCCCTTGCCGGAGGCCAGCACCGTGAGGCCGGTCATGCCGAGCCCTCCTGGACGAACGAGGCGGCGCGATGCAGGAGCAGCCGCGCGAGGTTGGCGGCGGTCAGGGGTTTCAGGGGCTCGCCGACCAGCGGCGAGATGCCGGCCCCGGCGCAGGCGAGACCGGCATCGGCGACGGCCAGCGGCAGGCCGAGCCGGCGCACGTTGTCGAGCCGGGCGACGAGATACCGGGTTGCGCCGAGCGCCCGCCAGGCGACCGCCTGGTCATGCGCCTCCATGGCGCAGGTCTCGGCCGCGAAGACCGGCAGGAGCTCCCCGCCAAGCTGCTGCGCCAGGCCGGCCGCCGCGGCCAGCGCATCGGACCGGAGCGGATGGGCGGCCTCGGTATCCACCAGCAGCAGCGTGCCCTGGTCGGCCGGATCCGGCCGCTGCGGCTGTTCCTCGAGTGCGACGCCCATGGCGGCGAGCAGGGCCTCGAGCTGGGCCGTGCCGCCCCGCCGGCCGCGATCGGTGCTGGCGACCCGGACCGGCCGGCCGGCGAGCCGGGCGGCCGCCGCCAGCCGCGCCACCATGACGGTCTTGCCGACGCCGGGCGCGCCCGCCACCACCAGAGGCCTGGCCGCCGGACGGCCGATGGGGGCGAAGCGGCAATGGGCGGCGAGCGCGAAGGCGAGCACGTCCTCCGCATCCCGGGAGCCGCTCTCGCGGGCGGCAAGGCAGAGCCGCTCGATCTGCGCGGCGGCGACCCGGTGGCCGCGCAGCACGACCGCCAGCCGCTCGATCACCTCGAGCGAGGTGCCGGCGGTCAGGATGTCGGCGAGATCGTCGACGCCCTTGTCCCGGGCCGCGGTGAGGCGCACGATCCCGGCCCCCTCCTCGGTCGCCAGGATCACCGCGTCCTCGCCCATGGCCCGGCGCAACTGCGTCATCGCCTCCTGCACCGTCCGGCCCTCAAACACCCGCAAGCGCATGGCTCAGACCTGCCCCAGCGTGCGCAGCTTGGCCGTGGGGTGGATCTCATTCTGCGACAGCACGACGGTGGCGGGGCGGAAGCGCTCGACGATCGAGCGGACATAGGGCCGGATGGCCGGCGAGGTGACGAGCACAGGCAGCTCGCCGCGCATCGCCTGCGCCTCGAAGGCATCCCGAAGCGCGCGGATGAAGTCCTGGAGCTGGCTCGGCGACATGGCGAGCTGGCGGTCCTCGCCCTGACCGACCAGGCTCTCGCCGAACGCCTGCTCCCAGGCCGGCGACAGCGTCAGGAGCGGCACGTAGCCGCCCGGCCCGGTGATCGAGCCCGTGATCTGGCGCGCGAGGCGGGCCCGGACATGCTCGATGATGAAGACGGCGTGCTGGGTGAACTGCACCGCCTCGCTGATCGCCTCGAGGATCAGCGGCAGGTCGCGGATCGACACCCGCTCGGCCAGCAGGCCCTGCAGCACGCGCTGGATGCCGGCGGTCGATAGGCGCTGCGGCACGAGGTCGGCGAGCAGCTTCTGGTACTGCGCGTCGAGCTCGGCCAGGAGCTTCTGCGTCTCGGCGAAGCTCAGCATCTCGGCGAGGTTGTCCTTGACGATCTCGGTGAGATGCGTGGTGACGACGGTCGCCGGATCGACCACGGTGAGGCCCTTGAAGGTCGCCTCCTCGCGCAGCTGCTGGCCGACCCACATGGCGGCGAGGCCGAAGGTCGGCTCGACTGTTTCCTCGCCCGGCAGCTCGATCGACGCCCCCTGCGGGTGCATGACGAGCAGCATGTTGGGGCGGATGTCGCCGCGCGCCGCCTCCATCTCCTTGACCTTGAGCACGTAGGTGTTGGCCGGCAGCTGGATGTTGTCCTGGATGCGCACCGACGGCATGACGAAGCCGAGCTCGCCGGCGAGCTGGCGGCGCAGCGCCTTGATCTGCTCGGTGAGCCGGCCCGCACCGCTCTCGTTGATCAGCGGCAGGAGGCCGTAGCCGAGCTCGAGGCGGATCGGGTCGATCTGCAGGGCCGTCGCGATCGGCTCCTCGGCCGGGCGCTCCGGGGCAGGCTCGGCCTCGGCAGGCTCGGCTTCGGCCACGGCAGCGGCGCGCGACGAGCGCCAGGCGAGCCAGCCGGCGCCGCCGCCGATCACGACGAAGGGCAGGACCGGCAGGCCGGGCAGCACGGCGAGCGCGAACATCAGCCCGCTGGTGACGCCGAGCGACTTCGGGAAGGCGCCCATCTGCTGCAGCAGCGCCTTGTCCGCCCGACCGGTGACGCCGGCCTTGGAGACCAGAAGGCCTGCGGCGGTCGAGACGATCAGCGCCGGGATCTGCGAGACGAGGCCGTCGCCGACGGTGAGGATGGTGTAGCTCTCGGCCGCCTCGCCGAAGCTGATGCCCATCTGGCCGACGCCGATGACGAGACCGGCGAGCAGGTTGATGAAGGTGATGAGGAGCCCGGCGATGGCGTCGCCGCGGACGAACTTGGCGGCACCGTCCATGGCGCCGAAGAAGGCGCTCTCCTCCTCGAGCTCCTTGCGCCGCGCACGCGCCGCGGCCTCGTCGATCAGCCCGGCCGAGAGGTCGGCGTCGATCGCCATCTGCTTGCCCGGCATGGCATCGAGCGAGAAGCGGGCGGCGACCTCGGCGATGCGCCCCGAGCCCTTGGTGATGACCACGAAATTGACGATCACCAGGATGGCGAAGACGATGATGCCGATGACGAAATTGCCCGACATGATGAAGCCGCCGAAGGCCTCGATCACGCCGCCCGCGGCATCAGGCCCCTCGTGCCCGTGGGCCAGGATCAGCCGCGTGGAGGCGAGGTTGAGCGAGAGCCTGAGCATCGTCGCGATCAGCAGCACGGTCGGAAAGGCGCTGAAGTCGAGGGGCTTCTCGATGAAGAGCGAGGTCAGCAGGACCAGGACCGAGAACATGATCGAGACGGCGAGCAGCAGGTCGAGCAGGACCGGCGGCAAGGGCAGGATCAGCACGACCAGGATGGCGATGACGCCGAGCGCCATCAGCACGTCGCTCTGGCGGAGCGCCCGCCAGAGCATGGGCACGACCTGGTCCGTCGTCGCTCTCAGTTGAATGGCCATGGCCGGTCGCCGCCCCCCGCCTTCAGGCCGGGCCGCCGGCCGCCGCCGGGCCGGACGAGGTCGGGCCGGTGGGTGCCGGGATCTGGAGGCCCTCCTCGCCATACTGCTTGAGCTTGTTGCGCAGCGTCCGGATCGAGATGCCGAGCATGGTCGCCGCGTGCGTCCGGTTGCCGAAGGTGTGGCCGAGCGTGTCCAGGATCAGGTCGCGCTCGACCTCGGCGAGGCTGCGGCCGACCGGTGCGGCACTGCCGGCATCTCGA
>CAZGUW010000119.1:0-13480 GCA_964528705.1 uncultured Geminicoccaceae bacterium
TGGGCCTGAACCGAGACGTCGAGGGCGGAGACCGGCTCGTCGGCGACGATGAGCGCCGGGTTGAGAGCGAGGGCACGCGCGATGCCGATCCGCTGGCGCTGGCCGCCAGAGAAGGCGTGCGGGAAGCGGTTCATGTAGGCGGCCGGCAGCTGCACGAGGTCGAGCAGCTCGCGCACCCGGCGGCGCCGCGTCTCGAGATCGCGCACGCCATTGACCAGCAAAGGCTCGCCAATGATGTCGGTGATGGTCATGCGCGGGTTCAGCGACGAGAACGGGTCCTGGAAGATCATCTGCATCTGCCGGCGCAAAGGCCGCAGTTCAGGCTTCGGCAGGCTCGCGACATCGACCTGCTCGCCATCCTCGGTGCGAAAGCGGATGGTGCCGCCGGTCGGGGTCAGCGCGCGGAGGATACAGCGGGAGGTGGTGGTCTTGCCGCAGCCGGATTCCCCGACGAGGGAGAGCGTCTCGCCGCGCCCGATCGAGAAGGTCACGTCGTCGACGGCCCTGACATGCCCCACGACGCGGCGGAGCAGCCCGCGGCTGATCGGGAACCACTTCCGCAGGCCCTCGACCTCGAGGATCGTCGGCGCTTCCGCGGTCACTCTGCCCGCTCCAGCTGACCGGCCGCAGCCGCCGGGACACCGCGGTCATCGTAAAGGAAACAGCTCACCGCGTGCCGCGCGCCGAGTTGCGTGGGCTGCGGCAGGCTGCGTTCGCAGCGGCCAGCGATCGCTTCGACGCAGCGCGGGTGGAACGAGCAGCCTTCGGGACGCGCATAGGGGTGCGGGATCGAGCCCTCGATGGTGCGCAGGCGCGAGCGCGGCTCGGCCAGGACACTCGGGATCGATTGCAGGAGCGAGCGGGTATAGGGGTGCGCCGGCTCGTGAAAGATGGTTTCGACCGGCCCCTGCTCGACGTCGCGGCCAAGATACATGACGACCACATCGTCCGCCATCTCGGCGATAACACCCATGTCATGGGTGATAAGGATCACCGCCAGCCCCTGCTCGGCCTGCAGCTTACGCAGCAGGTCGAGGATCTGGGCCTGGGTGGTGACGTCGAGTGCCGTGGTGGGCTCGTCGGCGATCAGGATGCGCGGCTCGGCCGCCAGGGCGAGAGCGATCATCACCCGCTGGCGCAGGCCACCCGAGAGCTCGAACGAGTAGCTGTCGACCCGCTGCGCCGGGCGCGGGATGCCGACGAGCGTCAGGAGCTCGATCGCCCGGGCTCTTGCCGCCTTCTTGCTGACTGCCGCGTGCAGCCGGATGGCCTCGATCAGCTGGTTGCCGATGGTGTGGAACGACGAGAGCGAGCTCATCGGTTCCTGGAAGACATAGCCGATCTCACCACCGCGGACCTCGCGCATCTCCCGTCCCTGGCCATCGAGCTTGACCAGGTCGACGACCTGGCCATCTGGTCGCCGCAGCAGGATCTCGCCGCTCTCGACCCGGCCAGGCCGCTCGACGATCCTGAGGATCGAGCGCGCAGTGACGCTCTTGCCGCAACCCGACTCGCCGACGATGCCGAGCGTATGACCGGGCTCGAGGTCGAAGGAGGCACCATCGACGGCGCGCACGACGCCCTCGTCCTGGTGGAACCAGGTGCAGAGCCGGCGGACGGAGAGGATCGGCTCAGCCATAGGGGTCGGCGGCATCCCGGAGCCCGTCGCCAAGGAAGTTGAAGGCAAGGATGACGACGATCACCGGGATCGCCGCCATGAGCAGCCAGGGGGCGATGGCCAGCGCCTGGATGTTTTGCGCGTCCTGCAGGAGCACGCCCCAGCTGATCGCCGGCGGGCGCAGGCCGAGGCCGAGGAAGGAGAGCGTGGTCTCGCTGATGATCATCGCCGGCAAAGCGAGGCTGACGGCAGCGATGATGTGCGACAGGAAGGACGGCACCATGTGCCGGAAGATGATCCGCAACTGCGACGCGCCGGCGAGCTCGGCAGCCATGACGAAGTCCTCCTCGCGCAGCGAGAGGAAGCGGCCGCGCACGACGCGCGCGAGCTCGGTCCAGCCGATCAACGAGATGATCACGGTGATCGCCAGATAGACCTGGAGCACGCTCCAAGTCGCCGGCAAGGCGGCGGCAAGGCCCATCCAGAGGGGAATCGTCGGGATCGAGCGAAGGATCTCGATGATCCGCTGGATCACCGTGTCGACCCACCCGCCATACATCCCCGAGATGCCGCCGAGCAACACGCCGAGGAAGAGGGAGATGGCGACGCCGGCGAGGCCGATGAAGAGCGAGGTCCGGGTCGCCAGCACCAGCCGCGACCAGAAATCACGCCCCAGCTGGTCGGTGCCGAGCAGGAAGAGCGCTTCTTCCGGGGCACCACGATCGAGGCCGAGCAGATGCAGGTTGGTCTCGAAGAGGCCGAGGAACCGGTAGGGATAGCCCTCGACGAAGAGTTTGAGGTAACGCTTGTCCTCGGGGTCCGCGACATAGACGAGACGGAACGTCTTCATGTCGCGCTTGCCCTTGAGCGCGAAGACATGGGGGCGAAAGCTGCCGTCCGCGTCGAACCAGTGGATTTCCTGGGGCGGGATGTAGCTGCGGGCGGCGAGCGTGGCATAAGGATCGTTGGTCGCGAGGAAGTCGGCGAGGATGGCGACCAGATAGAAGAAGAGCACGATGACGCCGCTGGCCAGGGCCACCTTGTGCCGGCGAAACCGCCACCATGTCAGCTGCAGCTGGGTCGCGACGGCGACCTTCTCCTCGGCCGCCGTCGTGACCGGCGCCGCGGCCGTCGAGGCGCCCGCGCTCACGCGTGCATGCCCGAACGGATGCGTGGATCGATCCACATGAGCATCAGATCGGAGAGGAACGTCCCGATCACGGTGAGCACGCCCAGCAGCAGGACGATGGCACCGGCGAGGAACATGTCCTGGGCAACCAGCGCGCGGAGCAGGAGCGGCCCCACGGTCGGCAGCGAGAGAACGAGCGAAACCACGATGCTGCCGGAGACCACGAACGGCAGCAGGTAGCCGATGGTGCTGGCGAACGGGTTGAGGGCAGCCCGCACCGGGTACTTCATGATCACCCGCCATTCCTGCAGACCGCGTGCCCGGGCGGTGGTCACGTAGGGGCGGCGCAGCTCGTCCAGCAGGTTGGCGCGCATGATGCGGATGAGCTGGGCGGTCCCGGCGAGGGCCAGGATGAAGGCCGGCAGCGGAAGGTGCGCGATGAGATCCTTGACCTTGGCCCAGGACCAGGGCGCCAGCTCGAACTCGGGCGAGAACAGGCCGCCAATGTTTGCGCCGAAATACTTGAAGCCCAGATACATGATGATGAGGGCGAGGAGAAAATTGGGGACGGCAAGGCCGATGAAGCCGACCAGGGTGAAAATGTAGTCGGCGATCGAGTATTGCCGCACGGCGGAATAGATGCCGATCGGCAGAGCGATGCCCCAGGTCAAGATGATGGCGGCAATCGAGATGACGATGGTGAGCCAGAGCCGGTCGCCGATGACCTCGAGCACCGGCCGGCCCCACTCCATCGACATGCCGAAATCACCCTGCAGCACACGGCCCATCCACTTGCCGTACTGCACCCAGATCGGCCGATTGAGGCCGTACTGCTCGCGCATCGCCTCCGCCTCGGCGGCGCTGACCATCGAGCCCGACGCCGAGAGATTGGCGATGTAGCTGTTGACGAAGTCACCTGGCGGCAACTGGATGATGATGAACGAGATGACCGAGATCGCCCAGCAGGTGACGAGCGCAAGGACGAGGCGACGAATGACGTAGGTGATCACGGTCTGAAGGATGCCATTCGCTCCCTCCCCGCGAACGGGGAGGGAGGCAGATGGGAGCTACCGGAGCGAGACGGCCAGAGACTCACTCCTTGAAGTACCAGGTCTCGGGATGGGCGCCACCCGGCGTGCGGCAATGCTGGGCGATGCAGTTGCGCGACGGGATGTTGCCGAGCTTGTTGCTGACGAGCCGCACACCCATCAGCGCCGGCGACTGGCCCACCGTGCCGATGCCATACTGCTGGTCGATGAGGATCTCCCAGATCCGCTTCGCGGTCTCGATCCGCTCTTCGGACTTCTGGCCCGCGGCGCTGCGGAAGAGGTCGAGGATCTCGACCAGGTTGGGGTCCTCGGGTGCCCTGCCCTGTGCCCCACCCGAAGCATACCACTTGGCAAACTCCGGCCCCATGAACGCCTCGGTCGGATCGACCGGGATGGCATGGCGCGGAAAGAGGTAGAGCAGCTCGGTGCCGCCATTGTTCCAGACCATGATCTGGTGCTCGTTGGCCTGGGTGCGGGTGAAGGCGAGCGAGCGCTCGGTGTCCTTCACGTCGGCCTGGATGCCGACCTGCCGCCACTGGTCGGCCACCATCTCGCTGATCTTCGGCCAGGGCAGGAAGGCCTGCACCGCCTGGACCTCGAGCCTGAGCCGCTCGCCGTTATCGGTGCGCAGCCGGTAGCCTTCGGCATCCTTCTCAGTAAGGCCGATGGAATCGAGCAGCCGGTTGGCCTCATCCGGATCGTAGGTCGACCACTTCTCGCGCCAGCCGTCGCCCGGGAAGTAGGGCAGCACCTCGCCGGGCGCCGGCGAGCCGGGCGTGGCGACACCGAGCCAGAAGGTCTCGTTCAGCTGGTCACGGTCGAGCGCCAGCGAGAGCGCGCGCCGAAAGTCGGTGTTGGTGAGCCACTTCGCGATCTCGGGATCGGCGTCGTAGCTCTGGTTGAACTGGTAGATGGCGTCGGCGCCGTTGAAGGCCAGGTCGAGGTGAACGGTGTAGTTGCCGGCCTCCTGATTCTCCAGGATCACCGGCAGCTTGCCGAGATCGATATGGCGCTCCTGCAGATCGTAGTCGCCGGCGATTGCCCGCAAGTTCAGAACCTCGAGGTTCTCCACCACAGACATGGCCACGCCGTCGAAATAGGGCAGCTGGTTGCCCTCTGTGTCCACGGCCCAGTAATAAGGATTGCGCTCCATCACCCAGTTCGGGTTGTTGATCGGCTGGACGGTCCGGAACGGGCCAAGGACCGGCAATTCGGGATTGAGCGTCCAGTCCTTCTTGAAGTGCAGCCGCGCCACCCAGTTGTCGAAGCCTTCGGCGCGCGCCTCGGCGTCGAGGTCCTCCGCCGACTTCTCGTCGCTGGGCAGGAACTGGGCGAGATAGTGCCCCGGCGCATAGCCGCCGTGGCTGCGCTTGTCGGACTGCCGTACCGCCTGGCCGCCGCCGATGAGGGTGTCACCCATCATCAGCTCCTCGAACAGGAAGAACGGCACGTCGAACTCGAAATTGACGGTGTAGTCGTCGACCTTGACGATCCGCCCCGGCTTGCCCTCCGGCGTCATGTCCGGGATGGGCGTCGGCACGATGTCGGGATTGCCGTAGATGTCCTCGTACCAGAACACGAAGTCGTCGGCCGTGAACGGATCGCCGTCGGACCACTTGAGGCCGCGCCTGAGATGGAGTGTGAAGGTCTTGCCGTCCTCGCTCATCTCCCAGCCCTTGGCGAGCGAGGGACGCGGCGTGGCGCCGGTGTGGTCGACCAGGATCGGGCGGTCGGAGGCCATGATCCGGTTGCCGTTCTCGTTGTCGCCGGGACCCGTGAAGCCGCGCCGCCAGATGCCGCCATACTTGCCGATCTCGCCGACCGGCTGAATGACCATGAGGTCCTCCGGCAGGCGCTCCTCGACCGGTGGCAGATCACCACTCGCGACCAGTGCGGCCAGTTCCGGGGCTTCGCTGAACGAGGTCGGCCACTGGGCCGGATCGGTTATGATGGTGACACCTTCGAGCTCACCGATGAGCCCCGACTCGGCCAGCGCGTTCTGCGCCCGGACCGGCTCGGCGTAGGTCGCAAGCATCACTGCCGCGGCCGCGCCAAGCGCCGCCGGCAGCCGCCGAATAAACCGCATGTTATCGTGCCTCCCGTTCTTGGCCGTCCATCGGCGCCTTAGCCTCGGCGTCTCTCGGACGTTGTGCGCGGGCACTATTCGCAGCGTCTGACAGCTTGTCAATTCAATGTGACAGCCGGCCACCACGGGTGCCGACGCGTGCTGGCAAGCGCGAGGATAGGCTCGTGACGACCGGACGCCGCTCCCGCTGCCTACAGGTGATGCTCGCGAAACGTGCGCTTCACCATTGTTCGGTCGCGCGCGTTGCGGCTAGGTTGCCACCAAGACGAAGGGGAGAAAGGGAGGCCGTGCGCGCCATATTTCTGATGTTCGATTCGCTCAACCTCAGAGCACTCGAGAGCTACGGCGGCACCGCCATCAAGACCCCGAACTTCACCCGACTGGCCGAGCGCGCGGTCAGCTTCGACCGGCACTATGTCGGCTCGATGCCCTGCATGCCAGCGCGTCGCGACCTGCACACCGGCCGGCTGAACTTCCTGCACCGGTCGTGGGGGCCGCTGGAGCCCTTCGACAACTCCTTCCCGGTGCTGCTGCAGGACCAGGGCATCTACTCGCACCTGATCTCGGATCATTACCACTACTTCGAGGATGGCGGCTGGACCTACCACCAGCGCTACTCGAGCTTCGACTTCATCCGCGGCCAGGAAGCCGACAAGTGGCAGGCCATGGTCCGGCCGCCGCTGGAACGCCTGCGCGAGCGCTACCATCCGCTGCAGATCGACGAGGACCGCAAGGGCTTCCGGCTGCAGAACCTGCTCAATCGCGAAGCGATCCGCGACGAGAAGGACTTTCCGGCCGTCCGTTGCTTCGAGCAGGCCCTGGCCTTCCTCGACGAGAATCGTACGCAAGACGACTGGTTCCTGCAGATCGAGACCTTCGATCCGCACGAGCCCTTCACCGCACCGGAGCGTTTTCGGCAGGACTACCCCACCAACTATGCCGGGCCGATCCTCGACTGGCCGCGCTACCGTGAGGTCCAGGAGAGCCCGGATGAGGTCGCCGAATTGCGTGCCAACTACGCAGCGCTCGTCGCGATGTGCGACCACTATGTCGGACGGCTGCTCGACTACATGGACGAGCACGACCTCTGGAAGGACACGGCGCTCGTGATGAGCACCGATCACGGCTTCATGCTCAGCGAGCACGACTGGTGGGGCAAGAACCGGATGCCCTTCTACGACGAGATCGCGCGCATCCCGCTGATGATCTGGCATCCCGATCACGCCGACGCGGCGGGCCGCCACGTCGGCGCCCTGACGCAGTGCATCGACCTGATGCCGACCTTCCTCGAGCTCTTCGGTGTGCCGGTACCGGCAGAGGTCCAGGGCCGCTCGCTGCTGCCACTCCTCGAGAAGGACCGGCCGCACCGGGATGCCGCCATCTACGGCATCTTCGGTGGTGCCACCAACGTCACCGATGGCCGTCACACCTATTTCCGCTACCCGCGCGACCTCTTCGAGCAGGAAATCTTCGAGTACACGCTCTTCCCGGTGCACATGACGAGCTTCTTCACGCCGGCGGAGTTCGAGGGAGCGACGCTGACCCGCGACTTCGACTTCACCAAGGGCCTGCCGATGCTGCGCCTGCCGGCGCGGCGCGATGCGAAGCGCCCGCCGACCCAGGGTGGTGCGTTCGCAGAGGCCGTCACCGTCCTTTACGATACCCTGACCGATCCGGGGCAGATGCGTCCCGTGCAGGATGCTGCCGCGACCGAGCGGCTCATTGCTCTCATGCTGCAGGAAATGCGCGCCCATGCGGCGCCGCCCGAGGCCTACGCACGACTGGGCCTCGCACCATGACAGCACCACTCGACTTCCAGATCCGGCAGATCGATGTGCTTCACGTGCGTGCCGCGGGCGGCGGGTACTGGGAAGGCTATGTCGATGGCCGCGCCCATGCGGCGGAGCGCTATCTGCTCGCCGATGGCTGGCGGACGGTCTACGCGCGGCATGTCGAGGGTGCCGTCGTGCGCGTCGAGCTGGCCGACGGCCATGTCGGCTGGGGCGAGGCCAACGCGCCCATCCTCCCGGAGATCGTGTGCCAGATCGCCCGCGACCTGCTGGCACCCATGCTCCAAGGGCGCGACTTCGCTGACCCTTCGGCCATGTGGGGCTTCCTCTATGACCTGCAGCGGGGCCGCGGGCATCAGGGCGGCTACCAGCTCGATGCGATCGCCGCCATCGACATCGCCGTCTGGGACGCCATCGCCCGCCGTGCCGATGTGCCACTTGCGGCACTGCTCGGCGAACGGCCCCGGCCCATGATCCCGGTCTACCTCTCCGGCCTGCGCCAGGCGACCCTGCCGGAACGCATGGCGCATGCTCGTCAATGGGCCGACCGCGGCCTCTCCGGGGTCAAGCTCTTCCTCGATGCGGATATCGCGGCGGGCTGCGCGGAGCTGGCGGCGCTCAAGGATGCGGTACCGGCGATCGACCGCTGGATGGTCGATCTCCTCTGGAGTCTCGAGACGCTCGAGGATGGCGTCGCCGCCAAGGCTGCCTACGGGGAGCTGGACGCCGGGTGGCTCGAGTGTCCGCTGCTGCCGGAGGATATCGACGGCCACCGCCGGCTGCACGCCGAACCGGGTGCGCCGATCGCCCTCGGCGAGCACTTTCACACCTCATTCGAAGTGGCTTCCTGGCTGCAGCCGCAAGCGCTCGACGTCCTCCAGCCCGATATCGGCCGCACCGGCATCAGCAACGCACTGCAGCAGCGCCGGATGGCGCTGGCCGCCGGAATCGACGTCACGCCGCACATGGGCTCGGGTCTGGACATCTTTCAGGCGGCGACGCTGCAATTCGCGGCAACCTGCGCCGACGGGCTACTCACCGAGCTGCAAGGCGGTTTGAGCTCCAGGCTCGGTGATGCCGTCGACAGCGGCTGGCGCTTTGCCGATGGCGGCTTCCGCCTGCCCGACCGGCCGGGCCTCGGCATAGAGGTCGATGCCGACCGGCTCGGGGCGCTGCGGGCATCGTGAACGGCAGGTCCGAAGGTCCCGCGAGACTGCGCATCGCGCTTTTTAGCGACACCCACATCGAGCCCGAGGTCGAGCCGCAACCGCGCTCGAACCGGCGCGCGGCCACGATCGTCGAGCGCATCAACGATTGCGGCTTCGACCTCGCCCTGCATCTCGGCGATGTCGTGCACCCGTTGCCGGCGATGGCGAGCGCCGAAGCCGCCTGGCAGGCGGCGGACGTCATCCTCGGGCGCCTGGGGATGCCGCTCGCGGTCATCCCGGGCAACCACGACATCGGTGACAAGCCGCTGCCCTGGCTGCCGGCGAAGTCGGTACGCGAGGATTGGGTCGAGAGCTTCGAGGCACGGTTCGGCCCGGCTTGTCGCGCCATCGACCAGGGACCCTTCCGCCTCCTCATGCTCAACGCCCCGCTGCTCAATAGCGGCCTCGCGGGCGAGGCAGCGCAATGGCGGCAGCTGGAAGAACTCCTCGCCGAGCCGGGTGAGCGGCGCCTGTTCGCGTTCCTTCACTATCCGCCGTTTCTCGTAGCCGCCGACGAGCCCTCAACTTATGACAATCTCGATGAGCCCGGGCGCGGTCGGTTGCTGGCGATGCTCGCCGAGCATGGTTGCGAGGCCCTTTTCTGCGGGCATGTCCATCATCGCTTCGTCGATCACCATGCCGGCATGGCGATCCATACCTTGCCGGCGACGGGCTTCACCCGCCGCGACTACGTGGAAACGCATCCGCTGGCTCCGGCTCCTGATCAGGAGCACGGTCGAAACCTCGCGACCAAGCTCGGTTTCCTCGAGCTGGCCATCCACGAGCAGGGCTACCGCACGCGGTTCCACCGGCTGGAGAACGACTTTGCACCGCCTGCCGGCCATGCGCTCGGTGTCGACCTCCGCCATCCATGGGCCGAGATCCGCGCCCTGCCCTACAACCCGCCGACCGATGCCTTTCAGCGCCGGCGAGTGCGCGACGACCGTGCCGTGCTGGCACTCCTCGATCTCGGCATCTCGCGCGCCCGTGTTCCGCTGGACGACCTGCTCGATCCAGCGATACGCGATCGCATGGCCTTCCTTGCCGAACATCGGGGAATTCGCTGGACCGTCTTCGCGCTCGGTCCCCTGGCACCGGAGGTCGCCGACCTGCTCTCGGAGAGCGCCAGGATGATCGAAGCCGTGGAGGTCATCGGCGACATGGGTCCGGCATTGCCGCGGCTGCCCGTGATGTCCGCACCATTGATCACCGCGCACGATGCGTTCGGCGATGCGTCCAACCTCGCGCAGTTCACCGGCTGGGGCCTGTCGCTCGATGCGCTCCGCGCCCTGCCAGAGGAACTGCCGCCGGGCGTCTCCGGCTTTGTCCTCGACCTGCCCTGGCAGCAGCCATTCACCGAGACCGCCAATGCGGCGGCAGCGCTGGCCGCCGGGCGGCGGTGGCGCCTGCATGTGACCGTGGGGCTGATGGGCCCGCGGCCGGACCTCGCGATTACCGACGATCATGCTATCGCGGCGCGCGTCCGGGAGGCTGCAGCGTTCGCTGCCAGCCATCCGGCACATCTCTGCTTCCTCGACACGTTCGAATCGATCGATCGCGGCTATTTCGTGCGTCAGGGCCTGATTGACCGTCGCGGCGACCCGACGCCCGTCGGCCTGGCACTGGCCCGCTTCGGCGCGGAGGATCAGCCTTGAGCGACGAAGCCTGCTGCGGCGTCGAGCAACAGTTCCCGCAGCCAGATCGAGCGCATGATGTCCTCGCGCATGGCCTTGCCGGCGGCGTGCACGCGCTCCGCGACCTCCGCCGCCGCCGCCACGACCGCGGGATGGTTCGGCTGGCCCGGATAACCCAGGCCCTGCGCGAAGTCGTTGGCGCCGATCATGAAGCAGTCGATCCCCTCGACCGCGAGCATGGCATCGAGATCGTCGATCCCGGCCTGGCTCTCGATCATCACGCCGATGAACACGTTGGCGTTCCAGTGACGACAGTGCCGCTCGAGATCGACACCGACACCCAGTCCTTCGGCACGGCCGGCGCCGTAGGAGCGATTGCCCTCGGGATGGAAGCGGCAGAAGTCGACCAGCCGGCGCGCGTCCGCCGCCGTATTGACATGCGGGGCGATGATGCCCTGCATGCCGCGATCGAGAAAGCGCCCGACAGTGCCCCGGCTGATTTCCGGGATGCGCGCAATCGGCGTCAGCCCGACCAGGTCGCAGGCGCGGCAATGCTCCTCGAGATCGCGGAGATCGAAGGCGCCGTGCTCCCCGTCGGCATAGGCGAAGTCGAAGCCGCCCTGCCGCCCGAGCAGCTCGATGACCGAGGGCGCTGGAAAGTTCATCAGGAGGCCCACAGCCTTGCGCCCGGCGGCGTTCGCTTCCCTGATCCGGCTGTTGGGCATGTCACCGCTCATTGGTGCCTCTTCGTTGATGCTGTCGGGCCATGGGCCGAGCATAAGAGAAGCCGGAGAGGCAGGCCATGCATGTGACGTTGACGTCGGACTTCGTCGGCCCGGACGGCCGGATCACCCTCGGTGCGGAACCGCTGGCCCGGCTGCAGGCGATCCCTGGCGTCGAGATCTCGACGATTGCCGGCCGCCCGACCAACCACCCGCTCGAGGCCGGGGACGTCACCGCCTGTGACATCCTGATCGGCAAGCGCAACCGCCTCGATCCCTTGCTGCTCGATCTGCCGGGCTTCCGGCTCAAGCACATCGCCCGAATGGGCGTCGGCTACGACCACCTCGACATCGACGCCTGCACCAGGGCCGGCGTGCTGGTGACGATCACCCGCGAGGCCGTGAGGCGCCCCCTCGCCTCCGCCATGCTGGCGCTGATGCTCGCCCTCGCCCATCGCCTCTTCGAGCGCGACCGCCTCGCCCGCCAGGCCGACTGGGCAACGCGGTTCGCGATCGAGGGTATCGGCCTCGGCGGGCGCACGCTCGGCCTGCTGGGTGCCGGCAATATCGGTGCCGAGCTGATCCGGCTGGTGGCTCCCTTTGGCATGCGCGTTCTCGTGCACGATCCGGGACTCTCGCCCGACGCACTGGCGCAACTCGGTGCCGAGTCGGGCTCGCTCGACGAGGTGGTGCAAGGGGCCGATTTTCTCGTGCTGGCCTGCTCGCTCAGCGAACGGACGAGAGGTCTGATCAATGCAGCTCGTCTGGCGCAAATGAAGCCCACGGCGTTTCTCGTCAATCTGGCACGGGGCGAGCTGGTCGACGAGGCAGCGCTGGCGGAAGCGCTCGCCAAGCAGCGCATTGCCGGTGCGGGGATCGACGTCTTCGAGAGCGAGCCGCCGGCAGCGGACAATCCCCTGCTCGGCCTGCCCAACGTGATCCTCGGCCAGCACAATCTGGGGATGACCGACGAGCTGGACCGGCTCGGGCAGATGGCGGCGGTCGACGCCGTGATCGAGGTTGCCCGGGGCAAACTGCCGGCTTCGGCCATCAATCCCGTGGCCTGGCCCCACACTTTGCGGAGATTCGAACGTTGAGCGGCTTCAGTGGCGTCTATCCCATACTCTACTCCTTCTTCGACGCGGATGGCCGCCTCGACCACGAGGCCATGCGACTGCAGGTCGATCGCTGCATCGCCGCCGGCGTGCACGGCATCGCCGTGCTCGGCAATGTCACCGAGAGCAACAAGCTGACCTACGCCGAACGCGTGGAGCTGATGGAGCTGGTAGGGCAGGTCATTGCCGGCCGCGTGCCCTACGCCGTCACGATCGGCGAGCCGAGCATCGACGGCCAGAAGGCCTTGGCACGCGTCGCCGAGGCTGCCGGCGCGGACTGGCTCATTCTTCAGCCGCCGGCGGTGAAAGGCGTACCGGAGAGCGAGATCGTGCGCTTCTTCGGCGCGGTCGCCGATGCCGCATCGCTGCCCGTCGCGGTTCAGAACAACCCGGTCAACATGGATGTCTGGCTGTCGAACCCGAGCCTGCTGGCGCTGCACCGCAACCATCCGAACGTCTCGCTCCTCAAGGGCGAGGGTGCGGCCTCCTGGGTCCAGCAGCTGATCGAGGCGACGGACGGCAGCCTCGGTGTCTTCGCCGGGCTCGCCGGGATCGAGCAGATCGCCAACCTGGAGAGCGGCTGCGTCGGCCTGATCCCCGCCCCCGACTGCGTCGACATCCAGGTGCGCATCCACGAGCTCTGGGAAGAGGCGACCGACGACTCCCGAGCCGAGGCGGACCGGCTCTATCGGGACATCCTGCCGCTGATCGTCTTCATGACCCGCAACCTGCAGACACACCAGCTCGCCGTCGGCAAGCGGTTCGTGGCGGAGCGCCTCGGCCTCGACGACGTGCATGTCCGACCACCCGCAGCGGCACCGACGCCATTTCAGCTCAGCGAGGTCAATCGAATCGGCGGCTGGCTGGGTCCGCTTGGCAGCGAGCGTCGGTAGGGGACGCAAGCCATCTCTCAGTTCTGATCCATTGTCGGGTCGCGCCTGGACTACCCTTCCGGCCGGCATCGCACCCGACCGGAAACCGCCGGGCCCCCGGCTGACCGCGGAACTCGAGTGCCTAATCTCTCGGCGAAACGATCAGGGGCCCGGCCGTCTCCAGCCGGGCCCCTGACATGTCTGGTGGGCGCACAAGGACTCGAACCTTGGACCCGCTGATTAAGAGTCAGCTGCTC
>CAZGUW010000120.1:0-13385 GCA_964528705.1 uncultured Geminicoccaceae bacterium
CGCCATCGCCATCTCCTGCGCGCCCCGGGTGATCATCGCCGACGAGCCGACCACCTCGCTCGACGTCACCATCCAGGCCCAGTACCTCAAGCTCCTCGAGGACCTGCAGCGCGAGACGGGCCTCGCCCTCATCTTCATCACCCACGACTTCGGCATCGTCGCGCGCATCTGCCAGCACCTGCTCGTGATGTATGCCGGGCGGATCGTCGAGGCCGGACCGGTGCGCGAGATCTTCAACCGGCCGTCGCACCCCTACACGCGGGCACTCCTCGCCTCGGTGCCGACGGTCGAGCGCAAGGTCGAACGCCTGCCGTCGATCGAGGGCCAGCCGCCGCCTTTGCACGACCTGCCGAAGGGCTGCCGCTTCGCGCCCCGCTGCGCCTTTGCCGAGGCGCGCTGCCGCGAGGCCTATCCCGACCAGAGCGCCGGCCGAAGTGGCCATCCGCGCCATGTCGTCAATTGCTGGCGCGCGGAGGAGATCTGATGGCCGATGCAGCGCCGCTGCTCGATGTACGGGAGCTGACCCGGCACTTCAGGGTTGGCAAGGCAGAGGTCCGGGCCGTCGACGGCGTGAGCTTCGCCGTCGCCCCCGGCGAGACGCTGGCGCTCGTCGGTGAATCCGGCTGCGGCAAGACGACGACGGCGCGGCTCATCCTGCAGCTCGACGAGCCCACTGCCGGCGAGATTCGCGTGGACGGCAGGGACCTCAGGCAGCTCGACCGGGCGGGGCTCCGGCAGTTCCGCAACGACGTGCAGGCCGTCTTCCAGGACCCCTGGTCGTCGCTCAACCCGCGCATGCGGGTGCGGGAGATCGTGGGCGAGACCCTGATCTGCAACCAGCGGCTCGGCCGCCGCGAGCTCGACCGTCAGGTGGACGCGGCGCTGACCGCCGTGGGCCTCAGGCCCGACCATGCGCGCAACTACCCGCACGAGTTCTCGGGCGGTCAGCGGCAGCGCGTCGCCATCGCCAGCGCCCTGATCTCACGCCCCCGACTCCTCGTGCTGGACGAGCCGGTCTCCGCCCTCGATGTGTCGATCCGCTCGCAGATCATGAACCTCTTCAAGGACCTGCAGGCCGAGTTCGGCATGAGCTACGTCATCGTCGCGCACGATCTCGGCACGACGCGCTACATGGCCGACCAGATCGCGGTCATGTATCTCGGCCGGATCGTCGAGATCGGCCCGTCGGAGGAGATCTTCGCGGCACCGAAGCATCCCTACACCAGGGCGCTGCTGGCGGCGGCACTGCCGGCGCACCCCGACACGCCGCACGACCGCGAGGAGCTCGCCGGCGAGATCCCCTCGCCCCTCGACCCGCCGGGCGGCTGCCACTTCCATCCCCGCTGCCCGGCCTTCATCGGCCCGGTCTGCGAGACCGATTATCCCGGGCTGGACCCGGTGGAGGGCACGGGCTCGCGCAAGGTCGCCTGCCACCTTCACCGCACCGCCGCGGCGGGCTGAGCGGCGGCACCATGGGGCCCATGTGCATACAGTTGCCCGAATTCCTGCTACTCCAGCAGGAACAAGGACCAAGAACACCGATCAGCATCATCAGCGGAGGAATGACATGACGAGCGTATCGGGACGCGCCACCGGCCTGACGCGCCGCCTGGCGGCGGGCGTGGCGCTGGGGTCCATCATGATGGCCGGCGCCATGGGTGCTGCCGAGGCCCGGCAGCTGGTGGCCGCGGTGGCCACGCCGGCGGCCGAGACCAACCGCTTCTGGGCCGCCTCCAATGCCTGGCTTGCCATGGACCCGGCCCTCGAGGGACTGGTCGCGCACGACCCGGTGACGGGCGAGATAACCGGTGACGGCCTCGCCGAATCCTGGGAGCACAACGAGGACTTCACCGTCTGGACCTTCAAGCTCCGCGAGGGTGTCCAGTTCCACCACGGCTATGGCGAGCTCACGGCGGACGATGTCGTGCACAGCTACATGCTGCACACCCGCGAGGACGCCGTCACGCCGGGCGTCGAGCAGCTGCGCGGTGCGGAGGTCGAAGCGCTGGACCGCTACACGGTGCAGTTCACCTACCCCGATTCGCGGCTCGAGAAGCTGTTCCTGCATGGCGGCCGCAGCGTCATGAAGATCTACAGCAAGGCGCAGTTCGACCAGGAGGGCCTCGAGGGCTACGACGAACGGTTCGCCGGGACGGGCCACTACCAGTTCGTCTCCCGCTCGCCCGGCCGCATTCACTACGAGAGCTTTGACGACCACTATTCCGGCCTCACCCCCGACTTCACCGAGCTCGAGCTGCGCTTCGTCGACGAGCCGGCCACCAAGCTCGCCATGCTGCTCTCCGGCGAGGCCCAGATCACCGACCTGCCGCGCGAGCTGATGGGTGACGCGCTGAACGCCGGGATGGACGTCGCCCAGTCCTCTCGCGCGACCATGCAGACCGACATCGTCTTCAACGGCCTCTACTGCGAATCCGGCGATCCGGCCTGCCGCACCGACCTGCCCTGGTACGACGCGCGCATTCGCGAGGCCATCAACCGCGCCCTCAACCGCGAGGAAATGCTGGAAGTCCTCTTCCCGGGCGGCGGTGCCGCCCTCCTGCCGCGCTTCGCCATGGTCGAGGGCCACGAAGGCTACGACCCGACGCTCATCGAGCGCTTCCCCGACGAGTACGCGCACGACCTCGACAAGGTGGCCGCCCTGCTCGAGGAGGCGAACTACCCGGATGGCTTCGAGGACCCGACCATCCCGCTGGTGCTGACGGCCATCGCCGGCCAGCCGGAGATCCCGCTGCAGACCGAGCTCGCCCACCACTACCTGACCGCCGCCGGCTTCGAGGTGGAGATCCGCGAGATCGACCATGCGGGCGTCGGCGCCCTCGGCCGGGCGCGCGAGCTCTACATGCTCAATCCCATCCGCAACGCTCCGCCGCGACCGACCGAGGTCGCCTTCCGCGCCTTCTACACCAATCCGGGCGGCCCCTATCAGGGCTGGGAGGACGACTGGACGTCGGAGAAGATCGCGGCGATGCTGGCCTCCATCGACCTCGAGGAACGCGACCAGATCGCCCGTGAAATCTTCAACTACCTCTTCGAGCAGTACAACGACATCCCGCTCTTCGAGGTCTTCACCCAGGTCGCGATCAATCCCGAGGTCGTCGCCGGCTGGCAGTTCCCGGGCGTCACCTCGTCCGGCATCAGCCACTGGCACCTGGTGGAAGCCGCCGAGTAGCGGCACCCTGTTCCCTGGCGTCGCCCGCCCTCACCGCGCCTGCTTGAGCAGAGGCTCGGCGGGCGGGGGGCGCTTGCGGCCCCCCTTGAGGATCAGCATCGGCAGGACACGCTCGCGGACCGAGCGAAGATGGGCAAGCATCGCCCGCGCCGCCTCGTCGCCGTCCCGCGCCTGAATGGCGGCGATGATGGCGTCGTGCTCCCTGAAGCTCACATGGTCGTCCTTCGGACCGGGCGTCGTGCGCCGCTGGTCCCAGACGATCGTGCGGCGGATGACGTTGAGCGTCTCGAAGAGGTAGATCAGGAGCTTGTTGTGCGTCGCCCCGGCGATGGCGTCGTGCAGCTTGTTGTCCCAGGCCTCGTAGCTGCGCCAGTCGGCGGCGCGGCGGCAGCGTTCCGCACGGGTCGTGATCTCCTCGAGGTCCGCCTTCGTGCAGTGCATCGCCGCGAGCTGCGCCAGCGCCGGCTCGATCGCCGTCCGCGACTCCAGGATCTGCTCGGGGCTCGCGAGCTCCCGGAGCAGCGTGATGTCGTTGAGGTTCAGGACCGGGCGGGCGCCGATGAAGGTGCCCCGCCCGACATGACGCCAGATCAGGCCGTTCTCCTCGAGCACGCGCAGCGCGCCGCGCAGCTGGCTTCGCGAAACGCCAAGCAGGGCGCCGAGCTCGCGTTCCGGCGGCAGCCGCTCGTTGTGATCGTAGCCGTGCTCGCCGATGAACGCCCGGATACGCTCGGCGAGCACGTGACGGTCGGACCGGCTCATTCTCACCCAATCAGCAAATTGGTTGATTGCCTGATCCCGGATCGAAACGCAATGTGATCATCCAAGAAACGAGGGCTCGGGCAATGAGCCCATGGCGTCGTATCCGTCCCTCAGGGGTCGTCGGTTGACGGTCTCCTGGGAAGCGCCGTAGATGGGCGGTCGGCGTACCGGGAGAAGTTTGGATGCGCCTTGTTACGCTGTTGATCGATGGGGCGCCGCGCGCCGGGGTGGTGCTGGCCAACGGCAAGGTGCTCGATCTGGCCGAAGCCGGCCGCGATGCACCGGGTTCCGCAGGCGCGGCGCTGCGCACCGCGAGTCTGCAGGCGATCATCGAGGCCGGGCCCGAAGCCCTCGACCTCGTGCGCACGCTGGCCGACACCGCCGACCCGTCGGCGCAGCACCAACCCGGCGACCATGCGACCCTCGCCCCCCTGCCCTCCCCGGCGAAGAACGTCTTCTGCGTCGGCCGCAACTACGCCGAGCACATTGCGGAAGGCGATCGCGCCCAGAACCAGAAGGTCGGCGTCACCGAGCATCCCGTCTTCTTCACCAAGCCGCGGACGGCCGTGATCGGCCCGGGTGCTGCCATCCCCCTCTTCCCGCACGTCTCGACGTCGATCGACTACGAGGTCGAGCTCGCCCTCGTGATCGGCAAACGCGGCCGGGACATCAGGCCCGAGGACGTTTTCGACCACATCCTCGGCTACACGATCATCAACGACATCTCGGCCAGGGACATCCAGCGGCGCCACGGCGGCCAGTACTTCAAGGGCAAGGGCCTCGACGGCTCCTGCCCGATGGGGCCCTGTATCGTCACCGCGGACGAGATCGGCGACCCGCAGGACCTGAAGATCAGCCTGACGGTCAATGGCGAGACCCGCCAGGACAGCACGACCGCGCTCATGATCTTCGACATCCCGACACTGATCGCCTCCTTGTCGGCCGGCATGACGCTCGAGCCGGGCGACATCCTGGCGACCGGCACCCCGTCCGGCGTCGGCTACGCGATGGACCCGCCCCGGTTCCTGGCGGACGGCGACGTGGTCGTCTGCAGCATCGAAAACATCGGCAAGCTCGAGAACCATTGCCGAGTCCAATAGTGCCGGCGGCCGCTGGCCGTGACCGACGCTATGCAAGAAGAAACGATCAATGGAGGTTAAAATGATGAAGAGACGACATCTGTCGATCTTTGTTGGCGCGGCGCTGGCGCTGGGCGCCACTGCCGGTGTCGGCGTGGCCCAGGACCTGCGACAGATCACCTTCGTGCAGCCCAGCCCGTCGGCGATCAACTCCTTCCCGGTCTTCGTGGCCATCGGCGAAGGTTTTTTCGAAGACGAAGGCCTCGAGGTCCGGGTCGAGGCCGTCAACGGCTCCGCTGCGGTGCTGCAGGCCCTCTCGGCCGGCCAGGCGGAATTCGGTCGTCCGGGCCCCGCGCCCGTGCTCGCCGCCCGTTCGCGCGGGGTCGACGCGGTCTTCATCTACAACGTTGCCGCGCGCAGCAATTTCGGCATCGTGGTGCCGGAGGATTCCGAGATCCAGGCCATCGAGGAGCTCGAGGGCAAGGTGATCGGCACGGGCACGGCCGATGGTGCCGAGGTCGGCTTCGCCCGCAGCGTCATGCTCAGCGCCGACATGCAGGAAGGCGAGGACTACGAGTTCCTGACCGTCGGCGATGGCGGGCCGGCCACCGTCGCCTTCCAGAGCGGCGAGATGGCGGCCTACTCGTCCTCGACCGCCGACGCGGCGATCCTCAACCAGCGCGGCATGCCGGTGCGGGACATCACGCCGGCGGCGTTCGCGAAGTTCTTCGGCAACGGCCTCGCGACGATGGGCGACACCATCCGCAACGACCGCGAGCTGGTCGAGAAGTTCGGGCGGGCGTTCGCGCGCGGCCATGCCTTCGCGCTCGACGATGCCAATCGCGAGGCGGTGCTCGAACACCTCAGGGAGGGCAATCCCCAGGAGGGCGAGGACGCCGAGTTCCAGTCGGCCCTGTTCGACGCGGTGCGGTCCAAGACCATCCCCGTCGACATGTCGAACGGCTACGGCTACCTGCCGCCGGAGGTCTGGGAGGAGTGGCAGGCGAACCTCGTCGCCGGCGGCGAGCTGCCGGAGCCCCTGCCGGACCTCACCGAAGCATACACGAACGAGTTCATCGCCGAGTGGAACCAGGGTCTCTGAGTTGAGCAGCTCAGCCGCCCTGGATGTGCGGCCGCCCCTCACGGGGCGGCCGGTCTACGAGCTGGCGCATGTCGGCAAGACCTATGCGCGCAACCGGGTGACGGCGCTGCAGGACGTCAGCCTCGTCCTGCACAAGGGGAGCTTCTCCGCGGTCATCGGCTCGAGCGGCTGCGGGAAGTCGACGCTGCTCAAAATCATGGCGGGGCTCATCCCGCCCTCCACCGGACGGGTCGTCCTGCAAGGCGAGCCCGTCATCGGCGCCCGCCGCGACATCGGCATGATGTTCCAGCAGGCGACGCTCTTCCCCTGGCGGACAGCGATCGAGAACGTCGTCCTGCCGATCGAGATCCGCGACGGGCGCGCGGCGGCGAAAGAGGCGCGCAGCCGGGCTCGCGACCTCTTCGAGGTCGTCGGGCTCAAGGGCTTCGAGGACGTCTACCCGGGCGAGCTTTCCGGCGGCATGGCGCAACGCGTGTCGATCTGCCGGATGCTGATCACCGAGCCCGCCGTCCTCCTGCTCGACGAGCCGTTCAGCGCGCTCGACGAGCTGTCGCGGGACTTCATGAACATGGAGCTCCAGCGCATCTGCAGCGAGCGCGACGCAACCGCGTTCCTCGTCACCCATTCGATACCCGAGGCGGTCATCCTCTCCGACGTGGTCTACGTGATGAAGCCGCGGCCCGGCCGGATCGCCGAAACCGTCACCATCGATCTGCCTCGCCCCCGGACGCTGGACATGATCACGACGCCGAAGTTCGGTGGACTGGTCGACCATATCCGGGGCCTTTTGGACCGGGAGGCTTTCCTTTGAGCACTCAGCAGCCTGCGGCGGTGCCACCCGAAGGCGACACCGTCTGGACCGAGCAGATATCGTTCATCGACCGCGCGCCTCGCTCGCTCTCGATGCTGTTCGTCTTCGTCGTGTTCGTGAGCTTCTGGAAGCTGATGACCGTCTCGGGACTGGTTTCGCCGATCATCCTGCCGACTCCCATGGAGACGCTGCAGGACCTGATCTTCGTCGGCCACAACCTCGTCACCGGCGGCTACATGCTGCCGGCCTTGTGGATCACCATCAAGGAGGTGATCTACGGCTTCGCCCTGGCCATCCTCATCGGCTTCTCGCTCGGCGTGCTGGTCGGCGAGACCGGTTTCGGCGAGCGGGCGGTCATGCCTTATCTGGTGGCGATCGACACCATGCCGAAGGTCGCCTTCGCGCCGCTCTTCGTCGCCTGGCTCGGCTTCGGCATCGAGTCGAAAGTGGCGCTCGCCGCCTTCATCGCCACCTTCGCCATCGTGGTCGGCACCGCCGCCGGCCTCCACGCGGCGGACGAGAACGCCCGCATGCTGTTCAAGACCATGGGCGCCACCCGGCTGCAGACCCTGGTCAAGATGAAGCTGCCGCACGCCCTGCCGCAGATCTTCACCGGGTTGAAGATCGGCGCCGTCGGCGTGATGGCGGGTGCCATCACCGGCGAGTTCCTCGGCGGCGGCAAGGGGTTCGGCGAGCTGATCCGGGTCGCGGCGTCCCAGCTCAACACGCCGCGCGTGTTCTCGCTGATCCTCTATCTCAGCCTGCTCGGCCTGGCGCTCTTCGTGCTCGTCAGCTTCGCCCAGCGCCGGATCGTGTTCTGGCGCAAGGAACGGGTCCTGGCCGAGCATGAGTGACAAGCAGGTGCCCACGGTCGCCGTCGACCGGCTCGAGCGCTTCGTCGCCGAAGCGCTTCGCCACTATGGTGTTCCAAAGGACGACGCCGATACCGTCGCCGGCATGATGGTCGAGGCCGATCTCCTCGGGCAGGAGACGCATGGCGTCTTTCGGCTGCGCCAGTACCTCGCCCGCCTCCGGGATGGCGGCTGCAACCCCAGGGCGCGCGTGAGCGTGGTCACCGAGCGCCCGGCGACGGCGGTGATCGACGGCGACGACGGGCTCGGTCATCTGGCGATGCGGGAAGCGTGCCGCCTCGCCATGGAGAAGGCCAGGGCCTGCGGCATCGGCTGGGTCGGCGTCCGGCGCGGCAACCACGCCGGCCCTGCCGCCCTCTACGTCCGCCCGCAGGCAGCGGCCGGGATGATCGGCATGGCCGCCGCCGTCGGCAGCGCCAACCACGTGCCACCCTTCGGCGGCACGGACCTGCTCCTCGGCACCAACCCGATCGCGATTGCCGCACCGACCGGCGGCGACGACCCGTTCGTCCTCGACATGGCGACGACGGTGGCGGCCATGGGCAAGATCAAGACGCTGGCCCAGCGCAGCGAGGCGATGCCGGAAGGCTGGATGGTCGGCCGCGACGGCCAGCCGCTGACCGACCCGGCGCGGCGCACGGAAGGCTTCATGCTGCCCATCGGCGGCCCCAAGGGCTTCGGCCTCTCGGTCGCCATCGGCCTCCTCGCCGGTGTCCTGAACCAGGCGGCGTTCGGCTCGGACGTCATCGACTTCACCAGCGAATCGCAGAGCAGCAGCAATACCGGCCAGTTCGTCGCGGCCATCGATATCGCGGCGTTCGGCCCGCTCGACGCCTTCAAGGCCGGCGTCGACAGGGCCTTTGCCGAGATGCGCGCGTCCGAGCCGCTGCCGGGCCATGCCGCGGTGCGCCTGCCGGGCGAGGGCAAGGCCGCTCGGATGGCCGAGCGACGGGCGAACGGCATTGCGCTCCACGCGTCCCTGCGCAAGGACCTGGACGACATCGCCAATGAAATCGGCGTAGCGCCCCTTTGACATCAGCGACGCCGCGGTCGAATACCGCGCGCAGCAGAAATCCGGAGACCCTGATGAGCCAGCACGTGATCGAGACGCCGAGCCAGCCCGTTGCGCCCATTCGCGGATCGAGCGCCACGTTCCCCGTGCGCCGGATCTACTGCATCGGCCGCAACTACGCCGCCCACGCGGTGGAGATGGGCCACGATCCCGATCGCGAGCCGCCCTTCTTCTTCCAGAAGAACCCGGACAACATCGACTTCAGCGGCGAATTTCCCTACCCGCCGATGAGCACCGACGTGCACCACGAGATCGAGCTGGTGATCGCGCTCGGCCGGGGCGGCGTCGACATCGCCATCGAGGACGCGCTCGACCACGTCTGGGGCTACGGCGTCGGGCTCGACATGACCCGCCGCGACCTGCAGGGCGAGGCCAAGAAGCTGGGCCGGCCCTGGGAGATCGGCAAGGCCTTCGAGCGTTCGGCGCCGATGACCCCGCTGATCCCCGCGAGCGAGATCGGCCACCCGGCGCAGGGTGCCGTCACGCTGAAGGTCAACGGCGAGATCCGCCAGGAAGGCGATCTCAACCAGATGATCTGGAAGACGCAGGAGATGATCGCCTATCTCTCCGCGCACTTCTCGCTCGGCGCGGGTGACCTGATCATGTCCGGCACGCCCTCCGGCGTCGGCCCCGTGCAGCGCGGCGACGTGCTGGAGGGGTACATCGAGGGCGTCGACACCTTGAACGTCCGGGTCGTCTGAAGCAGGCTCCATCGTCCGCGGGCGCCGACGCAAGGCCCGGGACTGCTGAGGGAGCCAGAACCATGTCCGGAGCCAACGGCCGGCCGTCACAATCCACGAACCGCGTGCCGGTCGACATCCGCGCCCGAGGGCTCGAGGCCTTCCTGTTCGATCTCGACGGCGTGGTGACACGCACCGCCAGCGTGCACGCGCGGGCCTGGAAGCGCCTGTTCGACGCGTTCCTGGCCGAGCATGCGACCGCCGGTCGACAGGCGCCGTTCCGGCTGCCCGAGGACTACGTGGACCACGTCGACGGCAAGCCGCGCTACGAGGGTGTGCAGTCCTTCATCCGCTCGCGCGGCATCGACCTGCCGTTCGGCGAGCCGTCCGATGCCCCGGGCGGCGACACCGTCTGCGGGCTCGGCAACCGCAAGAACGCCCTCTTCACCCAGGTGCTGGACGAGGAGGGGGTCGAGGCGTTCGAGGGGACTCTCGGCGTGCTGCGCGCCCTGCGCGGGCATGGGCTGAAGACCGCCTGCGTCTCGTCCTCGAGAAACTGCCGCCCGGTGCTGGACCGGGCCGGACTGGCCGGGCTCTTCGACGTCGTCTTCGATGGCAACGACCTCTATCGGGCGCAGCTGCGCGGCAAGCCGCAGCCCGATTCCTTCCTCGAGGCCGCCCGGCTCCTGGGCGTCGCGCCCGGCCGGGCCGTGGTGGTCGAGGACGCGACCGTCGGCGTCGCGGCGGGACGCGCCGGCGCCTTCGCTCTGGTGATCGGCGTCGACCGGGGAGCGGGCCGGGATCCGCTGCTGGCTGCCGGTGCCGACCTCGTCGTGGCGGACCTTGACGAGCTCGACCTGCGCTTTGGCTGACGCCGCTGCCGTGCCCGCGTAGGTTGCCGACCGTTCGACGCAATCAAGAGTAGTGGAATAATGCTGCGCAAGCGCCTCAATCCACCCCGGGACCTCTTCCCGATCTCCCCCTGGAGCCTGCAGGTCACAAAATTCGTCCGCGAGCTGACGGACCAGTTCATCGGCCCGAGCGAGACCGCCTTCGCCCTGGCGAACGGCTATCTGGGCCTGCGCGGCAATCACGAGGAGGGTCGCCCGGTCAGCGAGGCCGGGACCTTTCTCAACGGCTTCTACGAGCACCGGCCCATCGTCTACGGCGAGACGGCGTATGGCTTCCCGACCCAGGGACAGACCATGCTCAACTGCCCGGACGGCAAGCTCATCAAGCTCTATGTGGACGACGAGCCGTTCGATCTGGTGCAGTCCGAGCTCCTCGCCTACGAGAGGCGGCTCGACCTGCGCGAAGGTGTCCTGAGCCGCAATCTGGTCTTCGTCACGCCCACCGGCAAGCGCGTGCGCCTCACGACCCATCGGCTCGTCTCGTTCCACTATCGGCATCTCGCCGCCATTCAGTACGAGGTCATGCTGGAGGACGCGGATGCCGAGCTGATCATCTCCTCGGAGCTGGTCAACAGCCACCCGCTCCCGGTCGAGACCGCGGACCCGCGCATGGCGCAGGGCTTCGTCGGCCGGGTGCTGAGCCCGCAGGGCCACGCGGCCGAAGGCATGCGCGCGGTCCTCAGCTTCCGGACGATGAGCTCGGGCCTCACGCTCGGCTGCGGCATGGACCATGCGGTCGAGACCGAGTGCGCGGTAAGCGCCACGGCGCGCTGCGAGGACGACTTGGCCGCGATCGTCTTCAGGGTGCGGGGCATCGCCGGCCAGCCCTTCCGGATCGTCAAGTTCCTGGCCTATCATCACGGGTCGAACGCGTCGCCGCAGGAGATGCGCTC
This sequence comes from uncultured Geminicoccaceae bacterium, assembly GCA_964528705.1. GTDB lineage: Bacteria > Pseudomonadota > Alphaproteobacteria > Geminicoccales > Geminicoccaceae > SLRI01. The sequence goes on from CAZGUW010000120.1 coordinate 11,373, forward strand.
GCGCACGGCGTGGACGCTCGACCGGGCCATGGAGGAAGGCTTCGATGCGATCCTCGACCGGCAGCGCGCCTACGTCCGGGACTTCTGGGACCGTGCCGACGTGGAGGTCGAGGGCGGTGCGACGCCGGAGAAGCAGCAGGTCATCCGCTGGAACCTCTTCCAGCTCCTGCAGGCCTCGGCGCGCGCCGAAGGCGCCGGCATCGGTGCGCGCGGCCTGACCGGGCAGACCTACGAGGGCCACTATTTCTGGGACACCGAGATCTACGTCCTGCCGTTCCTGATCTACACGAGCCCGAGCGCTGCCCGGAACATCCTCAAGCATCGCTACGACCAGCTCGACAAGGCGCGCGCCCGCGCCAGGCAGCTCGGGCATCCCGGCGCCACCTTCCCCTGGCGCACCATCGACGGCAACGAGGCCTCCGCCTACTACGCCGCCGGCACCGCGCAGTATCACATCAACGCCGACGTCATCTATGCGTTGCGGAAATATGTCGAGGCCACCGGCGACCAGGAGTTCCTCTACCGCTACGGCGCCGAGATGGCGGTCGAGACGGCGCGCTTCTGGCTCGATCTCGGCGGGTTCTCCGCCCGGCACGACAACCGCTTCGTCATCAACGGCGTGACCGGGCCGGACGAGTACACGGCGGTCGTCAACAACAACTACTTCACCAACGTGATGGCCCGGGAGAACTTCCGCTACGCCGTCAGCGTCGTGCGCCTGCTGCAGCGGGATCACCCCGACCACTTCACCGCCCTGCAGGCGCGCACCTCCCTCACCGAGCACGAGGTCGCCGGCTGGCGGGAGGCCGCCGATCGCATGTATCTGCCGGTGGATGAGCGGCTCGGCATCCACCCCCAGGACGACAGCTTCCTCGACAAGGCGAAATGGGACTTCGCCGGCACGCCCGAGGAAAAATATCCCCTCCTTCTCCACTATCACCCGCTCAACCTCTACCGGCACCAGGTCGTCAAGCAGGCCGACACGCTGCTCGCCATGTTCCTGCTCGGCGACCAGTTCAGCTACGAGGAAAAGAAGAAGAACTTCGACTATTACGATCCGCTGACGACCCACGATTCGTCGCTCTCGGTCTGCATCCAGAGCATCGTGGCGGCGGAGATCGGCTACATGGAGAAGGCGCGGGAGTACTTCAACTTCGCGGTGGCCATGGACCTCTCGGACGTCGGCGGCAACATGATGAACGGCGTCCACATCGCGTCGATCGGCGGCAGCTGGATGGCCCTGGTCTACGGCTTCGCCGGCATGCGCGACCACCACGGCGACATCACCTTCCAGCCCCGCCTGCCCGAGGGCTGGAAGAAGCTGGCGTTCCGGCTGACCGTGCGCGGCAACCGCCTCGAGGTGGAAGTCCGAGGCGACGAGACGGCCTATTCGCTCCTCGACGGCGAAGGCCTGACCGTCACCCATGCGGGCGAGCCGCTGCACCTGACCCGCCAAGCGCCGCACATTGCCCGCCCCAACGCCCCCGGTCCGGGCGGCGTCTAGGCCTCCGGACGCTGCGGCGCCAGCAGGCGCTCCAACAGCCGCGCCACGTGCAGGGCCTCGCGCCCCGCCCCATCGGCGATCTGGGGGCGGCAGCTCGTGCCGTCCGCCACCACGATAGCGTCGGGCTGCCGGCGCAGGGCGGGCAGCAGCCCCACTTCCGCCATCTGCATCGAGAGGTCGAAGTGGCCGGCCTCGTAGCCGAAGGCGCCGGCCATGCCGCAGCAGCTCGACTCGATCACCGAGACGTCGAGATCGGGGATCAGCTTCAGCGCCGCCTGCACCGGGCCCATGGCGGCGAAGGCCTTCTGGTGGCAATGGCCGTGGACCAGGGCTTTCGTTCCGATCGACTTGAGCTTCAGGGCGTCGAGCCGTCCGGCCTCCGCCTCGCCGGCGACGAACTCTTCGAACAGCATGGCCATCTCCGGCACCTTGCCGGCCCTGTCGCGCAGCAGCGACGGCAGTTCGTCCTTCAGGGTGAACAGGCAGGACGGCTCCAGCCCGACGATCGC
>CAZGUW010000121.1:0-13358 GCA_964528705.1 uncultured Geminicoccaceae bacterium
CGGGTTCGTTCGTCGAAAACGCGGGTTCGTTCGTCGATTCGGTGGGTTCGCTCGTCGATTCCGCGGGTTCGTTCGTCGCCGGCTGTCGCATATAACGCGACATTGGTCATAATGCTGTCGCAGATTCCGCGACATCCCGGGTTCGCTGTCGCGCATAATGCGACAATCTCCAGTTTCCTGTCGCATTATGTGCGACAACCCAAGGCTGTTGTCGCGTCCGGCGCATCACTTGCGGCGAGCGGCTGCCGTCAATTTTCTACATTTAGCGACGCGAGAATATGGTAGGCTTCACCCCTGCAGGCGATGAAAAGCACAGCACACAAGAGAGTCGCCAAGCATGGGGAGCGAAACATGCCGACATTCATCATCACCGGACGGCTGACGCAGGAGGCGATCAAGGGGCTGGCGACGAAGCCAGAGGACCGCAGCGAGGCGGTGGGCAAGCTGGTCGCCGCAACCGGCGGCAAGCTGCTGCACTATTACGTGACCACCGGCGACACGGACTTCCTCCTGGTCTGCGAGGCGCCGGGGGCCGAGGCGGCGGTTGCGGCCACCATGGCGGCGGCGGCGGCCGGTGCGGTCTCCGACGTCCGGACCGTGCAGGCGTGGCCCTCCGCCGAGTTCAAGTCGGTGGCCCAGAAGGCAGGCGAGGTGATCAGCGCCTACCGGGCGCCAGGCAAGAGCTGAGCGCCACTTCGGCTCCGCTCCGACCGGGCCGCGACACCGGCCTCAGCTGCGCGAGAGGCGGCCGAGCAGGCTCTGGAAGTCCGGAATGGCGATGGCGGACTCGCTGGCGAAGGGCAGGGTGCCGCCGGTGAGGCCGGTGAGCCCGCCGGCGGGGAAGAGATCGCCGGTCAGGCGGTAGGCGATGTTGTTGCCGTCGAAGCCGAGCACCCGGTTGATCAGCTCGCCGGTCTGGACACGCAGCGTGACCGGCACGATCGCCTCGCCGAGCCGCGGGATCTCGATCGCGGCGTTGCTGGCCCCGGTGCCGAAGTCCTCGCCGTCGAGCTCGAGCGAGAAACGCAGCCCGGAGGCGCTGATCGGCTCGGGGTTGGGGTTGGTGAAGCGGAGATCGAGGCCGATCGACTGCTCGAGCAGGCCGGGCTCGGCGAAGTGCAGATCGGCGATCTGGACCTCGAGCGGGTAGGTCGGCGCGTTGCCGAGGCCGCCCGTGCAGGCGGCGAGCAGGAGGCTCAGCATCACGATCCAGCGCCGCATGATCATCGCCCCCTCGTCGCCACGTTCCCGATCGGCCGCTTCTACCACCCGCCATCCCCGGACGGCGAGCCCTGGAGCCTGTCCGGGAAGCTCATGGGGTGGCGGTCGGCATCGGGGTGGCGCGAACACGCCGGTTCCATGCTATAGTGACCGTCCAACTCTTGGACAACGGGGCAAGCCGGAGGGAGGAGCCGCCATGAGCGAGACGAACCGAGCCTTCTTCGAGCGGATGGAGCTGGCGCTGGCCGAGGTGCGGCCGCGGCTGAAGGGGGACGATCCCGGCCTCGTGATGCTGCGGGCGGAGTACGACGTGGCGGCCGAGCGCCTGAAGGTGGCGCGGCGGGCCGGCAGCGAGGTCAGCGACGAGGAGCTGCGCTCGGTCCGCCTCGCCATCGAGCGGCTGCTGCAGCACGTGGGCCGCATGGCCGCCTGAGGCGGTTCGTTCCGCCGGCTGCCGGACGGGCCTGTTGCCGGCATCGGCAGTCAGTCGATGAAGCCTGCCAGTCGGGGCAGGGCCAGCGTCAGCTCGGGGTAGGTGGAAACGGCGGCAAGCGCTGCAGTCAGCGCCAGCCAGGGCATCAGGGCGCGACGCGCGACGGCGACGAACGGTCGCTCGGCAACCATGGATGTCACGAAGAGCGTGGCGCCGAAGGGCGGCGTGATCAGCCCGACGGCGCAGTTGAAGACGATGATGAGCGCCATCTGGTGGGGGTCGATACCGAGGGCGACGCCGAGCTTGATGAGCAGGCTGCCGAGCAGGAGGATGAGGGCGATGCCCTCGATGAACATGCCGAGCAGCATGAGGACCACGTTCACGCCGAGGAGGAAGGCGAGCTTCGTCTGCAGCAGGGCACCGAGAGCGCCCGCCAGCCGCTCGAGGTCACCGGAGGTCGTGACCAGCCAGTTCAGGACGTTGGCCGCGGCCACCAGGAGAAGGAGTCCGGCCGAGAAGTAGGCCGCCCGCATGAGCAGCCGCGGCAGCTCGGCGAGGCGCAGCTCGCGATAGACGAACAAGCCGATCGCCAGGGCGTAGACCACGGCGACGCCGGCGGCTTCGGTTGGCGTCATGAAGCCGCCGATGATGCCGCCGAGGATGACGACGCCGAGCCCCATGGCCGGCACGGCGCGCAGGAAGGAGGCGCCGACGCGCCGCAGCGAGAAGGGCTCCAGATTTGCCGCCAGCTCGGGCCGGGTGCGGGCGTGGAGGAAGGCCACGACCATCAGCAGCACGCAGGCGATGAGGCCCGGCAGCACGCCGCCGAGGAAGAGTGCCCCTACGGAGAGGTTGTTCTGGATGGCGATGATGACGAGCATGAGGCTCGGCGGGATGATCTGGGCCAGCGTCGCCGAAGCGGCGATGAGGGCTGCGGCGAAGTCGATCTCGTAGCGGCGGCGGCGCAGCTCCGGCTGGAGCACGGCGGAGACTGCGGCGGCGTCGGCGCTGCCCGAGCCGGACATGGCGGCCAGCGCCGTCGAGGCAACGACGGCGACCATGAGGAGCCCGCCCTGGATCCAGCCGACCAGGGAGCTCGCGAAATCGACGATGCGCCGCGACAGGCCGCCGGCTTCCATGAGGAGGCCCGCCAGCACGAAGAACGGAATGGCGAGGAGGGTGAAGTTGTTGAGGCCGCTGTAGAAGCGGTGCGCGATGACGACGATGGGCACGTCGCCGCTGATCAGGAGGTAGAGGGCAACCGGGCTGCCGAGGGCGAGGACGATGGGCACGCCCAGGGCCATGAGGACGAGGAAGGCGAGGACGACGACGATCACGGGGCCTCGCCGTTCCGGGCCTCGGCCGCAAGGACCGGCTCGAGGTCGAGGGAGCGGACGGCAAGCTCGATCCAGAAATAGAGAAAGCCGATCGGCAGGGCGGCATAGATCCAGATCATCGGGATCTGCAGGGTCGGGGCCTTCTGCCGGAGGCCGAGCCCGAGGAGCGAGAAGCTGCCCCAGAGGAGAAGGCCGAGGAAGATCGAGCCGCAGGCCAGGATCAGCCAGCCGCGCAGCCGGTGCAGCGCGGGCGGCAGGCGATGGCCGAAGAGGTCGACGGTGAAGAGCGCGTCGTGCCGGCAGGCGATGCCGGCACCCAGCAGCACCAGCCAGACCTGCGCGAAGGTCGAGATCTCGACCGCGTCGGCGATCGGGAACGAGAGGAGGTAGCGGCCGACCACCTGCACGGTGATCGAGAGCGTCATCACCACGAGGCAGAGGATGGTGGCGATGCGGAAGACGCGGCGGACGAGGGCGAGGGCGGTCAGGAGCCGGGCCGGCATGACCGCCCTCCGCCGGCCTTGCGCGTCACTGGATGCTCTGGATGCGCTCCAGCCATTCCTTCTCGATGTCGCTCGTGAGGAAGGTGTCGTAGACTTCGCCCACGGCTTCCTGGAAGGGCTCGCGCGGCGGCGTGGTGACGGTGACCCCCTCCTTCATCAGGGTGTCGAGCAGGCCGGCATCGCCGGCCTTCCAGCCGGCGACCTGCTCGCGCCCGACCTCGCGGCCAACGCGCTGGAAGATCTCCTGGTCCTCGGGGCTCAGCGCCTGGAAGGCGTCCTCCGACATGACCAGCGGATTGGAGTAGAAGAGCCAGCTGACCTGCGCCCAGTAGGGGGCCACCTCGTAGAATTTGGCCGTGTAGTAGTTGGTGTTGGCGGCGTCGCCGCCGTCGACCACGCCGGTCTGCAAAGCACCGTAGACCTCGGGATAGGCGATCGCCGTGGCATTCGCGCCGAAGGCGGTGAAGGTGGCGACGTGCACCGGGTTCTGCACGGTGCGGATCTTCTTGGTCTCGAGGTCGGCCATCGCCTCAACCGGGAACTTGGTCATGATGTGGCGCGGGCCGGAGGTGAAGAAGCCGAGGACGCGAATGCCGTCCGCGGCCGCTTCCTCGACCACGGCCTCGAAGAAGTCGCTCTCGAGCACGGCCTCGTAGTGCGACCAGTCGCGGAAGAGGAAGGGCATGTTCAGCACGTTCATCTCGGTGACCACGTTGGCCAGCACCGCCGCCGAGGGGGGCGCGATGTCGACCGTGCCGAGCTGGATGCCCTCGACGACGTCGACCTCGCCGCCGAGCTGGCTGTTCTCGTAGATATCGACGGTGTAGCGGCCGTCCGTCTCGGCCTCGAGCAGTTCCTTGAAGCGCAGCGCGGCCACATGGTTGGGATCCTCGGTCACCGAGAAATGGGCGAACCGCAGCGTCTGCTGCGCCGCCGCCTGATCTGTGGCTGCCAAACCCAGAATGCCGGCGCCAGCCAGCAGAGTTGCCCCGAAGAGAGCCCGCATCGATCGTGTCCTTCCCCTGTCACCGGTCATCGACGCCAAGGATGATGGCGCCATATGCTGGGGCTGCCTAGAGCGTTTTCGCACAAATGTTCGCATCGCGCAGGCAGGCCCGAAGACCCGGACCCCGGAAAAACCCCAGCCTTACGGTCGGGGCGGGACCGGGCATTCTCCCCTGCATCGAACAACCCCACCCGACGGAGTTCAAACGATGCAGACCCCGAAGCTCACCGCCGCCGCCCTGACCCTCTCCATCCTCGCCGGCGCCCTCGCGCCCGCCACCCTGCCGACCAGCGCCATGGCCCAGCAGGGCGGCGTGCAGATCGGCGGCAACGCCAACAACACGACGCTCTTGAACCAGAACACCAACGCCGCCATCGGCCTCGGTGCGAAGGCCAATACCCGGGTCGGCAGCATCCAGGACACGACGGTCGGCGGCAATCTGAACAACACCACGCTCGTCAACCAGAACACCAATGCCGCCATCGGCCTCGGCTCCAAGGCCAACACGCAGATCGGCGCGGTCACCGGCTCCGACGTCGGCGGCAACCTCAACAACACGACGCTCGTCAACCAGAACACCAACGCCGCCATCGGCCTCGGTGCCAAGGCCGGCTCGGCCATCGGCACGGTCACGAACGCGACCGTCGGCGGCAACGTCAACAACACCACGCTGGTCAACCAGAACACCAATGCCGCGATCGGGCTCGGCACCGAGGCCTGCTCCGAGATCGGCTCGATCGGCAAGTCCGACGTCTGCGGCTAAGGCCAGCTTCCTCTTCCTCCCCAGTGCCTCCCCGACTTCGCCGGCCGCTCACCCGAGCGCGCCGGCGATCTTTTTGGGGCGGGGCCGTCGGGAGCGTCAGGCGGGGCGGAGGAAGCGGAGCTCCTCGACGACCTGGCGGGCGGCCCTGAGGATGGCGAGAATGGCCGGGCTGCTCTCGGCCTGCAGGTGGCCGCCATAGATCCGCACGCCCGGCACCGGTGGCCGGCTCTCGAGTTTCCGGATGGTGCCGGCTGCGAAATCGGCCTCGAGCATGTTGCGGGGCAAAAAGCCGACGAACACGCCCTGGCGCACCAGATGCGCGATCACCGACAGGCTGTTGCAGGAACTCAGGCGGGGCGGCTCGAGCCCGCCCGCGCGAAACCACTCGCCGATATACTTGTGCATGGCCGACGGGTGCGGGTTGCTGACGATCGGCAGGTGCTGCAGGTCGGCGGGCCGGACCGGTGAGGTCAGGCCGAAGCCCGGGGCGGCGCACCAGCCGGTTTCCTGCAGGCCGAGAAGCGTGAGCCGGAGCCGGGGATCGCTGGTCGCGTCGACCAGGAAGGAGATGTCGAGCTCGTGCCGCAGGAGCTGGGCCTCGAGAATGGTGCTGGTGGCGATGACGAACTCCAGCCGGAGGGCCGGATGCTCCGCCTGCAGGTGCCGCAGCAGCGCCGGCAGGCAGACGAGGGCGAAGGTTTCCGGCACCCCCACCCGCACCACGGCCGGCAGGCCGTCGGCGGCACCGCTCAGCTCGCCGATCCTGGTCACCTCGTTCAGGATCGCGCTGACCCGCTCGAGCAGCACGCCACCGTCGTGCGTCAGCGTGAGCCCGCGGCCGACCCGGTCGAACAGCCGGACGTCGAGGGCAGTCTCCAGGTCACGCAGGCGCAGCGAGATGGTCGGCTGCGCCAGGTTGAGCTGGCGCGCGGCGGCCTGGGTCGAGCCGAGCCGGGCGACCCAGAAGAAGGTCTCGAACTGTGCCAGTGTCACGCGCATCTATCAGAATTGTTAATAGATTCGCGTGATGTAATCCAATTGGATTTGTCGTTCGACAGGCTCTAGCGTCAATCCGTGCCTCAGGCGGAGCGCTCGGCCCTCAGCAACCGTTCAGATTTCGCCGGGCACACTTCCTTCACCCGCCGCGGAAGACGTAGATCGGGCTCGACCAGGCGCGGGTGCCGTCGGCGAGGCTGACTCGGACGTAGAGCGGGTTGTCGCCGGTCGGGTTCAGCTCGGGCCGGACGGTACCGCCGAAGGCGAGGGCCGATCGCGTGTCCGGGCCCCGGCAGATCCGTATCAGCCGGGGCAGCTCGCCTTCCACCTCGGTGACGTGGTCCTCGAGGCCGATTTCAGCTAGCGGCAGGTCGACCTTCAGGAGCGGCGTCTCGATCTCGAGCCGGCCGCTTCTTCCATCCTCGAGCTGCATCTCGAAGCCGGCGAGGTTGCCGGTCGTCACCGAGCGCCAGGCCAGACCGTCCTCGGCGACCCTGTCCAGGGTCTTGTCGCAGTTGAGGAAGGCGATCGGCATGACCTCCTGGATACGGTCGCCGGTGACCCTGGCGCTGCCGTCCCAGACGACCTGGCGAAAGCGGCCGCGATAGGTGGCACCTTCCCAGATGACACGGATGCGCCGGCCGAGATCGGCTTCGGCATGCGGGCGCAGCGTGGTCACGAGGTTGCGGCCGTTGAAGACGTCGATGCGCTCGACGGGCGAGGCGGCGGAGACGTCGACGGCGAGCTCGAGGCCGCCTTCGGGGAGATGGACGATGTCGCCCATCAGCGCCTCGCGGCCGCTTGTCCCCTCGGCCGGGCCGAGGGCCGGGTCGTCGGCGTAGATGGTGGCGTCCTCGTCGAAGCGGGCGCGCACGTCGAGGACGAGTCGACCGGTCGGGCCGCCCGTGGTGCAGTAGTGGCGGCGGCGGCGCAGGCAGTCGAGCAGGGTCGGGCGGTCGAGGGCGGGCATGAGGTAGCAGGTGAGCCCGCCAATGGCGCCGAAGAGGCCGGCACCCGGGTAGCTGGCACCCGGCCGGCCCTTGTGGCCGTCGGAATTGGCGACGATGCCGACCCGGTAGCCGGCGTCGAAGGCGTCGTGGACCAGCCACTCGAACGTGCCCCATGAGGAGTGCACCTCGACCGACTTCTCGAAGCGGCCGTCATGCGCCTGGATGATGTCGGCATAGCGCCCGCCGCAATGGGCGAAGCCGACGATGTCCCACTCCTCGGCCCGGGCGAAGGCCTCGAAGAGCTCACCCGCCGTGGTGCAGTCGGTGTCGAGGTCGCTCTGGTCCTCGATCAGCGCGTGCGAGGAGCGGCGGATGGTGCGGCCTTCCTCGGGGAAATAGACGTTGCGGTCGCCGCCGAGGGCGGTGTTGCCGGACCACTCGTAGCCGGGCAGCGCCACGAACCGGCCGGGCTCGTCGAAGCCGGCGGTGAGCCGGTTGAGCTCGGCCCAGAAGGCGCCCGTGATCTGGAAGTCGTTGCCCTGGTGGCCGCAGGCATCGACGAAGGCGAGGTCGCGGGCGAAGCGGAAATAGGCATCGGCGCTGTTGTTGCCGATGGTCTCCTCGGACTGGCCGTGCAGGTCGCCCCAGAAATGGAGGACGGCGGGGTCGGCCTCGAGGCGGATCGGGTTGCTCCGGTACTGCCGGCCGGCGCCGTCGGTGAGGACGATATGGCCCTCGCCTTCGCCCGTGCCGGTGAGGCCCGGGATCTCGAGGGCGCGCTGGCCGGGCTTCAGGCTGATCTCCGCCGGAGCTCCGCCGATGGGGCCCACCACCTCGACCTTCAGCGTCGTGTCGCAGCGGTCGGAGGGATTGCCCCAGCGATCCTCGCCCTTGACCTTGAGCGGGAAGGGCTGGCCGACGGCGCGGAGCGTCGGCAGGACGGCGACGTAGCGCTCGGGCGGGCCCGGGACGATGCGGATGACCGGCTGGACCGGCAGGGTCTGGAAGTTGAAGGTGGCGATCGGGTCGGCCAGGACGCGGAACTCGAAGCTCTCCTCGCAGAAGGTCTGCAGCCGGAGGCCGGGCGAGCCTTCGGAGCGGTCGCCGAAGCGGATGGTGATGCGGTCGCCTTCCTCGAGGAAGCCCTTGACCACCTTGATCCACAAGGTGCGGTCCCAGGGGCGGATATTGCCCTTGGGATCGAAGCGGGTCTGCAGCACGGCCCCGTTGGAGGCCTCGATCGTGGTGTAGCCCGGGGCCTTGGGGTCGGTGAACTGCGGGTTGCTCTGGTCCGAGGCAAAGCGGAAGCAGACGCGGAGCGAGCCGGAATCGTCGATGCCGTAGCGGCCGGCCGTGTAGGTGAGGGTGAAGCTCTGATAGGAGCCGGCCTCGAAGTCGCCCTCGGGCGAGAGCTCGGCCGTGCCGAGCAGGTTCGGGGCCACGGGCTCGCGCAGCGCGCCATTGTCCATGCCCATGGTCCAGGGCTGCGCGTCAGCCATTCTCAAAAACTCCTCTCAGGTTCTTCTTCGCTCAGCCGACGGTGACGAGGCCGGCCGCCGGGTCCACCTTCACATGCTCGCCATTCTTGATCAGGCGGGTGACGTCGCCGTCCAGGAAGCGGTCGCAGATCGCCATGTCGGCGAGGGCCGCGCCCTGCGCCAGGATCGGGTTGAAGCGGTTGAAGAGGATGGCGACGGGGGCCAGGCCGCGGGCCGCCATCTCGTGCAGCATCCAGGCTGAGGCGACGCCGCCCTTGGCGGTGTTCACGACCAGCACCTTGCCGACATAGCTCTGGCCGTGGAGCTTGTGCTGCGGCCGCGAGAAGATGCCCTTGATGCGGTCGAGGTCGTAGCGGGCCGAGAAGTTGTCGTCGGTGACGAGCGCCTCGCCCTCGGCCACCGGGCCGACGCCGACATGGCAGCGGAGGATGCGGGCAGCGCTCATGGCGTGCGCCCCCGGACGGCGGCGTCGACGCATTCGGCCATGCTCATGAGCGACGGCGCGTAGCCGTAGCCGCCCAGGATGTTGACCAGCTTCGCCGAGTTGGTGAGGAGGCGGCGCCAGCCATTGGCGATGCCCATCTCGCGGGCGTAGCTCTGGTAGAAGCACATGCCGCGGAGCACGAGGGCGCCCGAGGCCTCGATGCGCTCGGTGAGGCGCATGCGGTCGGCATCGGCGGCGACGCCGGGCGAGGTGGCGACGAGCAGGGCGGTGTCCTCGTGGATGCGGCGGCCGTCGAGGAGGTCGGCCACCTGCTGCATCTCGACGAGCGAGAGCTGCGGGGCGGCGAAGACGACGACGTCGACCTTCTCGCCGGGCGCGCCGTACTCACCGAAGAGGTTCTTCAGCTCGTCCGGGCCGATCTCCTGGACCGGTAGCGAGTCCGGGTCACAGACGGCGTCGAGGGTCGGTGCCTCGGGGGTGATGCCGACGATGTGGAAGAGCGGGATCGAGCCGAAGCTCGCCATGGCGGCACCCATGTGCTTCAGCGCATCCGAGCCGGGCGGGGCTTCGATGCCCTCGATCACCGGCACTGCCCAGTAGGAGCCGGCGGCGCGGCCGATGAGGGCGCCGAGCGCCCCCCATTCGGCGAGATCCTTGGGCCGGGTGCGCACGACGAAGCGGTGGGTCGCCCGGCGATTCTCGTCGAGATGCAGACCGTAGCGCGGGGTGCGGCCGGTGAGCGCTGCGGCGAGGGCCGAGGGGCCGCCCTCGAAGTTCGACCGGGCGCCGAGCACGCTGTTGGAGTAGATGACGACGCCGGTGTCGCCGTAAGCCTGATGCTCGCCGGGGAGCGGCGGCATGATGGTCTGGTAGTTGATGCAGGTGTCGGTCATCAGCACGCCGAGGGCCTCGAAGGCGTCGATGGCGCGGCGCTCGAGTGCCGCCATGGCGTCGGTCTGGCCGAGCTTCCGGTAATGGGCGAAGTCGATGCCGCGCGGGTCGGTGATGGTCGGGACCCGGACCCGCCGCTCGGCCGCCGGGGCCTCGCCCAGCCGCTCGAGGAAGGCGACGCCCGCCTCGCCCAGGCTCTCCGTGTCGGCCATGATGTGGGCCTGATGCACCTCGACGAAGTCCGCCGCGTCGAAGGCGCGGCCGACCTGCTGCATGTGCTGAATTGCCCATTGCCGAGGGGCGCCATGCTCGCCCCGCGCCATGGCTTCCTCGATATCCGACAGCCGCATACGCTTCTCCCCCGCGAAAATGGTGCTAGCAGCGGCGTCAGGTGCCGACAAGCCGGCGGGGCCGGTTGCCGCCGCGCTCGGGAATGCCGGTCTCCTCGAAGAAGACGCGGGCGAGGGCGGCGATGCCTTCGCCGATCTCCTCCTTCGTCGGCAGGCCGAAGCAGAGCCGCATGCAGTTCTGCGCCGCCTCCGGGTCGCAGGCGACCGTCGGCCCGGGATTGAAGGTGACGCCGGCGGCCCGGGCGGGCTCGACGAGCTTCCTGACGTCGATGTGGTCCGGGAACCTGAGCCAGACGAAGAGGCCGCCCTTCGGGACCGTCAGCTCCACCGAAGTGCCGAACTCGCGCTCCAGCGCTTCGATCAGCGTGCGCAGCTTGTCTTCCAGCGCGCCCGAGAGCTGGCCGAGATGCGCGTCGAAGTGGGTCTGGAAGTATTCGGCGATGACCATCTGGTCGAGGGCGGCCGTGCCGCCGTCGGTCTTGCAGGCCAGCATCCGGGCAAGCACCGGCCAGTCGGCGGCGACGTAGCCGACGCGAAGGGCCGGGGCCAGCGACTTGGAGAAGGAGCCGATATGGATGACCTGGCCGGGGTCGAGCGCCCAGAGGGCCGGCGGGGCGCCGTCCCGCCAGATGATGTCGGCGTAGCATTCGTCCTCGAAGATGGGCACGTCGTAGCTGCGCGCCACCTCCAGGAGCCGCTGGCGGCGCTCGAGGCCGAGGATGCTGCCGGTCGGGTTCTGGATGGTCGGGATGGTGTAGATGTATTTCGGCCGGACGTTCTTGCGTTTCAGCTCCTCCAGGATGGCCGCGAGCTTTTCCACCTCGATGCCCTCGTCGTCGAGGGGAGCGCCGACGGGGTGGACGCCGAGGCGTCGTGCGCGCGAGAACATGGAGGAATAGGTGAACTCCTCGAAGATCACCGTGTCGCCGGGCTCGAGCAGCAGCTCGTTGACGAGATCGATGCCCTGCAGCGAGCCGGAGGTGATGAGGATGTCGTCGGCGCTGCACGTGGCGCCGCGCAGGCGGTTCAGCTTGCCGGCGACGAAGTCCCTGAGGCCTTCGAAGCCGAGCGGGTTCCGGCCCTGGTTGTAGACGGCGAGATCGGCACCGTGCCGCCTGATCACCGCCGCCGCCGCCTCGGCCAGTTGCTCGGTCGGGACCTCGGCCCGGTCGTTGTGGCCGACCGCGAAATTGTACCTGGCCGGCGGGGACCAGGGCTGTGCCGGCGCCGGGAGGTCGCCCCGGAATCTGGCGGTGTAGCGGAAGCCGGCAGTGTGTCTGGTCATCGTCCCATCCCCGATCATGGCGAGCCCTGTTCGGCCAGTTGGCGGAGGAAAGCAATCCCGGGCGTACGCCTGTCCGGCACGATGCGATTCAGCTCGCTGCCAAGACGGTTGTGAGCGACGGTGACCTTCGGCTAGGGTTTTTGGCAGGGCAGGGGGAGGCGCTGGCTTTTGGCCTAAGGCACGCTCGAGGTTAAGATCTGGCGCGGCGGGGACGAGGGATCGTTCGGCGCCTATGCGGTGCCGGCCCGCGAGAACCAGACGGTGCTCGACGTCGTGACCGAGGTGCAGCGGCGCTTCGAGCCGACGCTCGCCTATCGCTTCTCCTGCCGGGTCGGCGTCTGCGGCTCCTGTGCGATGACCATCAACGGCACGCCGCGCTGGACTTGCCGGACGCATGTGAAGCGGGTGGCACCCGAGGGCCGGCTGACCATCGAGCCCTTGCGCAACATGAAGCGGGTGAAGGACCTCGCCTGCGACATGGACGGCTTCCTCGAGAAGTGGGCCAGTGTCGGCACCTTCGAGGGCACCGCGACGCGGGCCGACCCGCCGGCCGCCATCGATCCGGCGAGCCCGGACCGCCAGGAAGTCGATGCCGCCATCCAGTGCATCAACTGTGCCGTCTGCTACGCGGCCTGCGACGTGGTCGCCTGGGACCCGCATTACCTCGGGCCGGCTGCCCTGAACCGGGCCTGGACGCTCTACAACGACGCCCGCGTCGCCGACCGGCGGGCGGTGCTCGAGCGTGCTCTCGAGCCGGGCGGCTGCCACACCTGCCACAGCCACGGCGCCTGCACCGAGGCCTGTCCGGTGGGGCTCAGCCCGACCGCCGGCATTGCCGGGCTGAAACGGGCCGGCATGAAGGGGGCGGGCCTCATGGCGATGCTCAAAGGCGGGCGTTCGTGAACGAGGCCAGGCTCTTCGCCCTGCAGCGGCTGACGGCGCTGGTCATGGCGCCCCTCGTGCTCGTCCATCTGGTGCTCATCGTCTACGCGGTAGAGGGCGGGTTGACAGCGGGCGAGATCCTGGGGCGGACGCAGGGCAGCGTCTTCTGGGGGCTCTTCTACGGCCTCTTCGTGCTGATGGCGGCGATCCACGCGCCGATCGGGCTGCGCAGCGTGCTGCGCGAATGGACCGGGCTCGGCCGGCGGCCGATCGACTGGCTGATGGTGGCCTTCGGCCTCCTCCTGCTGGTGCTGGGCTGGCGGGCGGTGGCGGCGGTCGTGGGCGGCGGGGCATGAGGCGCGGGCCGGGCTGGTGGGCGGCCATGGGGCACCGGCTCTCGGGCCTGGCGCTCGCCGCGTTCCTGCCGCTGCATTTCCTCATGCTCGGCCAGGCGCTGGGTGGCGCCGAGGCGCTGGAAAGCTCGCTGCGGATCGCCGATCTGCCGCTGGTCAAGGTGGCGGAATTCGGCCTCGTCGTCGCCCTTGCCGTCCATCTCGCCTTCGGGCTTCGCGTCCTGGCGATCGAGCTTTTGCCCTGGCCGGCCCGGGACGGGCTCCGGCTGCGGCTCTTCTATCTCGGCCTTGCCGCCACCGCACTGGTCGGCATCGCTTTTGCGGTGAGCGTCGCCTGATGCGGGTCGAGGAGAGCCGTTGCGACATCCTCATCCTGGGCTCGGGCGGGGCCGGGCTCTTCGCGGCGCTGCACGCGGCGAAGGCCGATTCGGCGCTCGACATCGT
>CAZGUW010000122.1:0-13259 GCA_964528705.1 uncultured Geminicoccaceae bacterium
CCGAGCGGCCTAAGTCGGGCGGGATCGAGCATCGGATTTGCGCATTGACCGGGCTCCACATTTACGTATACGTAAAGAAATACCGAACCGCATCCGATAATCAAGTCAGTCGTCCGGATGCCGGCTCGAGGAAGTGACATAGGGTCGACAAGGGAGCAGACCATGCGCACGACAACGACACTCGCTCTGGGACTCGCCGCGGTGCTCGCCGCCGGCGGCGCGGTTGCCCAGGACTATCCGAGCCGCGACATCAACGCCGTCGTCGTCTGGTCGGCGGGTGGCGGCACCGATACCGCCAACCGCCTGATCCTGGCCGAGATGCAGGAGAGCCTGCCGGTCCGCATCAACGTCACCAACCGCACCGGCGGCGTCGGCGGCTCGGTCGGCATGAGCTACGTCTTCGAGCAGCCGGCCGACGGCTACACGCTCGCCGGCATCTCCGAATCGGTGGTGACGGCCGGCGTCCAAGGCGGCTGGGACCAGCGCATGGACGTCTGGTACCCCTTCATCATTGGCGGCTCGCCCGACCTCGTCTCGGTTTCGAGCGACGCGCCCTGGCAGTCGCTCGAGGAGCTGATCGAGGCCGCCAAGGCCACGCCGGGCGAGATCCGCGCCGGCGCCAGCGCTGCCGGCTCGATCCACCACCTGAACCTGCTCGCCCTCGAGAAGGGCACCGGCGCCACCTTCAACTACATCCCCTATGACGGCTCGGCCCCGGCCCAGAACGCCGCCGTCGCCGGCGAGGTGCAGGTCATCGTCACCTCGCTCGCCGAGCAGCAGCAGTTGCTGCAGGCCGGCCGGCTGCGGCCGCTCGCCATGCTGGTGCCCTCGGGCGTCGAGCTGAACGGCGAGACCATCCCCTCGGCCTTCGACAGCCATCCGGAGCTCAGCGAGCACCTGCCGATCAAGCAGGCGATCGGCTTCGCCGTGCTCGACGCCGCCCCCGACGACGTGAAGGCGACCCTGGTCGAGGCCTTCGACGCGGCGATGGCCAGCGACAAGGTGCAGGCCTGGCTCGACGAGAACTACTACGAGGCCTCGGGCGCTTCCGGCGACGCCGCCAAGGAGGAGTTCGCCCGGCTCGAGTCGCTCTTCGCCTGGACGCTGCACGACCTCGGCGCCGCCTCGGTCGACCCGGCGACGCTCGACATCCCGAAGCCCAACTGACCGACAGACCGACCTTGCGCGGGCGGGGGTGCTCAAGCACTCCCGCCCGTCTGCCGTTCCTCAGCCGGAATCAGGAATGACCACCCCGCCCATCAGCGCCGCGCCCCGCGGCCGGCCGTCCGACCTCTGGACCGGCCTCGTCCTCCTGCTCATCGCCCTGGCGATGGCCGGCGGCGCCCTGCAGTTTCCGCTGCGCGGCACCTATGCCGGGGTCAAGAACGCCTGGTATGTCTCGCCGGCCCTCTTCCCGCTGATCGTCGCCACTTGCCTCTTCCTGCTGGCCGTCACGCTGATCGTGAGCACGATCCGCGCCCGGGCCCACACGGGCGGGGAGGGCTTCGCCTCGGTCCTGGCGGGGCAGGGCGACGTCGTGCTGATCGCCGGCATCGTCGCCGCCTTCGTCGTCGGCCTCGTGCCGCGCGTCGATTTCATCGTTGCCGGCATCTTCTTCCTTCTCGCCTTCACGCTCGCCTTCCATGCCCACGAGCCGCGCGTGGCGACGCTGGCGCTCGGCGCGTTCTTCCTGACCGCATTCGCCCTCCTCGTGATGGCCGGCGTCGGTGCGACGCCTGCCGTGCGCACCACCGCCGCCTGGCTCGTCGACGCCGCCGTGCTGCTGGTCGCCGCCGTCACGTTCGTCGCCGCCCGGACCATGACCAGCGACCCGGCTGCGCGTCATCGCCTGCGGCAGTGCCTGACCGTGGCGCTGGCGACGCCGCTCCTGCTCGGTGTCATCTTCAAGTTCTTCCTGCTGGTGCCGCTGCCGCGCGAGGGGCTGGTCGTCGTCGCGCTCGAAACGGTCTACTACGCCATGCGCGGGGCGCTCTGAGCGATGGGCGTCGCCGACCAGCTCCTCGCCTTCGTCGCCGCCATCGGCCAGCTCCTGTCGCAGCCGGGCCTGGTCGCCGTGCTGCTGGGCTCGAGCCTGCTCGGCATCGTCTTCGGCGCCCTGCCGGGCCTGACGGCGACGCTCGGCGTCGGACTGCTGACCACGCTCACCTACGGCTTCGACCTCGATCTGGCGCTGGTCTCGCTCATCGCGCTCTATGTCGGCGCCATCTATGGCGGCTCGTACTCGGCCATCCTGCTGAACATTCCGGGCACCGCCGCCTCGGCCGCCTCCGCCATGGACGGCTATCCCATGGCCCGGGAAGGCGCCGGCGGCCGGGCGCTCGGCCTGACCACCACCGCCTCCTTCATCGGCACGCTGCTTGGCATGCTGGCGCTGGTGCTGACGGCGCCGCTCATCGTCGAGCTGGCACTGCAGTTCACATCTTACGAGTTCTTCCTGCTCGCGCTTTTCGGCATCATCATCTCGGGCTCGCTGACCAGCCCGGACCTCGTGATCAAGGGCTGGATCGCAGGCTTCCTCGGCCTGGCGCTCGCCTGCATCGGCCGCGACAAGCTGATGTACTACCCGCGCTACACCTTCGACATCCCGGCCCTCGATTCCGGTATCGAGGTCGTGCCCGTGCTGATCGGCGCTTTCGCCATCCCGCAGATCATCGGCACGCTACGTTCCAAGGCGCCGCTCGCCGCCGTCCAGGCGGTCGGCCGGATCATCCCGGACTTCCGGACGATCGCCCGCAACTTCCGCCACATCGTCCGCTCGGCGCTCATCGGCGTCGGTATCGGTGCCGTGCCGGGTGTCGGCGAGGACATCGCCGGCTGGGTCTCTTACGGTGCGGCGAAGAACGGCTCGGCCCATCCCGAGCGCTTCGGCCAGGGCGAGCCCGCCGGCCTGATCTCGTCCGAGACCGCCAACAACGCCTGCATCGGCGGGGCGCTCATCCCGCTCGTCACCCTTGGCATTCCGGGCTCGCCGCCCGCCGTCATGCTGCTCGGCGCCCTCATGCTGCACGGCCTCACGCCCGGGCCGATGCTCTCGATCCAGCAGCCGACCTTCCTCGTCGAGCTCGCCGCCATCATGGTCCTGGCCTCGGCTGCCATGTGGCTGAACGGCATCGTCCTCGCCCGCCAGGTGGTGAAGCTGCTCAGGGTCCCGGCGACCCTCTTTCTGCCGATCGTGGCGCTGCTCTCGGTACTCGGCTCCTACGCGCTCGGCCTCAACATCACCAATCTCTACCTGATGGTGGCGGTCGGCATCGCCGCCTACGTGCTGACCGAGATGGACTACCCGATCGCCCCGCTCGTCATCGGCGTGATCCTGGGGCCGATGGCCGACGAGAACCTGCGCCGCGCCCTCATGGTGAGCCAGGGCGATCCGCTGGACTTCTTCACCCGCCCGGTCAGCCTCATCCTGATCGCCGCCATCCTGCTCACGGTCCTGGCCCAGATCCCCGCCTGGCGCCGCTGGCGGCACGGCCTGATGGCCCGGTTTCGTCGGACGAGCTAAGGCTCAGCCCGGCTGGCGCCACATGTCGCCCACCCGATAGCCGGTCGGGAAGGGGTCGGTCGGGTCGAGCACGTACTGGTGGAAGGCGGTGATCCAGCCCTGGCCCGAGATCTCGGGCACGATCGCCGGCCTGCCGGCGAGCGTCGTCGTCTCGAGCACCTTGCCGCCGAAGGTCGTGCCGATCACCGATTCGTGGGTGAAGGTCTCGCCGACCGCGATCTGGTCCCGCGCATGCATCACGGCGAGCCTGGAGCTCGTGCCCGTGCCGCAGGGCGAGCGGTCGAGTCGGCCGGGCGAGACGACGACCGCATTCCGTGCCCGCTTGCCGCCGGCCTCGTCGCGCAGGGGGGCCGCGAAGAGCGTCTGGTTGATGGTGTGGATCAGGGGGTTCTCGGGATGCACGGCCGGGATCTGGACCGCCGCCGCGGCCTTGATCCGCTCGCCCGTCTCGACCATGGCGGCCCCCTCGTCCGAGGTCACGGCGAAGCCCAGGGCCTCGGCATCGACCAGGACGTAGATCATCCCGCCATAGGCGACGTCGACCCTGAGCGTCGGCAGCCCCTCCACCTCGAGCGGCAGGTCGAGGCCGAAGACGAAGGACGGCACGTTCCTGAAGGCCACCCGCTCGCACTTGCCGTTCCGGCAGGTCGCGGTGACCTCGATGAGGCCGGCCGGCACCTCCAGCACGACTTTGGTCTCCGGCTCCTGCATCGGGATCATGCCGGTCTCGAGCAGCACGGTGACCGTGCAGATCGTGTTGGTCCCGGACATCGGCACGTAATAGTCCGACTCCATGATCACGAAGCCCATGGCGGCGTCCGGGTGCGAGGAGGGCAGCACCAGGTTGACGCATTGCTGCACCTTGCCGCGCGGCTCGTTCAGGAGGAACTGCCGGAGTTCGTCCGCCTCGGTCTCGAGATGGCGCATCTTGTCGAACATGGTGCGGCCGGGCACGTCGACCACGCCGCCCGTGATCACCTCGTTGAGCTCGCCTTCGGCATGCGCGCCGACGACCGTGACCATGCGCTTGAACCGCATCGCCGGCTGTCTCCTTCGGTGCTCAGCCGCGGCTGGCGAAGTCCTGGTCGGTCCAGCCGAAGACCGTGCGCTGCTCGATCTCGGCGACGTTCTCGGGCCGGGCGAAGGGCTCGGGCACGGGCTCGCCGGGTGTGCGCGGGCGGCCGATCTGGGCGAAGAAGTCGTCGAGCCCGCCCGGCGTGAAGTACCAGACGAAGGTCAGGGGCTCGGGGCCCGGGTTGATGAACATGTGCCTGCGGTTGACGCCGAGGAAGACGGCCGAGCCCGGCTCGATCGGGTGCTCCTCGCCATCCAGCTTGACGAAGCCCCGGCCCGAGACGACGAAGATGATCTCCTCGTTGCGGTCGTGGGTGTGCTCGCGGATGAAGCAGCCGGGGGCCACGGTCTGCGTGCCCATGGCGAAGCGATTGGTGCTCTTCACCGTGGTGTCGCTGAAGAGGCAGCGCACATGGCCGTTCGCGGGCACGGGCTGCCAGTGACTCTCGCCGTCGTCCGGCCCCAGGATCTTCGCGTCGCCCAGCCTCTCCTTCGCCTTGTCCACGGCATTCTCCCCTGCGCGGCCACTTACACATGAGTCAGGAAAGCATAGGCATCTGCGGGCGTCAATCGCCCGGCGCCGCGTTCCGGCCTGGCGGTTCCCGGTCTTGACGCTGGCTTTGCCAGGTGGCTTACTGATATGTAAGTAGGGTCGATCGGCAGGCCTGCCGGTGGCGGGCGGCCGAATCGCGTGATGGCGCGTCGCGACCGAAGGCGCTATCGAGCGGGCGCAACCTGAGAACCTGGGAGGCCGAGGCGTGCTGCTCGACGGCATGAAGATCGTGAGCTTTTGCCATTTCCTGCAGGGGCCGGCGGCCATGCAGTATCTGGGCGACATGGGAGCGGAGATCATCCGCATCGAGCCGCCGAAGGGCGCCTACGAGCGGGTCTGGGCGGGTGCCGGGCGGATCAAGGTCGGCGGGGTCAGCGCCTTCTACCTCTGCGCCAACCGCAATGCCCGGAGCCTCGCCCTCGACCTGAAGCGGCCGGAGGCGAAGGAGATCGTGCTGCGCATGCTCGAGAAGAGCCATGCCCTCGCCGAGAACTTCCGCCCGGGCACGCTCGACCGGCTCGGCCTCGGCTATGACGTGGTGAAGGCGCGGAAGCCCGACATCATCTACGCCTCGGCCTCGGGCTTCGGCCGCACCGGCCCCTTCGTCGACCGCCCGGGCCAGGACCTGCTCATCCAGGCCATGTCCGGCATCGCCTCGGCCAATGGCGGCGGCAGCCACCGGCCCACGGCGATCGGTGCCGCGGCTGTCGACCAGCACGGTGGCGCCCTCTTCGCGCTCGGCATCGCCGGCGCCTACGCCAAGTGGCTGCGCACCGGCGAGGGCACGCGGGTCGAGGCGAGCCTGCTCGGCGCCGGCATCGACATGCAGATGGAGTCCATCACCCACTATTATGCCGCCGGCAAGGGCGACAAGGCCTTCGACCGGCACGAGAGCCTCGCCACGTGGTTCCACGAGGCGCCTTACGGCCTATACCGCATCGCTGACGGCTGGATCGCCATCTCGGTCAACCCCCTGGAG
Source organism: uncultured Geminicoccaceae bacterium (assembly GCA_964528705.1). Lineage (GTDB taxonomy): Bacteria > Pseudomonadota > Alphaproteobacteria > Geminicoccales > Geminicoccaceae > SLRI01. The sequence goes on from CAZGUW010000122.1 coordinate 6,130, forward strand.
AAGCTGGGCCGCGCGCTCGGCAAGGAGGAAGCCCTGGCACCTTATGTCGGCACGGACCAGTATGCCGATCGCGAAGCCATCGTCGCCATCATCGCCGCGGCGGTCCGCGAGCGCAGCTTCGCCGACCTCGCCGCCGCCTTCGACGCCGAGGCCATATGGTATGGCAAGGTCGAGAACTTCGACGATCTGGCCGCCAACCCGCAGGTCCAGCACAACCAGGTCTTCCAGGACGTCGAGGTCAATGGCGAGACCATCCGCCTCGTCAACCATCCCAACCGCTACGACGGTGCCGCCCCGGCCGTGCCCACCTTCGCGCTGGAGACGGGGGCAGATACCCGCGACGTGCTGGCCGAGGCCGGCTTCGCCGAGGCGGAGATCGAGGAGCTCCTGAAGGACAAGGTCGTTCACGCGCCACGCTAGGCGCACACACGCCGCGCCAGGCACAAGGGGAAGAGGCAAGCCAGTGTCGGAATTCTACGTCAGGATCGGCGATGCGGTCGAGTTCGCGAAGACGGTCGGCGAGAGCGACGTCTACGTCTATGCGGGCGTGACGGGGGACTTCTCGGCCAACCACGTGAACGAGCAGTTCATGGCGAAGACCAGCTACGGGCGGCGGATCGCCCATGGCGCCCTGCTCGTCGGCTTCATGTCGACCGCGTCGACCAGGATGATCGATTCCTGCCACGGCATCGGCGACGACGAGACGCCGGTCTCGCTCGGCTACGACCGGATCCGCTTCATCGCACCCGTCTTCTTCGGCGACACCATCACCGTGCGGTACACCATCAGCGCCATCGACACCGAGCGCCGGCGCTCGATCGGCGACATCAAGGTGATCAACCAGAAGGGCGAGACGGTGGCGGTCGCCCAGCACATCCTCAAATGGGTCCCCAACGACCGCAAGTGACGACTCGGCCGGGAGCCTGACACATGATCTTCGACCTCGGCGGCAAGCGGGTGCTCGTCATCGGCGGCTCCTACGGCATGGGCTTTGCCACCGCGAAGGCGGCGATCGAGCTCGGTGCCGAGGTCGCCATCGCCGCGCGGGGGCGCGAGAAGCTGGAGGAGGCGGCGGCGGCGCTCGGCGCGCTCGCCGGGGCGGTCGTGCCCTGGACGGCGCTCCGCATCGAGGACCGGCCGGCCGTCGCCGCCTTCATGGCGCGCCACGCTCCCTTCGATCACCTCGTCCTGCCGGGCTCGACGGTGAAGCCGATCCTCTACCAGGACCTCGACGACGCGAGTGCCAGGGAGGGCTTCGAGAGCAAGTTCTGGGGCCCCTTCTGGGCCTGCTTCGATGCGCGCCCGCACCTCCGCAGGGGCGGCAGCATCGTGCTCTACAGCGGCGTCGCGGCGGTCCGGCCGGTCAAGGGCTACCTGATGGGGGCGTGCATCAACGGGGCCATCAACGCCGCCACCCGCTCGCTGGCGCTCGACTTCGCCGCCCAGGGGGTCCGGGTCAACACCATCGCGCCCGGGCTCACCGACACGCCGCTCAACGACGTGCTGCACGCTCACGACAAGGAGGAGCGCTACCAGACGCTCGGCAGAAGGCTGCCGGTCGGCCGCGTCGGCACCGCCGACGAGGCGGCGCAGGCCGCGATCTATCTCATGTGCAACGGCTTCGTGACGGCCGAGGTGCTCGGTGTCGACGGCGGCCAGCAGGTCATGGATTAGGAGCACCTATGGTCGAATTCATCACCGCCGCCGAGGCCGCGGCCCTGGTCAAGCCCCGGGACTGCGTGCTGATCGGCGGCTCGGGCGGCGGCCATGCCGTGCCCGAGGCCTTCATCGAGGCGCTGGGCGCCCGCTACCGGGAGAGCGGCAGCCCGCGCGATCTCTCGCTCGTCAGCATTGTCTCGATCGGCGACTGGCAGGAGACCGGCTTCAATATCCTGGCCGAGCCCGGTCTCGCGCGGCGGGTCGTCAGCGGCGGCCTCAACAACTGCCCGCGCTTCGCCGCCATGGCGATCGCCGATGAGATCGAGGCCTACACCCTCCCGCAGGGTGCCCTCTCGCAGCTCTGCCGCGACATGGCGGCCGGCCGCCCCGGTCTTTTGACCCGTACGGGGCTCCACACCTTCATCGACCCGCGCTACGGCGGCGGCAGGCAGAGCCCGCGCTCGACCGAGGACCTGGTCGAGCTCGTCACCATCCGGGGCGAGGAGTACCTGCTCTATCGCAGCTTCCCGGTCGACGTCGCGGTGATCCGCGGCACCACGGCCGACGAGCGCGGCAACATCTCGATGGAGGACGAGGCGTTCTTCGGCGAGAACTTCTCGATCGCGGGTGCCGCCCACTTGCACGGCGGCATCGTCATCGCCCAGGTCAAGCAGGTGGCCGCCGCCGGCACGATCCCCGGCAAGCAGGTCAAGGTGCCGGGCGTGGTGGTCGACTACGTCATCGTCGAGCCCGAGCAGCGCCAGACCTACCTGACCCGCCAGAGTGCCGCCTATGCCGGCGATCTCCGCCTCGCCGAGCGCAGCATGCAGCCGATCCCCTTCGACATCCGCAAGGTGATCGCGAGGCGCGGTGCCATGGAGCTCTTCCCCGGGGCCGTGGTCAATCTCGGCTTCGGCGTCTCCAACGGCATCTCGGCGGTGGCGGTCGAGGAGGGCTTCTACCGCGAGGTCACGCTCACCGTGGAGCAGGGCATCATTGGCGGCGTGCCGGCGGTCGGCAAGGATGCCGGGGCCGGCGTCAACTACGACATGATGGCCGACCAGCCCTACCAGTTCGACTTCTACGACGGCGGCGGGCTCGACATCGCCTATCTTTCGTTCGCCGAGGTGGATGCCAGGGGCAACGTCAATGTCAGCCGCTACGGCAAGTCGGTGAACGGCCCGGGCGGCTTCATCAATATCAGCCAAGGGGCAAGGAAGGTCGTCTTCTCCGGCACGCTGACCACGGGCGGGCTCGACATCGCCCCCGACGGCAAGGGCGGCCTCGAGCTGCGCCGGGACGGCGCCACGCGGAAATGGGTGAACGAGGTCGGCCAGGTGACCTTCAACGGCACTTATGCCCGCGAGCGTGGCCAGGAGGTGATGTACGTCACCGACCGCGCCGTCTTCCTCCTCGGCGAGAACGGGCTCCGGCTCGAAGAGGTGGCCCCAGGCATCGATGTGCGCGCCGACGTGCTGGAGCGCATCGGCTTTGCGGTCGAGGTGCCAAACGAGCCGCGGCTCATGGACCCGCGGCTCTTCCGCGACGGGCCCATGGCCATGATCGACGATTTCCGCCGCCGCCCGGGCGGCCGGCGCCAGCGAGGAGAGTGAGGATGAGCGACCCCGTCCACTGCACGATCGAGGATGGCGTGGCGACCGTCACCCTCGCCAATCCGCCGCTCAACCTCGTCACCCTCGGCCTCACCGCCCGGCTCGACTCGCTGCTCGACGAGTTGGCGGCCAATCCCGAGGCGCGCGTCCTGGTGCTGACCGGCTCGGGTGAGCGTGCCTTCTGCGCCGGCTCCGACATCTCCGAGTTCTCGGACCTCACCGCACCCGGCGTGGTGCTCGAGAAGAAGCTGACCCGGGAGAATCGGGCCTACAGCAAGGTCGACGACTTCCCGAAGCCCACCATCGCCGCCATTCGCGGTCTCGCCTTCGGCGGCGGGCTCGAGCTCGCGGTCTGCTGTGACCTCCTGATCGTCGAGGAGAACGTCCGCCTGGCCCTTCCCGAGATCAAACTCGGCGTCTTCCCGGGCAGCGGCGGCACGGTGCGCGTCACCCGCCGGATCGGCGAGGGGCGGGCCAAGGAGATGATGTTCCTGGGCGAGCCCATCGATGCGCAGACGGCCCTCGCCTGGGGACTCGTCAACCGCGTCGTGCCGAAGGGCGAGGCGCTCACCGCCGCCCAGGCGCTCGCACGGACCCTGGCCGAGCGGCCCAACCGGGCGCTGCAGGCCTGCAAGCGGGCCGTCGACCTCTCCTTCGACCGGACCGAGGACGAGGCCATCGAGGCGACGCTGGCGCTCAGCGAGGAGGTCTTCACCACCGACGACTGCATGGAGGGCGTGCGCGCCTTCTTCGCCAAGGAAGCCCCGCGCTTCACCCACAAGTGAGGAGGCCTGCCCGATGACCAGGCTCCTCGTGCTGCAGGGTGCCAACATGAACTGGCTGGGCCGTCGCCAGCCGGAGATCTACGGGCGGACGACCGCCGCCGAGCTCGACGCCATGCTGCGGGCCCACGCCGCCGAGCACGGCTACACGCTCGAGATCCTCTACACCAACCAGGAAGGCGAGGCGATCGACGCCCTCTATGCCGCCGAGACCGGCGACGTCGACGCGGTCGTCATGAACCCGGGCGGCCTCTGCTACGCGGGCTATGCGCTCCGCGACTGCATGAAGGGGATCGAGCTGCCGGTGATCGAGATCCACCTCTCCAACCACTTCGCCCGCGGCATCGAATCGGTCACCGCCGAGGCGGCGAAGGGCGTCTTCATGGGTCTCGGCACCGACATCTACTTCGCCGGCCTCGAGGCGGCGCTCCGCCTCCTGCGCCGGGGCTGATCCCGCATGGCCGTGCTGCGCCTCGCCGATGGCGGGTATCTGCACTACGCGCTCGTCGGCAGTGGCCCGCCGCTCCTGCTGGTCCCGGGTCTCGGCGGCCTCGCCGAGTTCTGGAACCCCGTCGTGCCGGCCCTGGCGGAGCGCTTTACCGTCATTCTCCACGACCATCGGGGCTGCGGCCGGAGCAGCCTGGAGCGGATCGACTTCTCGATCGCCCAGATGGCCGGCGACGTGCTGGCGCTGCTCGACCATCTCGGGCTGAAGAGCGCTCACCTCGTCGGCCACTCCACGGGCGGGGCGATCGGCCAGACCATCGCCCTGGACCACCCGGACCGCCTCGACCGGCTGGTGCTGAGCGCCACCTGGGCGGCGCCGGACGCGTATTTCAGGAGCCTCTTCGCCACGCGCAGCGCCATCCTCAGGACCGGCGGCCCGGCACTCTATCTGCAGAGCTCCGCCCTGGTGCTCCACCCGCCCTGGTGGATCCGTGACCACCCGGAGGTCGTGACGGTCACCGAGGCGGCGGCCCGGGCGCGCGTGCCCGACCCGGAGGTCCTGCTCGCCCGAATCGCCGCCATCCTGCGCCACGACCGGGCCGCCGACCTCCACCGCGTCACCGCACCGACCCTGTCGATCGGCGCCCGCGACGACATGGTGACGCCGGCCTACCTCACCGAAGCGCTCGGCCGCCTTGTGGGCCGGGCCACGACCCTGATCCTCCCGGACGGCGGCCATTTCTTCCCGGTCACCCGGGCGGACCAGTTCCTCCGTGCGGTCGTCGACTTCCTCCTGGACTAGCCGCCGCCGGCCGCCAGTGCCGGCCGCTTCGTCGCGCTCTGGCCCGTGCCGTAGGCATGGTCGATGATATGCAGATAGGCCGTGTAGAGCCGCTCCAGCCGGTCGAACGAGCCGCCGTCCTGGGTGATCGAGCCGGCGCTGTCGACGATGGCGATGAGCTGGATGGCGATGTCCTTGACCGGGGCGGAATCGCTCAGCTCGCCGTTCTTCTGCGCCCGCACCACCGCGTCGTCGATGAAGGTCTCGATCGTCATGGTGAAATGCCGGAGCCTCGCCCGGGCCTCGTCGCTGAGCTGGTCGGCCTCGAGCCGCATCCTCGAGATCAGGCTCCAGGATCGACCCGAGCGTCGGCTCGGGTTGAACTTCGTGTAGCGGTCGCGATTGAACTCCATCGTCCGCCGCGTCTTCTCGTGATAGGTGAGCCCCGGGTCCTCCCAGATCTCGCTGAAGCCGGCGAGTGCGGTCTGCACGTACTCGTCGATCACCTCCTCGACCAGGTTCTTCTTCGTGCCGAAGTGGTAGTGGATGTTGGCGCGGGTGATCTCGAGCCGGTCGGCGATATCGCCGAACCGCAGGCCGCGCACGCCATGGGTGATCAGGAGCTCGGTCGCCACCGCCTTGATCTGCTCGCGCATGTGCCTTCCAATCCGGCGGCAAGCCCGGGCAGGCACGCTTGCGGGCCGCGCCCAGCGCCGCTATCTTACTAGTCAGTCAGCGGCACTTTAGACCAATTCACCGTCTGCCGCACCAAACTTGTTCCGGCCATGCTAGCCGGCGGAGGCGCGACATTACATGCGGCTGAAAGACAAGGTCTGCCTCGTGACCGGCGGCGGCTCCGGGATCGGGCGCGCGACCTGCGAGCTTTTTGCCCGCGAAGGGGCGCGGCTCGCCATTGCCGACAAGGACGCGGCGAGTGCGAAGGCGACGGCCGAGGCCTGCGGCGGCGGGATGCATCTGGCGCTCCAGGCCGACGTTGCGAAGGCCGTCGATTCGAAGGCCATGATCGACGCCGCCGTGGCGCGGTTCGGCCGGCTCGACGTGCTCGTCAACAATGCCGGCTACGGCATCCCCGGCACGGTCGTCGAGACCAGCGAGGCGGACTGGAACGCGCTTATGGCGGTCAACGTCACCGGCGTCTTCCTCGCCTGCCACAACGCCATCCCCGTCATGGCCGGCCAGGGCGGCGGCGCCATCGTCAACGTCGCCTCGGTCGTCTCGAGCATCGGCATCCCCAACCGGGCCGCCTATTGCGCGTCCAAGGGTGCGGTCGCCTCGCTGACCCGCGCCATGGCGCTCGACCACGTGGCCGACAGGATTCGCGTCAATGCCGTGGCCCCGGGAACCATCCGCTCGCCCTATTTCGATGCGCTCCTGGCCAAGGCCGAGGACCCGGAGGGGCTGCTCGCCCATCTCGAGGGCCGCCAGCCCTACAAGCGCATGGGCACGCCGGCCGAGATCGCGAGCGGCATCCTCTACCTCGCCTGTGACGAATCCTCGTTCTGCACCGGCACCATCCTCACCATCGACGGCGGCATGACCGCCCAATGACCTAGGCCCGACGACATCGCCAGGGTCGCCGCCTTCCTGGCTTCCGACGCGGCCGACTTCATGACCGGCCAGGCGGTCAACGTGACAGGTGGATTCCGGCTCAACTGAGCTATCTCGAATGGAACAGCAGGGGAGTTTTGGGCCATGCGACAGTTCAAGGGCTACCGGCCGAAGGGCGTCATCCCGGCGACGCTCCTCGCCTTCAACGACGATTTCTCGATCAACGAGCAGGAGTCGCGCCGGCACCTGGCCGATGTGGCGGCGACGAAGGGCCTGAAC
>CAZGUW010000123.1:0-13242 GCA_964528705.1 uncultured Geminicoccaceae bacterium
GAAGGCCGTGGGAAACGGTCCAGCGATTTGTCACTCAAGAAGGTTAAGTGGACATTTCAACGTGCAGAGGAATTCGCTGCGGCACTCACCCGGGGGCTCTCATCGCTCTCAAAGACAAATTTGCCGGACATAGTACTCAACGACATAGCACGAAATTCACAAGTTCATGGTGAGCCAAGAATTAACCTAACCAAAGCAATTGAGCTAATTATCTCCTCAGTTCTTAGAATATCTGAAGAAGAAGATTTTTCTTTTATTAGAAATCTATCGGACTCTTATACGTTGTTCTCCTTTCTAAAAGAAACTCCTGATGTAAAGAGCGCAACAGAGAAGCTCTTTAGCAATGGAATGATTTGGCTTGATGCAAGTGTTGTCCTTCCACTTTTGGCAGAGGAAGGCGAAGAACCGAGTAGATTTATACTACGCAGATTAATAAAGGCGGCATCGAAAGCGGGAAACAGGTTCTTTGTTATACCTGGTGTAATAGAAGAGGTTGAAAGTCATATAAACAGATGCAAGGCTTTTATTTCTTCGACCATGGAATGGAGAGGAACTATTCCATTCCTTTTTAGGTCTTTTATCGAAAGCGGTCGAGCGCAGTCAGATTTTCTCAAGTGGCTAGAACGATTCGCGGGCAATATATTACCACATCAGGATATTATAGAATATTTAGAGGAGACCTTGAGTATTGAGTTAAAGCCTCTTGGAGAGGCGCGAGATAGTTTGGATTTTTCGCTTCGGTCTCAGGTTTTTGAGGTCTGGAGGTCAATACATGAGAAACGTCGACGAGCGATTGAAATACAGGTGGACGAGTCTATTACAACTCTTTTGGCGGAACATGATGCTGAGAGCGTCCTTGGTGTCATCGCGCTAAGATTAAATGAGCGAGAGAGACTCACGGTCGGGCACAAACATTGGTGGATGACATTTGACAGTAAGGCATTCGAAGCCTGGGAACAAACTGTGGAGCTATTGCCGGCTACAATGAGAAGTCCACCGTTTATGGGTTCACAATTCTTGGAGAATTATATTGCGTTCGGACCTTCGAGAGACGTTGTTCCTCGTCAAGCGGAGCAGCAAATTCCAATTATTCTGGACATTTCGTTATTTTCCGACGATCTTGGAGATTTAAAGACTATTGCCGCTGATGCACGAGAGGAACTTGAAGGCGTTCCTGAGTGGCTTGCTTCTCGTAAGGTTCGTGACCAGTTAATGCAGGCGGTTGGTCATGGTTTGGTCCGCAGAACTTGAACTAGTTGCGTGGGCCCATGGTCTTGGCGCAATGTTCGCGGCTGTGAGGGGCGGCTTCCGCGTTAGCCTTTTCGCCGCATTGCCGGTCTCCAGTAGCCGGGATATGGCGCAACCGACGTAGATGCTGCACGAGCGGGGACAAGGGCTGCAGACAATTGAAGACTTGGGTGACAGCCGAGCCGCCGACAGTGCTGAGCCCCATGACCTGCTGGGCCCGGCAGTCCGCATGACAGAGGCGAGACGACCCGCTTGGCCGGGGCTCACCCCTGCGCGAATCGCGCCAGGGTGAGGCCTGCCATGTCGATGGCTGGCGGGCGGCCGAGGACGGTGTCGGCGACGAGGTCGGCAGCACCTGCGGAGGTGGACCAGCCTTGCGGGCCGTGGCCGATGTCGAGGTGGAGGTTTTTGATCGGCGTGGGGCCGAGGATGGGCGGGCCGTCGGGCGAGACGCCGCGCAGGCCGGCCCAGCGGCGCTGCGGGCTCGCGTCGAGGCAGGCCTGGAAGCCCGGGAAGAGCTCCAGCACGTTCCGGATGATCGCGGCGCAGCGGCTCTCCGCCGGCGTGGCATCGTAGCCGGTGAGCTCGGCCGAGCCCGTGATCCGCATGTCGTCGCCGATGCGCACCAGGCCGAAGAGGCGCGCGTGGTCCATGACCACGCTGCGCACCGCCTCCGGCCAGGCGGCGGCTGCCACACTGATGCTGAGACCCTTGGCCGGCACGACCGGCACGTCGAGCCCGGCGGTGCGCAGCAGCGGCGCGCTCCAGCTCGCGGTGGCGACGACCACCGCATCGGCCTCGAGCGGGCCTTCGGCCGTGATGACGGCGCTGATCCTGTCACCCGTCCGCACCAGCCGCTCGACCGGCGTGGCGAAGCGGAACGTGACACCGAGTGCTGCCGCACGCTCGGCCAGGAGCCGCGTGAAGGCGCGGCAGTCGCCGACCTCGTCGTCAAGGAAGTGCAGCCCGCCGGCGAGGCGATCCGCCACCGGTGCGAGGCCCGGCTCGAGGGCGGCGCAGGCCCGGGCGTCGATGGCGTCGATGGAAAAGCCCAGCTCGCGGATCACCGCCGCCTCGGCAACGGCCTCCGCCATGGCCTCGGGCGTGTGGTAGACCTTGAGCGCGCCCCGCCGGATCAGGCCGTAATCCGTGTCCTGGATGCCGGCCGCCTCGCGGAGTGCCGCGAAGCAGGTGAGGCTGTGGCGGGTCAGCCGGCCGCTCGCCTCGAGATGGCGCCGGAAGCGTTCCGGCTCGCAGTTGCGCCAGAATTGCAGGCCCCAGCTCGTGAGCTTCGGCAGCTGCCGCCAGCGGACGAGCAGCGGCGCGTCCTCGCGGAACAGCCATTTCAGGATGAGCGGGCGCAGGCCGGGTGCTGCCCAGGGCTCGATCTGCGTGGCACCCGCGACCCCGCCATTGGCGAAGCTGGTGCCGTCGGCCGGGCCGCCCTCGCGCTCGACCACCGTGACCTCGGCGCCGCGCGTGGCCAGCGCGTGCGCCACGGTTACGCCACTGATGCCGGCTCCGATGACCAGGACGCGCATCAGCCGGTCGCCGCGCTGCGCGTCACACCCCCCGCCTGGCCCGCCGCGCCTTCATCAGCGCGTGGGCCTCCGGTGTGCCGTCGTGGAAGGAGCCGAACCACTTGTCGAGCGGGACCATGCCGTCGGCGTAGTTCACCTCGAAATATTTGTGGTGGAGGTAATGGGCGAAATAGGAGGTGTTCATCGCCTTGTCCTCGCCGACCACGACGCGGTCGAAGCCGGTATGGCCCTGGGCCGGCGCCACGCCGAGGCGGGACGCCAGATTGATCATGTGGATCGGGTGCGCGGGGAAGAGGAAGAAGAGGAGGATGGTCGAGAAGTAGATCACGTGCTCGATGGGGTGCATCGAGAGGCCCGACCACGGGCCCGGATTGGTGTTGCGGTGGTGCAGCGCATGGGCGACGCGGTAGAGCGGCGGCCAGTGCAGGAAGCGGTGGCAGAAGTAGAAGCCGACCTCATGGATGAACGGCACCACGAAGAAGAGCGCCACGAAGGCGACCGGGTGCTCGGCGGGGCTGAGGATCGTGATCGTGCCACTGGCATAGGCCCAGAGCAGCAGCACCTCGTAGGCGGTCCAGATCGGCACGCCGCTGGCCAGCGTCCAGAACATGTTCTCGCGGTTCTGGCTGCCGAACATGAAGGTCGACACACCAGCCTTCGGCCACTGCCGGTTGTACTTGAAGCTCGTCGCCTGCCTGCGCCAGACATCGAGCCACATGTGCCAAGCGCCGTAGACGGCGATGGCGAGCACGAGGTTGCGCACGAGCACGAGGAGCATCCAGCCGGGCGAGGCGGTGCGCATCGTCTCGAGCGAGGGTGTCAGGAACGTCCAGATCAGGACGGCGGCGACCGCGTAGAGCAGGTTCCAGGGCAGCAGGAAGCCGGGGAAGCCGAAGAACCACTTGAGGAGGGCGCGGGCCTGTGGCGGCCAGGTGAAGAGCGGGCCGTAGCTGACGGGCTCGTTCGGCGCCCAGTTGCCGCGGCTGTCGACCGTGCCGTAGCGCGAGTCGTCCATGTTCCGTCCCCGATGACTCGTTCTCTTCTTCGATCACAGCCTATCGGGAACGCGGCCCGGCGCAAGCCGGACGGATGCTACTGCATGGCGGCGTCGATCTCGGCAGTCTCGTCGGGCGGCAGGCCGAGGCGGTTCCTGAGATAGTCGAGATAGCTCGTCTGCGTCGCCGTCTCGCCGTCCATCGCGGTTCGCGAGGCGGCATAGAACTGCTGGGCGGTGTCGTGGTCGTCGACCTCGGCCAGGAGGGTGTCGAGCGGCTTCGGGTCCATCAGCTCCAGCTGGATCAGGCGGTGATCCTCGGCGTCGCCACCGGCCTCGTCCACTGCCACGAGGATGCGCCGGCGCTCCTCGTTGGAGATGCGGCCGTCGGCATTGGCGGCGGCGATCATGGCACGGATGAGGAGAAGGGCATGGCGGTCGTCCATCGGCTCCGGCGCGGGCCCGGGCGGCACGTCCGCCTCGCCGGCGGCGCCACGCGTTGGCTCGGCGGAGCCGGGATCGAAATAGTTGCGCACCTTGTCGCCGAGCCCGGGCTCGCCCTTGCGGCTCGCGGTCTGGCCGCCCGTGAGGCTGTCGAGGAGGTTGCCCAGCGTGTCGGCGATGCCGCCACCGGCTGCCTGCCCGCCCGACGCCTGTGCGGTCGCCTGCGCGGCGGGGTTGCTGTCATGCCCGGCCTCCGCCCGCCCGGCCTTGCTGTCCTGCCAAGCCTTGTAGGCCATGTAGCCGAGCCCGGCGAGGCCGGCCTTGCGGGCGAGCCCGCCGCGCATGAGCGCCGCCGTGCCGAGCGCCGAGCCGTAGCGGCCCCGGCCGGCCATGCGGGTGGCCAAGAGCATGCCGAGCATTTTCGCGAGATTGGCCATGGGTGACCTCCTCCACCGTGCGATGTGCCTCGCAGGAGAACGCGCGACCTTGACCGATGTTCCCGCGCCGGCTTGCGGTCGCGGCCCCGGCCTTGAGGGCCGTGGCCGGGCGGCGTATCAGGGACCGCACCCCCGCGACCGGGTGCGGGAGCCGACCGGGACAGGCGATGCAGCTCAAGGACTACTATGCGATCCTCGGTGTCGCCGAGACCGCCACGGCCGACGACATCAAGAAGGCCTATCGCAAGCTCGCCCGCGAGCATCACCCGGACCTCAACAAGGGCGAAGGCGCGGCCGACCGGTTCAAGGAGGTCGGCGAGGCCTACGAGGTCCTGAAGGACGCGGAAAAGCGCAAGGAATACGACGAGATCCGCGAACATGGCAGCCGGCAGGGCGAGGCGTTCCGGCCGCCGCCGGGGCAGGGGGCCGGGCCGGCCGGCGGCGGGCTCGACGAGGCCGACCTCGAGGACTTCCTCCAGTCGATCTTCGGCCAGCGTGCGACCGGTGCCGGGGCGGGCGAAGGCGGGCGTGGCCGGACCAGGCCGGGGGCGGCCCGGTTCGCGATCCCGGGCGAGGACATCCACTACCGGATCGGCGTGACGCTCGAGGACTCTTTTGCGGGCGCCACCCGCAGCCTCGCCCTGCAGACTCATCGCTTCGACGAGGCGGGCCACGTCCTGCCCGATACGCGCAACCTGAACGTCAAGATCCCCAAGGGCGTCGTCGACGGCCAGAAGATCCGCCTGAAGGGGCAGGGCGGGGCCGGGTTCGGCGGGGCGCCGGACGGCGACCTCTACCTCGAGGTCGAGCTCCTGCCGCATGACCGCTTCACCGTGGAAGGCCGGGACGTCAGCCTCGTCCTGCCGGTCGCCCCCTGGGAGGCCGGGCTCGGGGCCACCGTCAAGGTCCCGACGCTCGGCGGGCCGGTCAATCTCGCGATCAAGCCGGGCGCGCAGTCGGGCCAGCGGCTCCGGCTCGCCGGGCGCGGCCTGCCGGGCCCGACCCCGGGCGACCAGTATGTCGTGCTGAAGATCGTGATGCCCAAGGCCGCGACCGACGCGGACCGCGCCCTCCTCGAGCAGATGCGGGAGCAGATGAGCTTCGATCCCCGCGCAACCCTCGGAGTCTGAGAGATGGCAGCCGACGACGACGTGCTCAGCGGCGAGCTCGTGGACGACACCGCCCGCCTCGACCTCGACGAGCTCTGCCGGACCTGCGGCGTGGAGGCCGATTACGTGGTCGAGATGGTGGAGGCCGGCATCATCCGCCCGGAGGGCGACCGGCGGACGGTCTGGCGCTTCTCCGCCGTGGCGGTCATGCGCTCGCGCAAGGCGCTGCGGCTGCGCCGCGACCTCGACATCAACATGGCCGGCCTCGCCGTGACCCTCGACCTGCTCGACGAGGTCGACCGGCTGCAGGGCGAGCTGAAGTCGCTCCGCCGGCAGCTCGGGCAGCTCCAGGACTGACCGGTCGTTTTCCCCGACCGCAGGCGCCGGCGACAGGGCGGCGCGATCATGGTATCCTGCCGGGTCCGAAGAATCAGGGGGAACCGATATGCCGATCTTCATCGGGCTCGTGAACTGGACCGAGCAGGGGATCAAGGCGGTCAGGGATTCCGGCAAGCGCTACGACGCCTTCAAGGCGCTGGTGGAAGGCAAGGGCGGCAAGGTCCACGCGCTCTACATGACGATGGGCGCCTACGACATCGTCGCCACCTACGAGCTGCCGAGCGACGAGGCCGCGGCCGAGGTGGCGCTCAAGCTCGGCTCCGGCGGCAATGTCCGCACGCACACTTTGAAGGCCTTCGACGAGGCTGCCTTCCGCAAGCTCACCGGCGGCGTCTGACGTCCGTCCGCCGGTCGCCGCCCCGGCCCGTCAGGCCGGCTCGACTGGCGCCTTGCGCTTGCGCGACCGCGCCTTCTTCTTCGCCGGCTTGCGCCTGATCCGCGTGCCGCTGCCGGTCTCGGTGACGACCTCGAAGGCATCGATCGCCTTGACGAGATCGCCGAGACGCTTGTGGCCATAGGTGCGCGGGTCGAAGTCGGGGGCGAGGTTGGCGAGCCGGCTGCCGACATTGGAGAGGTAGACCCAGCCGTCGTCCTGGTCGAGATCGGCGATGATGCGGTCGAGGATGGCGAGCGCCTCCTCCGCCGGCTCGGGGCCCGGCGGGGCTGTTTCATCGTCGTCCGGCGCGTCGGGTGCGGCGGGAGCCAGGAGGTTCTCGGTGTAGATGAAGCGGCGGCAGGCCTGGACGAAGCTTTCCGGCGTCTTCTTCTCGCCGAAGCCGAAGACGTCGGTACCCTGCTCGCGGATGCGGGCGGCGAGGCGGGTGAAGTCGCTGTCGGACGAGACGAGGCAGAAGCCGTCGAAGCGGCCGCTCAGCAGGAGGTCCATGGCGTCGATGACGAGCGCTATGTCCGAGGCGTTCTTGCCTTTGGTGTAGGCGAACTGCTGGTGCGGGATGATGGCGTGGCGCGAGAGGATGTCGGCCCAGGCCTTGAGCCGCGTGCCGGAGAAGTCGCCATAGATGCGCCGCACGCTCGCCTCGCCGATCTTGGCGACCTCGGCGAAGAGCGCCTCGGCGATGCGTGGCGAGGTGTTGTCCGCGTCGATGAGCACGGCGAGGCGGCGGGTGGGTTCGCTGGTCATGGCCGGGCCTTTGCCTTGCCGCTGCCGCGTCAGGGCGAGGGCGGTGAGGGTGGGCTGTCCGGAATGCTGCTGCCGCCCGGGAGCGTGTAGGCCGCCGACCACACATGCTGGTTGCCGAGCGAGCACATGTCCTCCTTATCGTCCTGGCCGATCTGGAAGGGCCCGGCATAGTTGGGGCAGAGGCACTGCACGGTGTCGCTCGACCCGTCGCCATCCGGGTAGAAGCAGGGCGCCGTCATGCACCCGGCATACTTGCCGGGCTCGCAGCTCGACGAGCCGATCACGCCGGCAGCACCGTTGAAGCTGAAGACGGAGATCATGTCGGCGCCCGGGAACATCTTCTCGTCCTCCCGGAGCTTCTCGTTGACCACGTCGCAGACCGGCGCATCGCCGATGTCCGGGCAGCCACTCCCATCGGGACCACAGGCTCTGGCGGTCTCCTCGTAGACCTCGCGATTCAGGATGCCCAGGATGTCGACGAAATAGGGGCCCTGCTCGACCACCGTGCAGGTGCAGTCGGAGATGGTGTCGTACTTGCTGGTATCGCAGGGCAGGGGCCCTTCCGGACCAGAATAGTAGCACAAGGCGAAGGGACCGCCCTCGCATTTCAGGAAGTTGGTGCCGAAGTCGCCGACGATGTCGGCATAGGCGGGAGCCTTCGAGTCGTAGCCCGCGGCCTTCGCCGTCTGCTTGATGTTGAAGGTGAAGCCCGGGCCGTGGCGGAACCAGTCGAGCACGACCTCCCGGTTGCCCTGCCGAAGGTTCGCGATGAAGATGTCGCGCTTGAAGGCTCGCGCGGTGCGCAGCGGGTCGTTCCGGAACTCCGCCCAGTGCTGGGCGGCTGCCGGATCGGCGAAGAGGCCGATTGCCAGGAGCCAGAGTCCCGTCATGCACCAGGCTGCCGCCTTCCACCGAAACATGCGTTTCCTCCCCCTGATAGGGAAGGCATACGCGCATTTGGCGGCAAAGTTGACCCCAAATGCCCGCCGCTGGTGATATGCGGGTGGCGGCAGCGACCGGAACGCTCGCCCGCCATGCCCGAACCGCTCTCGTGCCGGTCGCGCTCAGCGATCCCGCAGCGCCTCGATCAGCTCGGCCTTGTTCATGCCCGAGCGCCCCTCGATCTCCAGTTCGCGGGCGCGCCCGGCGAGCTCCTCCTTGGTCCATTCCTCGTAAGGCGGGCTCTTGCCGCCCTTGCGGCTCGGGTGCTGCTGCGGATTGGCCCGCGCATTGGCGATCCGTGCCGCCTTCTCCTTGCTGGCACCCTCCTCGCGCAACGCCTCGTAGGTCGCGTCGTCCTTGATCGTCGGCCCGTGTTCCCTGGCCATCAGGCTCATGCCCCCTTGCGGTCTCGATGACACGTTCGTCAGGTGGATGAACGACGGGGCCGCCGGCATGGTTCCGCGGGCCGCCCGGGGACCGGCGTCGTCCGCACCGGTGAGGTCCAGCCGGCATGCCAGGGGCCTCGACCAAGCTAGCGTGCCGCCACGACCAGCTTTGGCGGTGCCGCGTCGTGCCGCACGGAAGTCGCGGCCGTCCCGGCAATGCTGCCGGCGCCGCGCGCGCGGCAGGACTGCCGGGCAACGTGCGGCGGCAGGTCGGCGCCGATCCGCTGGGCCAGGAGTTCGAGCACGCGCCGGTCCTCCGTCTCGTCGAACTTGCGGGCGAACCACAAGGGCGTGGCGAGGAGCTCCTCCGCCTCGGCCATGGTCAGCGTCTTCGGGCTGCCGCTCGTGCCGGACCAGGCGACGAAGTGGCGGTTGCGTTCGGCGAGCCGGTCGCGATGCGGCCCCTGCATCAGGAGGTTCTGGAAGAAGAGCTCGTCCGGCGCCTGGACGTGGCGGAGGAAATCGAGATAGCGCCGGGTCAGCTCCGCCTCGACCAGCCATTCGCAGGTCTGCCGGCTGAGCACGCGCCACCACGAGCCCTTCCACCTGAGCTCGAGACCTCGCGGGATGGGCCGCGGGATCGGCGTCTTGACCAGCCGGCCCTGCCGCTCGAAGGCCAGGAGCCAGGGCCGCCGGCGGATGTGGAAGGGAAGGTCCCCGAGCCGCTCGCGGGTAACGTGGTCGAGCCCGGGTGCGGCCTCGAGGGCGGCCACGATCTCGGCCCGGCTCTTCAAAGGATAGTCCTGCATCGAGAGGCTGATCAGGTAGTCGAAGGGCGGGTCGGCGGCAAGCGCCGCACGGATCGCCCGGAGTTCCGCCTCGACCAGCGAGATGCCCATCCAGGTGATCGGCTGCCGCTCGATGAAGTGGATGTTCGGCCCCTGGCCCGCCGCCTCGCGCAGCGCGTCATACACCCCGGGCGGCGTGCGCGCGTCGACATGCAGCACGAAGAGGTCGTCCTCGTGCCGGATCGCCGTCATCAGCCAGGCGAGCTGGCCGGGCAGCTTGTAGCCGCTGATCGAGTAGGCGAGGCGCATGGGCTCCGGCAATCCGCGCTAAGGAAGGCGGAACTCTAGCGCCCGTCGGTTAAGGGCGGGTTAAGCGCCGGCCGGCCGGACGACGAAGAAATCGACGCCGTAGCTCGCCCCGTGCGCATCGTGGAGCGCGATCTCGCGGCGCATCTCGTCGAGCACGCCGGCGAGTGGTTCTGTCGCGCCGGGTGCGAGGTCGACCAGCCGCTGGCGGAGCGGCGCATAGTAGTCGGTCCAGTCCGAAGCGGGCGCCCGGTGCCGGGCGGCCACGGTGTAGCCGGCCGCCTCGATCTCGGCTGCGATCCCGTCTGCGTCCTGCATCGCCGGATAGCCCTCGGCCCAGAAGGTCCGGGCCTCGGCCGGCCGCTCGCCCTCCGGCACGCGCCAGGCGACGTCACTGAAGACGACGAGCCCCCCGCGGCGGAGCAGGCCGCGCCAGGCGGCGAGCGCCGTGCCGCGGCCGACGTTGTAGACGGCCGACTCGCACCAGACGAGGTCGAGGCTGGCGGCGTCCAGAGGCGGTGCCGTCATGTCCCCGGTCAGGGCGGTCACCCGGCCCGGTGCCGTCTCGCCGAGCGGGCCGAGGATCGCCGCTGCCCGGTCCACGGCGATGATGCGTGCAGTCGGCAACGCTTCGGCGAGGAAGCGGGTCGCGGCCCCCGCACCGGCCCCCATGTCGGCGATGACCGGGTCCGGCGGCAGTTCGTCCCGGACGAGGTCGAGCACCTGCCGCCGCGTTGCGGTCGAGCCCGGGCCCAGCAGCACGAGCCCGTCGAACAGCGTCGCGTAGGCCGCCTCGAGGGCGGCCTGCGCGTCCTGATCGGCTGGCTCAGCAGGTGGCACAGGGGGCCCCGACCCAGCGGCTGACCTGCGCCAGGAGGCTCTCGCCGGTCTCCAGCGGGCGCGCGGGGTCGGCGCTCCAGCCGGTCATCGAGGCGTCGTAGAGGCGCACGTTCTCCTGGCCCATGAGCTCCGAGAGGATGAACCAGTTGGTGGCCGCCCAGTGGCCCGTGTTGCAGTAGCTCACCACGGTCTCGATCCCGCCATCCGTCACTTCCGCCGGCACCAGCGCCTTGATCTCGTCCTGCTCCTTCAACCGGCCGTCGGGGGAGAAGAAGACGGCCTGCTCCAGCCCGAGCGCATCCGGCAGGCGGCCCGGCGCCCTGGCCGGCCCGGCCTTGGTCTCGCCCGTATATTGCGCTTTCGGCCGCGCATCGAGCCGCAGCACGGAGGGATCGTCGAGCGTGGCCTCGACCTCGGCGGTCTCGATCAGGAACTCGGGGCGGACAGCAGCGGTGAAGGTGGCGGGCGTCACGCTCGCGGATCCGGTCGCCACCGGCCGGTCGGCATCCTCCGTCCAGCCGCGCCAGCCGCCGTCGAGGATGCTGACCTCGTCGTGGCCGAGATAGTTGAAGGTCCAGTAGACCCGGGCGGCAGCGCCGAAGTCGCTGGCATCGGCACCGCTGTAGACGATGACGACATGGCTGTCGTTGCCGACACCGAGCCCGCCGATGAGGCTTTCGAGGCTCGCCACCTCGGGTGTCATGCCGGGCACGCCGTCGACCTCGATGCGCCAGCCGGCCTTGCCGTAGTCGGCATGGACGGCGCCCGGCACATGGCCCTGCTCGAAGAGTGCTGCAGCGTCGTCGCCGCTGCGGATATCGACGATGTGCAGGTCCGGAGCACCGAGCCGGCCCTCGAGCCAGTCGGCGGATACGAGCGGCTCGGCGGCGGTAGCCGTGGCGGCGAGCGAGCCGCCGAGCAGGAGGGCGGAAGCGAAAAGGCGCATGGCGCAACTCCACTGGAGAATTCTAAATTCACCATCTAATCTCGATAATTTTCAATTCAATACAAATTACAAGTGTAATAAATCACCCCGGGGCGTCGAGCATCCAGGCGGCGATGCGCTGGCGAAAGGCGGGGAGGTGGGTCGCCGCCCATTCCTCCAGCTCCCATGGCCGGCCGGCCGGCACCATCTCCGCGAGCGCCAGGAAGACCCAGGCCCGTTGCTGCAGGCCGCCCGTGCTGACCGGGAGCTCCTCGGCCGTGTACTCCTCGGATTCGTAGTGGTTGATCCGCCGAAGCTCGCGCAGGCCGGGGCGCCGCAGCAGGCGCCCGGCCACCTCGGCCCGGGGATCGGCGACAAGCACCGGGTAGCTGACGCCGAGCGCCGCCTCGCGGCGATAGCCGGCGAGCACGGCCGGGACCAGTTCGCCCGGGACGATCGGCCGGTCGAGCACCAGGGTCAGCACCTCCTCGTGCGCCAGCGTGCCATAGAGGAAGACATCGGCGCGGCCGGCGGCCCCCGTCGGAATGAGACCGGCAGCGGCCGGCCGGAGCGGATCGTCGAGCATCACCGGAAGGCCCCGTTCCCCATCACCTCAGCCAGCTGGTCGATATCGCGCTCCTGCCCGCGCCGTGCAACCTCCGCCAGGCCCATCCCGCCCGCTTCGCCGTTCTGCTATGGGGACCCGCCGGCAGGATGGCCGGAGAGACGCGGGCAGGAGGAAAGCGCGGGGATGGGCGAACGGTCGGGAATCAAGGGCATCCTTTTCGACAAGGACGGCACGCTGATCGACTTTCGTGCCACCTGGCTCGCCGCCTATCGGGGTGCCGCCGCCGAGCTCTCTTGCGTGGCCGGCCGCGGGCCCGACTTCGCCGCCACGCTGCTCGAGCGCAGCGGCTACGACAGCCGAACCGACAGTTTCGAAGCGACCAGCCCGCTGCTCTGGGCGACCAACCGGGCGATCGCCGAGCGCTGGGCGCTGGAGCCGGAGCTCCAGGGCCGGTCCGGCGTGGTCGAGCTGGTGCTCGCGCATTTCGCCGATGCCGAACGTTATCCGGCGGTTCCGGTGGGCGATCTCGCTGCCCTCTTCGGGCGGCTGCGGGGGCAGGGCCTCCGGCTCGGCCTCGCCACCATGGACAGCACCGCCAAGGCCGAGGCGGCGCTGGCCGGGCTGGGCATCAGGTCCAGCCTCGACTTCGTCACCGGCTATGACGGCGGGTTCGGCGAGAAGCCCGGGCCGGGCATGGTGCGGGGCTTTTGCGCCGCGACCGGCCTCGAGCCGGGCGAGATCGTTGTGGTGGGTGATACCGGGGCCGACCTGCAGATGGCGCGGGCGGCGGGGGCGGCGGCCGCGATCGCCGTGCTGACCGGCGCTACGCCGCGGCATCTGCTCGATGCGCTGGCCGATCAGGTGCTCGAGAGCGTGATGCAGATCGAGAACGTGCTCTGAAGAAAAGCGCTGCGCCGTCCGGCCGGGGCCCGACGGCGCTGCAGCCCGTCGACTTCGATCAGGCGTTGACCTTGTCGCGCAGCGTCTTGCCAGGCTTGAACTTGATCGCGGTGCTGGCGGCGATCTTGATGGTCTCGCCGGTCTGGGGGTTGCGGCCATCACGGGCCGGGCGGTCGACCGTCTCGAACACGCCGAAGCCGGCGATCGAGACCTTCTCCTTCTTCGTCAGCGCTGCCTGGATGCTGGCGAGCACGGCCTGGACCGACTTCGCGGC
>CAZGUW010000124.1:0-13169 GCA_964528705.1 uncultured Geminicoccaceae bacterium
GACGACGCCTTCCTCGAGCAGCGGACCAAGATCCAGGCGGGGCGGCGCTACGATCCGGCCGATGTCGAGCGCGCCCAGCAGCGGCTGATCGACACGAACCTCTTTGCCGCCGTGCGGGTGATCGAGGGGCCGGAGCCCGATGCCGACGGCAACTGGCCGGTGAGCTTCGAGGTCACCGAGCGCAAGCCGCGGACCATCGGCGCCGGTGTCGGCTATGTCAGCGACGAGGGGCCGAACGTCCGCGCCTTCTGGGAGCATCGCAACATCCTGGGCGCCGGCGAGCTGCTGCGGATCGAGGCGGAGGTCGGCCAGTCGGTGCAGGAGGTGCGGGGCCAGCTGCGCAAGCCCGACATCCTGATGCCGGACCTCGATCTCCTCGCCGGCGGCTCGTTCGGCCACGAGGATACTGATGCCTATGAAAGCACCTCGATCCAGGCGTCGCTCGGCGTCGAGCGGCATTTCAACAGGCGGCTGAGCGGCACGCTCGGCGTTGCCTACCGGCTCGCCGAGGTCACGGACGAGGACGAGGACGACGAGCGCTTCGCCCTGTTCTCGATTCCGGCCGGCCTACGTTACGATCGCAGCGACAGCCTGCTCGACCCGTCGACCGGCTACCGCCTCGTTCTGGAAGGCACGCCCTACTGGGATATGCTCAATCCGGGCACGCAGTTCTTCAAGAGCCAGCTCACCGGCACGCGCTATTTCCGCCTCTCCAAAGATCCGCGCCTGGTCCTGGCGTTCCGCGGCATTGCCGGGTCGATCACCGGCGCCAGCATCAGCGATATCCCGGCCGACGAGCGCTTCTACGCCGGCGGCGGCGGCACCGTGCGCGGGGTGCCGTTCCAGCGGGCGGGGCCACTGGACGACGACGACGAGCCGACCGGCGGCCGCTCGCTGCTCGTGGCCAATGCCGAGGCGCGCTACCGAATTATCGGCAATCTCGAGGGCGTCGTCTTCCTCGACGGCGGCAGCGCCTTCGAGCCGCAGACGCCCGAATTCGGCGAAGCCTGGCAGTTCGGCACCGGTGCCGGGGTGCGCTACATCTCGCCCGTTGGCCCCATTCGCGTCGATGTCGGCGTGCCCGTCGACAAGCGCGAGGGCATCGACGATTCCTGGCAGCTCTACATCTCCATCGGCCAGGCGTTCTGAGCAGTTCCACGCTGATCGTATACTTCGTCAGGCTGCGGCCGATCGGTGCTCACGTAGGCGGACTACGCTGCGCGCCGATCGCCTTGGCTTTCTCGTCTACGGTCAGCGTGCAACCGCTCCCGGCGCCGCTCGACCGGACCCCGGGCGGGCATGGCGGCGGGTCGCTTGGCGTGCCATATGAGTGGCAATCCTCCGGCACCCGCACCAGATCATGGCCATGCTTCGCAAGTTCCTGCTCACGCTTCTCGGTATCGTCCTCGGCACCGTCGTGCTCTTTGGCGCGGCGCTGGCGATCGCCCAGACGCGTGTCGCCAAGGACCAGATCGGCGGCCTGATCGAGAGCAGCCTGGAGGGCGAGCAGCAGACCGCGGAGGTCGAGGACGTGAGCGGCTTTCTGCCGTTCGACATCCGCATCGGGCGCTTCTCGCTCGCCGATGACGAGGGTCGCTGGCTCGAGGTCAACGATGCACGGGTCAAGCTGTCGCCGACGCCGCTGCTGCGCGGCGAGGTCGTCGTCGAGGAGGCCGGGGCCGCGCGGGTCGCGGTGCAACGCGCACCCAACCTGCCGCCGGCGCCCGAGCCGGAACCCGAGCCCGAGACGGACGAGCCCTTCAGCCTGCCGGCGGCGCCGGAGCTGCCGGAAAGCCTGCCGCTGGTCACGGCGGAGCGCATCCATGTCGACCGGATCGAGCTCGGCCAGGCGCTGATCGGCCAGGACGCGGTCTTCAACCTCGAGGGCAATGCCACGACCGGGCCGGAGGGTCGCCATGCCGAAGCGCGGCTCGACCTCACCCGCATCGACCAGCGGACCGCGGCGCTCGGCCTGGCGGCCACGCTCGATCTCGCCCAGCGCCGGATCGGGCTCGACGTCGAGGGCAGCGAGACCGGCGGGCTCATGGCCTCGCTCACCGGGATCGAGCAGGCGGGCGACCTGACCTTGCGGCTGCAGGGCGAAGGCCCGCTCGACGACTGGCGTGCCGATCTCGACCTCGCCATCCAGGGGCTGGTCGCCGCCGATGCCGGGCTGGCGCTCGCCTATGGCGAGAACCCGTCGATCGACCTCCACACCGAGGTGGTGCCGGTCGAAGGGGCCATGCCGGAGGAGATCGCGGCCGTGCTGGGCGACCGGCTGACCCTCGCCCTTGTCGGCGGGCAGCGGGCGCCCGGCCAGTTCGTCCTCGATCAACTGCGCCTGGAGAGCGGTATCGCCACCGCCGAGGGGCGGCTGGAGGCGCTGCTCGACGAGAACCGGCTCGACGGCTCGATCCGCGTGGCGGCCGAGGATCTCGGCCGTGCCAGCGGGCTCGCCGGAACGCCGTTGGCCGGCCGGGTCGAGCTGGTGCTCGATGCGCTCGGCACGTTCAGCGAGCCGCGCTTCCGGCTCGACCTCGATGGCGGCGGCATCACCGCCGACGCCTTCGGCGTCGAGACGCTCGGCCTCGAGGTCACGGCCGACCTGCTCGCCCCGCTCGACCAGCCCTTTGCCGGCGCCAGGGTCGAGGGCGGCGGCGAGATCGCCGGCATCACCCAGGACGGCGAGCCGCTCCGGCCCGAGGACCGGCTGACCCTCGATCTCGCCGCGACCGTGCCGATGGAGGGCGAGGCGGTGGTCGAGCGGCTGGCCCTCGAGGGCGAGCACGTCGCCGTCGACGGCACTGCCAGCGTCGCGATGCCGGGGCTCGGTGGCACGGCGCGGCTCGAGGCGAGCGTGCCGTCGCTGGCGGAGCTGGTGGCGGCGCTCGGCCCGGACGCACCGCCCGACCTCGCGGTCGAGGGCGCCTTCGACCTCCGCGCCGATGTCGAGCTGGCGCCGGAGCTGGAGCGGATCACCCTGGACCTCGCGGCCACGGGCTCCGGCATCACCGGCCTGCCGCAGAACGCCGACGCGCTGGTCGGCGCCGAGCCGCGCCTCACCTCGCATGTCGTCATGGTGCCCGGCAGCAATGTCGCGGTCGAGAGCCTCGACCTCACCACGGCGGCGGTCGGGCTCACCGGCAATCTCGATCTCGGCCTCGACGAGACGCAGGCGCTGAGCGGCCGGGTCGATCTTTCGCCGCTGGCGCTCGCCACGCTCGAGGGCATCATCGGCCAGCCGATCGCCGGCGAGCTGACGAGCTTCGTGACGCTCGGCGGCACGCTGCCGGCGCCCGAGGTCGCGGCGGACGTGACGGTGGTCGATCTCGCCATCGCCGAGCGGCAGTTCGACCGCGTCGCCCTCGATGCGCGGACCTCCGGCCCGCTCGCCGAGCCCGCGGGCGACGTCGCGCTGGCGATCGAGCAGGGGACCGATTCGCTGGCGCTGAAGAGCGACTTCGCGCTCAAGGGCCAGAGCCTCGAGCTCGCCAATCTCAACCTCACCGCACCCTTTACCGAGCTCACCGGGGCGGCGACGGTCGCCCTCGACGGGCCGCTCGCGACGGGCCGGCTCGCCGGCCGGGTCGGCGATCTCGCCGCCCTCGAGCCCTGGTCCGGGCAGGAGCTGAGCGGGGCCATCGACCTCGACGCCACGTTCGACGGCAGCGCCGGCCGGCAGGACGCGACGCTTTCGCTCACCGCCACCGATGTCGGCGGCGACTTCGGCAATCTCGAGCGGGCCTCGGTCGAGGCGAAGGTCGAGGACGCGCTCGGCCGCCTCGGGGTCGATGCGACGGTCCAGGCCGGCGGCTTCTCCCAGCCGGAGCCGGGCTTCGTGCTCGACGACGCGACGGTGACGCTCACCGGCGACCGCTCGCTCTTCAATCTCGACGCCAAGGCAAATGGCGAGATGAACGGCCCCTTCAATGTATCGAGCAAGGCCCGGCTCGACGTTCTGGGGCCCGCGCAGGAGGTCTATCTCGACGAGCTCGGCGGCGTCTTCCAGGCGCAGAGCATCGAGTTGCTCAGCCCGGCGACGCTGCGCCTCGACGGCGGCGTGCTCGATCTCGACCAGCTCGACCTGAAGATCGGCGACGCCACGATTCAGGGCGGGCTGAACTTCGACCAGCCGGCCAACCGGGCCCGCGCCGGCCTCGTCATCGAGAGCTTCCCAATGGCGATGCTGGCGGATTTCGGGGCACCCGGGCTCGAGGGCGAGCTCACCGGCGAGGTCGATCTCGAGGGGCCCCTGGGTGCTCCGGTCATCACCGGCAATCTCGCCATCGACGGGCTCGAGTACCACGACGGCGACGACACCATCGGCCGGCCGGCGGATGTCCGCCTCGACCTCGCCTTGCGCGATGCCCGCTTCAGCGCGGATGCGAGCATCGACGGGCTGGGCGACAGGCCGATCACGGCCGAGTTCCATTTGCCGGTGCGGCTGTCGCTCGAACCCTTCGCCTTCGAGCTGCCGGAGGAGCTGCCGCTCGACGGCCGGCTCGCCGCCAACAGCCGGCTGGCGCCGCTCGTCGCCTTCGCGAATCTCGACGGGCAGCAGCTCGACGGGCAGCTCGCGGCCGATCTCAGGCTGCAGGGCACCGTCGCCCGCCCCGATGTCCAGGGCGAGCTCACGATCACCGGCGGCAGCTTCAGCGACGCCATCAGCGGCATCGTCCTCGACGATCTGGCGCTGACCATCGAGGGCAAGGGCGACCGCCTCGAGATCGTCTCGCTCAGCGCCCGGGACCGGGCCCAGGGACGACTGGATGCGAGCGGCGGCCTCGGCATCGATCCGGACACCGGCTTTCCTTACGACTTCACCCTGACCAGCCGGGATCTCCGGGTCCTCGACAGCGATCTCGGCCGGGCAAGGGTTACCCTGTCGCTGGAGGCGAAGGGCGACGCGGAAGGCGGGGCGCTCAGCGGCAAGGTGGAGGTGCCGCGCGCCGACCTTCGCCTGCCGGATGGCGGGGTGGTGGAGCCGACCGTGCTCGACGTCGAGGTGCGCGGCGCACCGCCCAAGCCCGACGCGGCGACGCGCGCAGCATCGGGCAACGGTGGCGGCGGCTACGTCCTGACGCTGGATGTGCTCGTCGACATGCCGGCCCGGATCTTCGTGCGCGGCCGCGGCCTGGATACCGAGTGGGGCGGGCGGCTGCAGGTCGCCGGCACCAGTGCGGCACCGTCGATCACGGGCACGATCGACTACCGGCGCGGCTGGCTCGATTTCCTCGATCGCCGGTTCGATATCCGCCAGGGCACCGTTCGGTTCATCGGCGAGACGCCGCCCGACCCGCGGATCACGCTGGAGGCGGCGGCGACGACGCAGACCATGACCGGCATCATCAGGGTCACGGGCCCGGCCACCGATCCCGAGTTCGAGCTCTCGAGCGAGCCTGCCTTGCCGCAGGACGAGGTGCTGTCGCAGCTGCTCTTCGACCGGGACATGTCGACGCTGACGCCGATGCAGGGGCTGCGGATCGCCAATGCCGTGGGTCGGCTCGAGGGTGGCGGGGTCGATGCGGTGGGCGAGCTGCGCAATCTCACCGGTCTCGACACGCTCGACTTCGGCAACGAGGACTTCGGCGGCGAGGACACGGAGACCACCGCCTCGGCCGGCAAGTATGTCGCTGAGAACGTCTTCGTCGCGGTCGACCAGGGGCTGAGCTCGGGCACGACGCGCGCCCGGGTCGAGGTGGAGCTGACGCCCCGCATCACGCTCCGCAGCGAGGTCGACAACCAGTCCAGGACTGGCGTCGGGCTCGAATGGAGCATGGACTACTGATGGCGAATTCGTCCCCGGGCGCCGCGCCGCAGACCGCGTCGCGGCCGGCACCCACACTCGCCGTCGGCCCCGGCACATCGACCTTCGGCACCTTCGGCGATCTCAACGTCATCGGGCTCTGGACCCTCTACGCCAAGGAAGTGCGCCGGTTCATCAAGGTCTTCACCCAGACCCTGCTGGCGCCGGTCATCACCACGCTCGTATTCCTTGCCATCTTCAGCCTGGCGCTCGGCGCCGATCGCCCGGCCGTGGGCGGGGTCGCGTTCCTCGACTTCCTGGCACCCGGGCTGATCGTCATGGCGATCGTCCAGAACTCCTTCGCCAACACCTCGTCCTCGATCATGATTGCCAAGGTCCAGGGCAATATCGTCGACTACCTGATGCCGCCCTTGTCGCCGGGCGAGCTGCTGTTCGGCGTGACCATGGGCGGGATCACGCGCGGCATGCTGGTGGGGGGCGCTGTCTGGCTCGGCATGCTGCCCTTCGTGTCGATGAGCCCGGCCCATCTCTGGGCCATCCTCTATTTCGGCCTGATGGCGTCGCTGCTGCTGGCGCTCCTGGGATTCCTCGCAGCACTCTGGGCCGAGAAGTTCGACCACATGGCGGCGGTGACGAACTTCGTCATCACCCCGCTTTCCTTCCTTTCCGGCACCTTCTATTCCATCGAGCGCCTGCCCGAGCCCTTCCACATGGTGGCGCTGGCCAACCCCTTCTTCTACATGATCGACGGGGTACGCTACGGCTTCACCGGCCACGCCGATGCCAGCATCGCGGTCGGCGTAGTGGTCCTGGCCCTCGTCAACGGCGCGCTCTGGCTCCTGGCGCTCCGCCTCGTCCGCAGGGGCTACAAGCTAAAGGCGTAGTAGGGCTCGTTGACGCAGTCCTCCGGCTCGGCCATCTTCCGCGCTCTTTCCCCCGACCCCAGCGGACCCATCGACGATGAGCCAGAACGCCGCGATTCCTTCGCTCCTGCCCGTTTACAGCCGGATCGATCTCGCCTTCGAGCGAGGTGAGGGTTGCTGGCTCTACGCCCGTGACGGCCGCCGCTTCCTCGATTTCTCGACGGGCATCGCGGTCAACGGCCTGGGGCACTGCCATCCGCATCTGGTCAAGGCCCTGCAGGAGCAGGCGGGCCGGCTCTGGCACGTCTCGAACCTCTTTCGCATCGACGAGCTCGAGCGGCTGGCCGACCGGCTGGTCGCCAACTCCTTCGCCGAGACGGTCTTCGTCGGCAATTCGGGTGCCGAGGCGATGGAGGCCTGCATCAAGATGGCGCGGCGCTTCCAGTGGCACCGCGGCCAGGCCGAGCGCAACCGCATCGTCACCTTCGAGGGTGCCTTCCACGGCCGCACCATGGCGACCATCTCGGCCGTCGGCGGGGCCAAGATGGTGGACGGCTTCGCGCCCTTGCTCGACGGGTTCGACCGGGTGCCGTTCGGCGACTGGGCGGCGCTCGAGGCGGCCGTCACCGAGCGGACCGCGGCGGTGATGATCGAGCCGATCCAGGGCGAGGGCGGCATCCGCCCGCTCGAGCGGCAGTTCCTGGCCGACCTGCGCGCGCTCTGCGACGACCACGACATCCTTCTCGTCTTCGACGAGGTGCAGTGCGGCATGGGCCGCACCGGCCGGCTCTTCGCCTACGAGCATTACGGTGTGGTCCCGGACATCATGGGCCTCGCCAAGGGTCTCGGCGGCGGCTTTCCGATCGGCGCCTGCGTCGCCACGGCGCGGGCCGCCGCCGGCATGACAGCCTCGACGCACGGCTCGACCTTCGGCGGCAACCCGCTCGCCTGCGCCGTCGCCAACGCGGTGCTCGACGTCATGCTCGAGGAGGGCTTCCTCGACCAGGTGAACGCCCGCGGCGCCTATCTGCGCGAGCAGGCCGAAGCGCTGGCCGGACGGCAGCCGGAGGCGATCGAGCTGGTGCGGGGCACTGGGCTGATGCTCGGCATCAAGCCGCGCCGCAACAATATCGAGTTCGCTGCCGAGCTGCGCGCGGCCGGCCTGCTCGTGGTGCCGGCCGCCGACAACGTCGTCCGCCTGCTGCCGCCGCTCGTCGTCAGCGAAGCCGAGATCGACCAGGCGATCGAGGTGATCGAGTCCTGCTGCCGGGCCCGGGCCGCGTGACCGGGCCGCGCCACTTCCTCGACCTCTCGACGGTCGACGCCACCACGCTGCGCGCCATGCTGGAGAGCGCCGCGGCGATGAAGGCCGGGCGCGACAGGGGCCAGCCGCTCGCCGGCAAGACCGTGGCGATGATCTTCGAGAAGCCGTCGACGCGCACGCGCGTCTCGTTCGAGGTGGGCATCCGCCAGCTCGGCGGGGCGCCCATCGTGCTGAACGCGAAGGAGATGCAGCTCGGCCGCGGCGAGACGGCGGCCGACACGGCGGCCGTGCTGTCGCGCTATGTCGATGCGATCATGATCCGCACCGACCGGCACGAGAAGCTCCTCGAGCTCGCCGAGCACGCGACGATACCGGTGATCAACGGCCTGACCGATGCCTCGCATCCCTGCCAGATCATGGCCGACGTGCTCACCTTCGAGGAGCACCGTGGCCCGATCCGGGGCAGGAAGCTCGCCTGGTCGGGCGACGGCAACAATGTCGTGACCTCGTTCATCCACGCTGCCGCCCGCTTCGACTTCGAGCTCGCCATCGCCTGCCCGGCGGAGCTGCCGCCCGATGCGGCAGCACTCGACTGGGCGAGGGCGCACCAGGCGCGGGTCTCGGTCACGACCAATCCTTATGCCGCGGTGGCCGGTGCCGATGCGGTCATCACCGACACGCGGGTCTCGATGGGCGATGCCGACGCCGAGCGTCGCCACCGCCTGCTCGAGCCCTTCGCCGTCGATTCCGGGCTCATGGCGGCGGCGCGACCGGAGGCGCTCTTCCTGCATTGCCTGCCGGCGCATCGCGGCGAGGAGGTGGCGGCCGAGGTCATCGACGGGCCGCAGAGCGTGGTCTTCGACGAGGCCGAAAACCGGCTGCACGCCCAAAAAGCCATTCTCGCCTGGTGTCTCGGCGGCTAGCATCATGGCCATGAACGTTTCCTCGCCCCCCCATCTCGACGTCATGCGCCCCTTCCAGCTCGAGAAATCGCAGCTGCGCGGCCGGCTCGTGCGCCTCGGCGACGCGGTCGACGCCGTGCTCAAGGCGCATGCCTATCCCAAGCCCGTCTCCGACATGCTGGGCGAGCTCCTGGTCCTCGCCGGCGGGCTGGCCGGTGGGCTCAAGTTCGACGGCCGCTTCTCCCTGCAGGTGCGCGGCGAGGGGGTCGTTCGCCTGATGGTGGCGGATGTCACCAATGACGGGCAGATGCGCGGCTATGCGAGCTTCGATGCCGAGAGCTTCGACGGCCCCGAGGACGAGCCCGCCGGGTTCGGCGATCTGGTAGGCTCCGGCCTCATGGCGCTGACCGTCGACCAGGCGGCGGCCGGCGGCGAGACCTATCAGGGCATCGTGCAGCTCGACGGCCGCTCGCTCCTGGACAGCATGCTGACCTACTTCCACCAGTCGGAGCAGGTGCCGACGGGCATCCGCTCGGTTGTGACCTATGACGAGGCGGCGGCCCAGTGGCGGGCGGCGGCGGTCATCGTTCAGGCGATGCCCGAGGACGGTGCTTCGGCCGAGCGGGACCGCGAGGAGGACTGGCGGCGCGCCATGGTGCTGCTGCAGACGGCGAGCGACAACGAGCTGCTCGACCCGGAGCTGGCGCCCGACACCCTGCTCTATCGCCTGTTCCACGAGGACGGGGTCAGGGTCTTCGAGCCGCTCGATCTCGCTTTCGGCTGCAGCTGCGACGACGGCCGGGTCGGCCGGATGCTGCGCCGCTTCGAGCGCGACGAGGTTCTGGAGATGCGCGACCCCAGCGGCGCGGTGGTCGTGACCTGCGAGTTCTGCAGCCGCGTCTACCGGCTGAGCGACGCCGATATCTTCAACCTGTTCGAGGACAGCCTGCATTGAGCATCCGCACCGCCCTCGGCCTTGCCGCCATTGTCCTGATCGCCGCCTGCACCGGGCCCGAGATCCGCGAGCCGGTGACGGTGACCAGCGCCAAGCCGCCGCTGATCTTCACCGTGGCCGAGGCCGTGATCACCGATACCAGCGAGCTGCCGGAGAGCGCCACGTTCCGCGACCGGCAGTGGAGCGAGCGGCTCTCGGATGCGACTGAGGCGTTCCTGATCGAGCGGCTCGAGACCGGCTCGGGCCAGGGCTGGCTGCAGGTGACGATCGAGGAGGCGAGCCTCATCGAGGCGGACCTGCCGACCGCGAGCGGCATCGGCGCTGCCCTGCGGCGCGAGCCCGACAGGGTGCTCGACGCGCAGCTCAAGGTGCGCCTCGCAGTGATGGGCCCGGACGGGCTCGAGCAGGTCTATGCGGACACCGAGGTGAGCCGCCGCCGACCGATCCTGCGCAACACCTCGGTCATGGCCCGCGACGCCGAGGCGCAGCGGCTGATCGGCGATTTCCTCGAGCAGTTCGACGATGCCCTGACCCAGAACGCACGGCAGAATCTGGGCGCCTATCTCGTCTACTGAGCGCCCGGCGAGGGGAGCGGCAGGGTGAGCCACGTCTTCTACCGTCATCTGCGCGAGACCTACCCGACGGCCGCCAGGGGCGACGGGGTCCATATCGTCGACACGGCCGGCAAGCGCTATCTCGACGCCTCGGGCGGGGCGGCGGTCTCCTGCCTCGGTCACAGCCATCCGGGCGTGATCGCCGCGATCAAGGCGCAGCTCGACGCCATACCTTATGCCCATACCGGCTTCTTCACGAGCGAGCCGGCCGAGGCGCTGGCCGATCTCCTGGTCGAGAAGGCGCCGCCCGGCATCGAGCGGGTCTACTTCGTCTCCGGCGGCTCCGAGGCCATGGAAGCGGCGCTCAAGCTGGCCCGCCAGTATTTCCTCGAGATCGGCGAGCCGCAGCGCAAGCGCTTCGTCGCCCGCCGGCAGAGCTATCACGGCAACACGCTGGGTGCCCTCGCCGTGGGCGGCAACGCCCTGCGCCGGGCACAGTTCGAGCCGATCCTGATCGACGCCGACCATCTCACGCCCTGCTACGTCTATCGCGAGAAGGCGGACGACGAGAGCGAGGAAGCCTTCGGCGAGCGTCTCGCGGCGGAGCTCGAGGCCTATCTGGAGCGGGTCGGGCCGGAGACGGTGATCGCCTTCGTGGCCGAGCCCGTGGTGGGCGCGACGCTCGGCGCGGTGCCGCCCGTTCCCGGCTATTTCCGGCGCGTCCGTGAGATCCTCGATCGGCACGGCATCCTCCTCATCCTCGACGAGGTGATGTGCGGCATGGGCCGCACGGGCACGCTCTTCGCCTGCGAGCAGGAGGGTATCGCCCCGGATCTCGTCTGCGTCGCCAAGGGGCTGGGCGCCGGCTACCAGGCGATCGGCGCCACGCTCGTGCACGGGCGGATCGCGGCGGCGATCGAGCAGGGCAGCGGCTTCTTCCAGCATGGCCACACCTACATGGCGCATCCGACGGCCTGCGCTGCCGGTCTCGCCGTGCAGCGGGCGATCGAGGAAGAGGGCCTGCTCGAGCGGGTCGGGCGGATGGGCGAGCTCCTGGAGCAGAGCCTGACCGAGCGCTTCGGCAACCACCGCCATGTCGGCGACATCCGCGGGCGCGGCCTCTTCCGCGGCATCGAGCTGGTCGCCGACCGCGCCACCAAGGCGCCCTTCGATCCGGCATCGGGGCTCAACCGGCGGATCAGGAAAGCGGCGATGCAGGCGGGTCTGATGTGCTACCCGATGGGCGGCACGATCGACGGCCGCAACGGCGACCACGTCCTGATCGCCCCGCCCTTCATCATCGACGAGAGCCATGTCGCCCAGCTGACGGAGCGGCTGGGCGCTGCCGTCGACGAGGCGATCGCCTCGCTCTGAGCCACATGGCCGTTGCCGGAAACCTGCTGCCCCGCGACGGCATCCTGCGTCTCGTCGGCGAAGCCGTGCCCGGGCCGGACGACGTCATGGCGCGGCTCATGGCGGAGATCGACTGGCGCCAGGACGTCGCCACGATCGTCGGGCGATCCGTCCCGCTGCCACGCCTGACGGCCTGGCACGGCGATGCCGGCTACCGCTACAGCGGCATCGACAACCCGCCAAGGGCGTGGACGCCGCTGCTGCTCGAGCTTCGGGCAATTGCCGGGCGGGTCGCCGGATCGGCCTTCAACAGCGTGCTGCTCAACCTCTACCGCGATGGCAGCGACGGCATGGGCTGGCATGCGGACGACGAGCGGCCGCTCGGCCGGGACCCGGTGATCGCCAGCCTCTCCTTCGGCGCGACCCGCCGGTTCCGGTTGAAGCACCGGACGGAGCCCGATCTCTCCCTTTCGCTCGAGCTGCCGCCCGGCTCCTGCCTCGTCATGGCGGGGGCCCTGCAGCACCACTGGCGGCATGCGCTGCCGAAGACCCGGCGGCCCGTGGGCCCCAGGGTCAACCTGACCTTCCGCCTGATCAGGAGCTGAGGGCTGCCCGGGTCGGCATCAGCCCCCAGAAGTCGAGGTCGAGCAGCACCTCCGGCAGGTAGCGGCCATCGGTGTCGCGGAGAGGGAAGTCGTGGCAGGGGCGGTTCTTCGTGGCGACGAGCCGGAGCCTGAGGGCCCCGCAGTCATCGCGCCCGGCGAGCGCGGCCTTCTCCAGCACCTCGGACCAGGCGAAGACGGTGTCGCCCGCCAGGGCGGGGTTGGCGTGGGTGCCGGCGTTGATGGCGAGCAGGTGCCAGAGATTGCCGAGGCCGTTGAACGAGAGGGCGCGGGCGAGGCTCATGACCACGCCGCCATAGACGATGACGGCGCCGAGCCGGCCGGCCCGCTCGGCATGGTCGTTGAAGTGGACGCGGGCCGTGTTCTGGTAGAGCCGGGTCGCGAGCCGGTGCTCGCTCTCCATGATGCCCATGCCGTCGATATGGTCGATCCGCTCGGCCCTGGCGTAGTCCTCGAACGTCAGGGCCGAGCCGCTGGCCACGGGATCCAGTGTCAGGCGGCCGAGCCCCGCCGGGACGGCGAGCGATGCCGCGTCGACCGCCGGTGCCAGGGTCGGCACCGTGGCCTCGGGTGCCGAGCCCGCCGCGTCGCGCTTGCGGACCATGACCCAGCGGCAGAACTCGAGCACCGGTTGCCCGTTCTGGTCGGTGCCGGTCGTGCGCACATAAACGATGCCGGTCCGGCCGCTCGAGGTCTCCTTCAGCCCGATCACCTTGGATGTGGCGGCGAGCGTGTCGCCGGGGCGAACGAGGCGGTGGAAGCGCCCTTCCGCATAGCCGAGATTGGCGACCGCGTTGAGCGAGATGTCCGGCACGCTTTTGCCGAAGACGATGTGGAAGGCGAGGAGGTCGTCCACCGGCATGGCATCCGCGCCGTTGGCGAGGGCTG
>CAZGUW010000125.1:0-13164 GCA_964528705.1 uncultured Geminicoccaceae bacterium
GTGACGGAGCTGCTCGAGGTCCGGCTCGACGACAAGTACAGAAAGGACCGGGGCCGCGTCTTCATGACCGGGGTGCAGGCGCTGGTCCGGCTGCCGATGGAGCAGCACCGTCGCGATGCCGCCCGGGGCTGGAAGACCGGCGGCTTCGTCACCGGCTATCGGGGCTCGCCGCTCGGCGCCTACGACGAGGAGCTGCAAGGCGTCCGGCCGCTGCTCGAGGCGCACCACATCCACCACCAGCCGGGGGTCAACGAGGACCTCGCCGCCACCGCCTGCCAGGGCACCCAGCAGGTGCACATGCTCGGCCCCACCGCCTATGACGGCGTCTTCGCCATCTGGTACGCGAAGGGGCCGGGTGTCGACCGCTCCGGCGACGCCGTCCGCCACGGCCATCTCTTCGGCACGCATTCCAGGGGCGGCGTGCTGCTGCTGCTCGGCGACGACCATATCTGCGAGAGCTCGACCACGGCGCACCAGTCCGAGTTCGCCATGGTCGACGCCATGATCCCGATCCTCAACCCTTCGGGCGTCGCCGAAATCCTCGATTACGGCCTCCTCGGCATCGCCATGTCGCGCTTCACCGGCGGCTGGGTCAGCCTCAAATGCGTCCATGACACGGTCGAGTGCACGGCCTCGGTCGAGCTGGATCCGGATCGCCCGGCGATCACAATTCCCGAGGAGACCGAGGTCGGACCGGGGCCGCGCCACATCGACGTCGTCACGAACCAGTCGTTGCCGGTGCTGGCCGGCGAGCTCGAGCGGCGGGTGCACACGACCAAGCTCGAAGCGGCTAGTGCCTTCGCCCGCGCCAACGGCCTCGACCGGCTCACCCACGGCGAGGCCGGGGCCTGGCTCGGCATCGTCACCACGGGCAAGTCCTGGCTCGACGTGACGGCGGCGCTCGAGGTGCTCGGGCTCGACGACGCGAGGTGCCGGGCAGTCGGCCTCGCCGTCTACAAGGTCGGCATGACCTTCCCGCTCGAGCCCGTCAGGCTCGAGCGCGCCATGGCCGGGGTCGAGCTCGCCATGGTGGTCGAGGAGAAGCGGGGCCTCGTCGAGGAGCAGATGAAGGGGCTGCTTTATGCCGCCGCCCATCGGCCCCGGATCATCGGCAAGGCGGACGAGCGGGGGGCACCGCTCTTCCAGTCGCACGGCCAGCTCGACAGCAACCAGATCGCCATCGCCATCGCCCGGCGCCTGCTCGAACGGCAGGAAGATGCCGGGCTGCGCGAGCGCCTCGCCGGACTCGAGGCGGCTGCCGGTACGGACTTCACGCCGGCCATGGCACGGCTTCCCTATTTCTGCGCCGGCTGCCCGCACAGCAGCTCGACCAGGGTGCCCGAGGGCAGCCGTGCGATGGCCGGGATCGGCTGCCACTACATGGCCAACTGGATGGACCGGGCGACCTCGGGCTTCACCCAGATGGGCGGGGAAGGGGCCTCGTGGCTCGGGGCGGCGCCCTTCAGCGACCGGCCGCACCTCTTCCAGAACATGGGCGACGGCACGTTCTACCATTCGGGCTCGATGGTGGTCCGGGCGGCCGTGGCGTCCGGGCAGAGCATCACGCTGAAGATCCTCGTCAACGACGCGGTCGCCATGACCGGCGGGCAGAAGATGGAGATCGGCAATCTCGACGCGGCGGCGATCACCCGCCTGCTCGAGGCCGAGGGCGTGCAGGAGTTGGTCGTCGTCTCGGACGAGCCGGGCAAGTACCCGATCGGCACGCGCTTCGCTCACGGCGTGCGCATCCATCACCGGGACGAGCTCGACGCCGTGCAGCGCCGGCTGCGTGCCATCGAGGGTGTGACCGCCATCGTCTACGACCAGACCTGCGCCGCCGAGAAGCGGCGGCGGCGCAAGCAGGGCACCATGGTCGACCCGGACGAGCGCGTGGTCATCAACGAGGCCGTCTGCGAGGGCTGCGGCGATTGCGGCGTGCAGTCGAACTGTGTCGCCGTCCTGCCGGTCGAGACCGAGCTCGGGCGGAAGCGGCGGATCGACCAGTCCGCCTGCAACAAGGACTTCTCCTGCCTCAAGGGCTTCTGCCCGAGCTTCGTCTCGGTCAAGGGCGGCCGGCCCCGGAAGTCTCGGGCCGGTGCCTCGGCCGAATTCCAGGGCCTGCCCGAGCCGCGCCTGCCGGAGCTCGAGCATCCCTTCGGCATCGTCGTCACCGGGATCGGCGGCACGGGTGTCGTCACCATCGCAGCACTCCTCGGCATGGCGGCGCATCTCGAGGGCAAGGGTGTCGCCGGGCTCGACATGATCGGCGTGGCGCAGAAGGGCGGTGCGGTCGTCTCGCACCTCAAGCTGGCCGCCACGCCTGAAGGCACCGGCGCCCCGCGCCTCGCACCCGGCACGGCGGATCTGGTGCTGGGCTGCGACATGGTGGTGGCGGCGGGGCGGAACTCTGTGCCGGTCATGCACCAAGACCGGACGCGGGCGGTGATCAACACCGAGGAGCGGCTGACCGGCGCCTTCACCCGCGATCCCGACATGGCCTTCCCGGCCGAGCGCCTGCTCGCCGACATCGAGGGGGCCGCCCTGACCACCGACCGGCTCGACGCCAGCCGCCTTGCGACGCGGCTCCTGGGCGATGCCATCGGCGCCAATCTGATGCTGGTCGGCTTCGCCTGGCAGAAGGGCTGGCTGCCGCTCTCGGCCGAGGCGATCCTGCGCGCCATCGAGATCAACGGCGTGGCGGTCGCCTTCAACCGCGCGGCCTTTCTCGGGGGGCGCCGGGCGGCGCACGACCCGCAGGCCGTAGAAGCCATCGCCGCGCGCGGCGAGCCAGTGCGTGCGGTGCCGAAGACCCTCGACGAGATCGTCGCCCACCGCGCCGCGCTCCTGGAGGCCTACCAGGACCCCGCTTATGCGCAGCACTACCGCGACGTCGTCGCCCGCATCCGGGAGGCGGAGGTGCTGGCCGTGCCGGGCAGCGACCGGCTCGCCCTGGCGGTCGCCCGCAATCTCGCGAAGCTGATGGCCTACAAGGACGAGTACGAAGTCGCACGGCTCTACACGTCGGGTGAATTCGCGGCCCAGCTCGCCCGCGAGATCGAGGGGGCGAAGCGCCTGGAGCTGCATCTGGCCCCGCCGCTGCTCGCCAGCCGCGACCCGCGCACCGGCCGGCCGGAGAAACGCCGCTATGGCCCCTGGATCCTCCATGTCCTCCGCCTGCTGGCCCGCCTCAAGGGCCTGCGCGGCACGGCATGGGACCCCTTCGGCCACACGGCGGAGCGCAGGCTCGAACGGCAGCTCATCCGGGACTACGAGACCCTGCTCGCCGACCTCGCCGGCCGGCTCACGCCCCAGAACCACGATATCGCCGTCGAGCTCGCCAGCCTGCCCGAGCGGATCCGCGGCTTCGGCCATGTGAAGGAACGGCATGTGCGCGAGGCGAAGGCGGCGGAGGCCGCCCTGCTTCGGCGACTCGATGTCGGGGCGAGTGTGCCGGTCGAATCGAAGGCAGCCGCTGCGTCGCTCAGCCCCTGATCTCGTCGAGCGTGAAGGGGCAGCGCGCGGGGATCGCGGCTGCGGCGTCCGTCTCGCCATGGGCTTCGAGGCTCTGTCGGGCGAGGGCCGCGGCCTGGCGATAGAGACGCTCCAGATTGGCCTCGAGATCGTGCTCCAGTGTGCCGGTCAGCCGGTCGTCGAGGGCCGCGCGGGCGATCATGACGCTGCGCTCCCAGCCGGCCCGCGGTTCCGTGGCGGGCGAGAGGCGGAGCTTCAGAAGGTGCTCGATGATGATGCGGACCTGGCTGCGGCAGGCGTTGCGCTGGTCCTTGCCCCAGTCTTCGACCTCCTCGGCGAGCCGGCCGGCGTCGATCGGGAGATTCTGTCGTTCTGCCGCGAGCCGGCGCAGGGCCGCGGCCTGCTCCCGCGTCCAGGCATAAAAATCCGCATCGTAGAGATCGTGCGCGAGCTCGCCCATCGACCACCCCTTTCGTCCGGCATGATAGCCGAGCTACATGCCGCTCGCCAACGGACGAGGCGGGTGCCAGCACTGTCATCGTCCCCCGGTTGACGGAACCGCCATTCGACGCTTAGTGGCGACACGACGAGTCTTGCCGCGATGAGGCCGGCTCTCAGGCGATTTCCCGAAAGAAGCAAGGGCGAGCGGCAATGAGCGACGACTGGCGCGCTTTGGTCGACGGGGCCAGCGATCTGGCGGGGCTGAAGGCCCTGGCCCAGGAGCGGGCGGCGAGCGGGCTCTCGGTGCGCGAGGCCGAGCGGCTGGCGCGGCGGCTGGAGGCGCTCGCACCGGCACCGGATCTCCGCGTGCTCTATCTCGGCAACCATACGCTCGATCTTTTCGCCCGTTGCGTCACGGGCGTGGCGCTCGGCCGGGGTGTGGTCGTCGAGGCGGAGGTGGGTCCCTTCGACCAGCACATGCAGGCGGTGCTCGATCCCACCCAGGGGCTCGCGGACTTCGACCCGCATGTCGTCTTCCTCACGCTCGACCTGCAGCGCCTGCTGCCGGTGCTGCCGGCCGGACTCGCGGCGCTCTCGCTGAAGGACCGGCAGGGGCTGGTGGAGGACGCGCTCGGGCAGGTCGCGGCCTGGGTCGAGGCGGCCAAGGCCGCGACCGGGGCGACCCTGCTGATCGGCAATTTCTGGCGGCCGCGGCGGCCGCATCTGGGGCTCGCCGACGCCAAGCTCGGCATGGGCGAGGCGGAATTGCACGCCACGCTCAACGCCCGGCTGCTCGCCGACTGGGCGAGCGACCCGCAGGTCTTCGTCGTCGATGTCGACCAGGCGCTGGCGACGGCCGGCAGGCGGACGGCGCACAACGCCCGCATGGCGCATCTCGGCAAGTTCGCCTGGGCCGAGGCCGCCCTGCCGGAGCTGGCCGAGCTGCTCGCCCGCCACTTTGCCACGCTCGTCCTGCCGCCGAAGAAGTGCCTCGTCCTCGATCTCGACAACACGCTCTGGGGCGGGGTGCTCGGCGAGGAGGGGCCCGACGGCATCCGCATCGCCCAGGGCGACCCGGTGGGCGAGGCGTTCCGCGCCTTCCAGCAGGCGATCAAGGCGGTGCAGCGGCGGGGCTTCCTGCTCGCCGCCTGCAGCAAGAACAACCCGGAGGACGTGGCCGAGGCCTTCCGCCTGCGCAGCGACATGCCGCTGCAATGGGCCGATTTCGCGGCGGCCCGGGTCAACTGGGAGCCCAAGCACGCCAACATCGCCGCCATCGCCGCCGATCTCAACATCGGCACGGACAGCCTCGTCTTCATCGACGACAACCCGGCCGAGTGCGAGCTGGTCCGCCAATTCATGCCGGAGGTCCGCACCGTCCATCTGCCGCGCGATCCGGCCGAATATGCCGAGCTGCTGCTCGACATGCCCGAGCTCGAGCGCATGGCGCTGACCGACGAGGACCTGCGCAAGACCGAGCAGTATCACGAGGAGGCGAAGCGCGAGGCGAGCCGGGTAGAGGCGGGCGATATGCAGGCCTATCTCGAGAGTCTCGGCACGGAGCTGACCTGCTGGCCGGCGACGCGCGCCGAGCTCACCCGCGTGCACCAGCTCTTTGGCAAGACCAACCAGTTCAACGTCACGACCAAGCGCTACAAGCCGGCCGAGCTCGAGCGCTTCATGCTGTCGCCGGACTGGCACCTCGAGGTGGTGGCGGCGCGCGACCGCTTCGGCGATCTCGGCATCGTCGGGCTCTTCCTCCTGGAGCGCCGCGCCCAGGGTGTGGCCGTGGACAGCGTCGTCCTGAGCTGCCGGGCCATGGGCCGCGGCGTCGAGACTGCCATGGGCAACCGGATCAAGGCAGTGGCCGCTGAGTGGCGACCAGAGGGCCAGCTCGAGGCGGTCTTCCGGCCGACCCGGAAGAACAAGCCTTCGGCCGGCTTCTTCGCGGCCCAGGGCTTCGAGGAAATCCCGCTCGGCGACGCCGCGGCGCCCGACGACCGGCACTATCGTCTCGCCATCGCTGACGCCACACCCTTGCCCGTCCCGGGCATCACCATCGACAACGGAGAACGCGAGGATGAACCCCAGGCTGGCTGAGCTGATCGCCGAGACCCTCGACATCCCGGTGGCCTCGGTCACGCCGGAGCTGACACGCGACGAGCATCCGGCCTGGGATTCGCTGAACCACCTCCGGCTGGTGACCGCGCTCGAGGAGGAGTTCGGCGTGCAGCTCTCGATGGACGAGATCGAGAGCACCACGACCGCGGCCCAGCTCGATGCACTCGTAGGCGCCGCCCAGACCTCCGGCTGACGGCCTCGCCCGGCGCAGGCGTCCTGTAGCTCAGCTACCAAAATCGGTCGATTGCGTGTTGACGGTCGCCAGATCCCGTAGTTGAGTGAGCTGGACGAACAACGACCGCGGGGAGGCGGCGCTTGCGCATCACGGGTATCCGCACCTATCCGCTGACCGTGCCGATCGGTGACCTGCAGCGCACCTCGCAGGGCTCGTTCGGCACCATCTCGATCCTGATCGTCGTGGTCGAGACCGATGCCGGCATCACCGGCGTCGGCGAGGCGCTCGCCCGCTTCGGCCCCAAGTCATATGCCGAGCTGGTCGACGGGCTCCTGGCACCCAAAATCACCGGCATGGACCCGTTCGCCGTCGAGGCGGTCTGGCAGAAGCTCTACCGGACGTTCTCCGGCCGCTCGGGCGGCATGCTGATCGAGGCGATTGCCGCCGTCGACACGGCGATCTGGGACATCATGGGCAAGGCCGCCGGCCGCCCGGTCTACGAGCTGCTCGGCCACATGGGCCGGCCGAGCATCCGCGCCTATGCCTCCTCGATCCCCTGGATCGACGATGCGGGCGCCGGCAAGGTGGTCGAGGACTGTGTCGGCTGGGGCTTCAGGGAGA
Source organism: uncultured Geminicoccaceae bacterium (assembly GCA_964528705.1). Classification (GTDB taxonomy): domain Bacteria; phylum Pseudomonadota; class Alphaproteobacteria; order Geminicoccales; family Geminicoccaceae; genus SLRI01. The sequence goes on from CAZGUW010000125.1 coordinate 6,830, forward strand.
TCAAGGTCAAGCTGGGGGCGCCCGTCGAAGCCGCCCTAGAGCGGGCCAGGCTGGTGCGCGAGATCGCGGGACCCAAGATGCGCCTGATGGCGGATTCCAACTGGATCTTCGACGTCGACGACGCGCTCGAGGTGGGCAAGGGCCTGGCCGAGCTCGGCTATTTTTGGTTCGAGGAGCCGATCGTCCCGGAGGACATCGAGGGCTATCGCTGGCTGCGGCAGAAGCTGCCCTTGCGCCTTGCCGCCGGGGAGAGCGAGCACACGGCCTACGGGGCGGCTCCGCTGCTCACGTCGCGGGCGGTCGGTGTCGTCCAGCCGGACGTCGCCCGCTCGGGCGGCATCAGCGAGACGCGCAAGATTGCCTACCTCGCGAATGCGCTGCACGTGCCCTACGCGCCGCATGTGGGGGCCTCGGGGGCCGTCTGCGCCGCCGCGAGCCTGCACCTTGCCGCGGCCATGCCGAACTTCCTCACCTTCGAGTGCATGATCTTCCCCAACCCGTTGCGCGACCGGCTGGTCCGGGAGCCGCAGGGGCGCATCGATCAGATCCAGGACGGCAACCTGCCGTTGCCGCCGGGTCCGGGGCTCGGTGTCGAGCTCGACATGGCCGAGGTGGAGAAGTGGACGGAGCGCTAGAGGCCGCGGACTTTCTCGCCCGGCTGAGCAGCGAGGCCGCGAGGCTCAGCCCGTCGGAGACGCGCGTCGCCGACGTGGTGCTGGCGCACCCGGAGCAGGTGCCGCGCATGACGCTGGCCTCGCTCGCCGGCCATGCCGGGGTAAGCGAGCCGACCGTGCTCCGCTTCTGCCGTTCGCTCGGGCTCGACGGCTACCCGCATTTCAAGATCGAGCTGGCGAGGGCGCTGGCGGTCGGCGGCGCGCCCTATCTGCATCGCGAGATCGGCTTCGGCGACGACCTCGCCACCGTCCGCCACAAGGTCGTGCAGTCCTCGATCCAGGCCTTGGGCACGCTGCAGCAGTCGCTCGACGACAGGGCGCTGGGTGAGGCGGTGGCGCGCATCGACGGTGCCCGGCGGCTCGAGCTCTTCGGGGTCGGGCTCGCCAACACGGTGGCGAGCGACGCGCAGCAGAAGTTCATGCGCCTCGACATCAACTGCGCGGCCAGGCCCGACAGCCACCTGCAGACCATGGCGGCCGCCACGCTCGCACCCGGCGATGTCGCCGTCGCCTTCTCGTACAACGGCCGGATCCGGGACATCCTGCGCTCGGTCCGGGTGGCGCGCGAGAACGGCGCCTTCACCATCGCGGTGACGCGCAAGGGCTCGCCGCTGGTGGCGGCGACCGATCTCCTGCTCGACGTCGACCCGCCCGAGGACACCTTCATCTACGCGCCGATGACCACCCGCCTCGTGCATCTGGCGGTGGTCGATCTCCTCGTGATCCTCGTGACCCAGGCCCGTGGGCCGGGTGTCACGGCACGGTTCGAGCACATCAAGGATTCGTTGAGCGATCAGTGGATCGCCGACGGCGAGGGAAGCGGCGGCGGCAAGGCTCGCCGGCGCCGCGACAATGGTCAGCACAAAGGGAGGCAGACGTGACCGGAACAGCGACGAAGCTCGGCCTGATGGCCAGTGCGCTGGCGATGACGCTGGCGACCCCGGCGATCGCCCAGGACAAGCCGGAGAACCTCATCATCATCTCGCACCGCGTCCACCAGACGGTGGCCACCGCCGAGGGCAACGACATCACCGCCGACTGGCAGGCGGAGAACGGCGTCGGCATCGAGTGGGTGACGCTGGACACGGGTGCTTTGCACGAGCGGCTCTTCCGCGAGCTGCAGCTGCCCGAGACGACGATCGACATCGCGTTCTTCCTGAACACCCACGCGGTCGAGAGCGTAACTGCGCTGCTCGAGCCGCTGAATGCGCATCAGGAGGCGAACCCCATCGAGGAGATGGACGACATCTTCCCGGGTCTTCGGGACGCCATGACCTTCAACGACGAGCTCTACGGCATCCCCTTCCGCCATGCCTCGTCCTGCTTTCACTACAATGCGCGGCTGCTGGAGGAGAAGGGCATCGAGCCGCCGGAGACCATGGAGGAGCTGATCGAGGCGGCACGCGCGCTCACCTTCGAGCGTGACGACGGCACCAAGGTCCACGGCTTCCTCATCAACGGTCTCGGCTACGCCAACACGGTGGATCTGGCGCGTGCCTGGAACGGCGACTTCATCACGCTCGACTACGAGGTGGCGACCACGGAGGAGGGCATGATGAATGCCGTCCAGTTGCTGCGCGACTTCTACGAGGAGGGCGTGCTGCCGCGGAACTGGGCGGCCATCCAGGACGAGGAGGTCAACACCTGGATGCAGACCGGGCGGGCCGCCATGACCACGACTTCGTGCGGCCGCAACCGCATCTACAACGACCCCGAGAAGTCCGAGGAAGCCGGCAATATCAAGACGGTAGCCCTGCCGGTTGCGGCGGCGTTCAAGGACCAGTTCGACGTCGCCCCGGCCAAGGTCGAGTTCTGGACGATGGTCATCCCGGCCAACGCGCAGAACAAGGACCTCGCCTGGGATCTCGTCCGCACCATGGCGAGCAAGGAGAGCACGCTGATGGCGGCCCTGAACGGCAACGGCCCCGTTCGCGCCTCTACCTATGACAGCCCTGAGATGCAGGAGAAGCTGGCTTATGCGGCTGACGAGAAGGCCGTCCTGCTGGTCGGCCGCGTGCCGCTGCCGCCCTTCGACAATGCCGCCAAGGCGTCGGACATCTTCGTCGAGGAGCTGCAGGCCGCGGTGCTCGGCATGAAGCCGGTCGGTGATGCCATGGAGTCGGTCAAGACGCGGGTCGAACCGCTCCTGCCAGAGTGAGGTGAGGCGGGTGTCCCCTGGACCGATCACGCTCGAGCGGCTGCGGCTGGCGCATCTGCCGACGCCGCTCGAGCCGGCCCCCGGGCTCGGGGCTGCCATCGGCTGCCCGGGGCTCCTGCTCAAGCGTGAGGACCTCTCCGGCCTCGGGCTCGGCGGCAACAAGCCCCGCCAGCTCGAGGTCCTCCTCGCCGAGGCGAAGGCGGAGGGTGCCGACACCATCGTCACCACGGCCGGCGCGCAGTCCAATTTCTGCCGCGCCACCGCTGCCGCCTGCGCCGTGCTCGGCTGGCGCTGCGTCCTGCTCCTGCGCGGGGACGGCACGGCCGAGACCCGGGGCAACCTCCTGCTCGACCGGCTTTTCGGTGCCGAGGTGCATTGGATCGACACGACCGATCCCTATGCCGATGCGGTGCAGGTCCGCCTCGACGAGCTGGAGCGGGCGGCACGGGAAGTCGGTGGGCGGCCCTGGCAGATCCGCCTGCCGGGGCGGACGGGGGCGCTCGCCGCGGCTGCCGCCGTAAGCCTCGCGGACGAGCTTGCGACCCAATGGGCCGAGCCGCCGGACCATGTCTGCCTCGCCGCCGGCTCCGGCCTCACGGCGGCCGGCCTGCTCGCCGGCTTCGGCGCCCGGGGTGTGGCGACGCAGGTGCTGGCGATCTCCGTCCAGCAGCCGGAGAGCTTCATCCGCCCGCTGATCCTGCGCCGCGCCGAGGAAGCGGCCGGGCTACTGGGCCTCGATTCGAAGATCGACCCGAGCCGGCTCGTCGTCGACGACCGGTTCATCGCCCCGGGCTACGGGCTCTCCAGCCCGGCTTCGCTCGATGCCCTCGCCATCGCGGGCCGGGCCGGCGGGCTCGTGCTCGACCCTGCCTATACCGCGAAGGCCCTGGCCGGGCTGATCGGGCGGCTTGGCGAAGGCAGCATCGAGGCGGGGGCAGGCGTCGTTTTCGTCCACACGGGCGGGGCACCCGGCCTCTTCGCCCAGAGCGCCGCCATCGCCAAGAGCCTCGGGGACAGCGCCGCTTCATGACGGCCATGCCGACCAGGGTCGCCCATGCCATCATGGTCGCACCCGTCCAGCTCATGCTGATCCTGGTGATCGGCCTGCCGTCGCTCTGGGTGTTCTGGCTCAGCCTGCACACGACGAGCTTCGGCCAGGCGCCGGTCTTCGTCGGTCTCGCGAACTACGCGACCGTGCTTGCCGACCCCTATTTCTGGCACGCGCTGGTCAACACCTTCGTCGTCGTCAACGTCGTCGTCTATGTCGAGCTCATCGCCGCGCTCGCCATGGCGACGCTCTTCGCCTCGGGCGTGCCGTTCCGGCGGACCATGATCTCGATCATCCTCGCCCCCTACGCGGTGAGCGAGGTCGTCGCCGTGGTCATCTGGAAGTACATGCTGGAGCCCGATGTCGGGCTGGTTTCGGGGCTCATCGCCCTCGTCGGCCTGCCGGAGCTCGCCTGGACCACCGACCGCTGGTCGGCGCTGACGCTGGTCTCGCTGCTCAGCATCTGGCTGCATCTGCCGTTCAGCTTTCTGATCCTTTACTCGGCCCTGCTCGGCGTGCCGAAGGAGCTCTACGAGAGTGCCTCGATCGACGGGGCCAATGCCTGGCACCGCTTCGTCAGGATCACCGTGCCGATCCTCATGCCGGCGATCCTCGTGGCGCTGATGTTCCGCTACGTCTTCGCCTTTAGGCTCTTCGCCGAGGTCTGGCTGCTCACCGGCGGCGGGCCGGCGCGGCAGACGGAGGTGCTCGCGACCTATCTCTACCGGCACGCCTTTCGCTACCAGGAGTTCGGCGTGGCCTCGGCCATCGGCTGGCTGATGGTGGTCGGCACGCTCCTGATCGCCGCCGTCTATCTCCGCGAGATGTACAAGCGCATGCTGACCGCCGATGCGTGACGATCCCGGGAAGCGTGCCGGCAAGCTCGTGGCGCTGGCGCTGATCGCCCTCTGGTCGGGGCTGCCGATCCTCATCGTCGTGCTCTCGTCGTTCAAGCCGCCGCGCGAGATCCTGGCCTTCCCGCCAAAGCTGCTCTTTACGCCCACGTTCGAAAATTATCGAGCACTTGTCGTGCGTTGGCCGGAATTCTTCGATGCGGTGCTGAACAGCCTGATCGTCACGACCGGGGCAACGCTGCTCACCGTCGTCGCCACCACGCTCGCCGGCTACGTCTATGCCAGGGTCAGGAGCCGCAAGCTCGCGGCGAGTGCCTTCCTCATGATCGTCATCCGCATGGTGCCGCCCATCGTCGTCACCCTGCCGCTCTTCCCGGTCGTCAACTGGCTCCGGCTGAACGACACGCACACCGTCCTCATCCTGCTCTATGCGACCTTCTTCGTCTCGCTCAACACCTGGATCATGAAGGCCTTCATCGACCAGATCCCGGTCGAGCTCGAGGAGGCGGCGATCATCGACGGGGCCGGCGTCTGGCAGATCCTCCGCCATGTCATCGTGCCGCTCGCCGCCCAGGGCATGATCGCGGCGTCGACCTTCGTTTTGATCTTCTCGTGGAACGAGTTCCTCTTCGCCTTCATCTTCACGACGACCGAGGCGAAGACGGCACCCCTGATCCTCAGCGAGATGGTGGGAGCGGTGGACGGCGTGGAATGGGGCGTGCTCTTCGCCGCCGCCACGCTGCAGCTCCTGCCCATCCTGATCTTCGTGATCGCCGTGCAGAAATACGTCATTGCCGGCATGACCGCCGGCTCGCTCAAAGGCTAACGAACGGGAGGTCGAACTTGGACGCCATGCAGAAGGCCCTGATACGGGCCAACCCGAAGCTCTCGCGCTTCGATCCCTTGGGCCGGATCATCTATTTCGACGATTTCGACGAGGGGCTCCAGGGCTGGACCTCGCTCATCGGCAATTACGAGGACAATCTCGACCGGATGCATCCGGGCTACCGCCAGCTCACCACGCCGATGCTCTCGAACCTGTCCTTCTGGGACAACGGGACGCACGGCAGCGTCGATGGCAGCTACGCCCTGAAGATGGCGACCCGGCCGAAGGCGGGTGCGCAGAATGTCGGCATCAAGCGGCTAACCTACCTCCGTGCCTGTCCGATCCAGATCGAGTTCTGGTTCACCTTCAAGCCCGAGGCGAGCACCCAGAAGCTGCTCGACACCGACCTGCGGTCCGTCGGGATCCTGCTCGACCTGCAGAACGACGACTACCGGATCATGCCGCATCTCCGCTACCTGAACGCGTTCGAGGGCCAGCGGATCGAGAAGTGGCAGTTCAAGGAGAAAACCGTGCCGTTCGAGCGGTTCAGCGAGAAGACGGTGACCCACTACCACCTCGCCGAGCGCGACTGGCAGGACCTCTCCGGCGAGCGCCAGGTGCTCTGCTACAACGAGATCCCGACCAAGGTGAACTGGCAGTACGCGAAGATCGGTTTCGACCTCGCGACCATGCGCTACACCCATTTCGAGTGCAACGATGTGGCCTACGACATGAGCGGCATCGGTGCCCTGCAGATCGACGCCATGCCCAATCT
>CAZGUW010000126.1:0-13159 GCA_964528705.1 uncultured Geminicoccaceae bacterium
CGCCGGCGCGTATGTTACGCCAACCGGCGGTGTGCTTGCCTGCGGCGCCTGCTTGGTCCTTGGGCGCCCGACGATGCGCTGCATCGAGGGTCGCCCAACTCCTCGCATTTGCTCACTGTCAAGCTCATGAAATGCCCCATAGACTTCTCGGACAGGCTCTCAGCCGCCTTCGTGAAAGTGATCGTAGATGACGCGCGCCACGGCACTGCTGATGCCGGGCACCTGCTCGAGATCGCCGAGTGCGGCACTCTCGACATCGCGGGCCGAGCCGAAATGCTGCAGGAGCGCCTTCTTGCGCTTGCCGCCGATCCCCGGAATCGCGTCCAGGGTCGACTGGCCGATGGCCCGGCTGCGCTTGCCGCGATGCGCCTGGATGACGAAACGGTGCGCCTCGTCGCGCCAGCGCTGCAGCAGGTAGAGCACCGGGTCGCGGGCGTCCAGCATGACCGGATCCTGGCCGGTGCGGAAGAAGCGCTCGCGCCCGGCATCCCGGTCCGGTCCCTTGGCGACGCCGAGCAGGGCCACACCCTCGATGCCGAGCTGGTCCAGCACGCGCTGCGCGGCCGAGAGCTGCCCGGCACCGCCGTCGATGACGACGAGATCCGGCCAGCTCTCCGACTGCCGCTCCGGGTCCTCGCGCACCAGCCGGGTGAACCGTCGCTCCAGCACCTCGCGCATCATGGCATAGTCGTCGTTCGTGCCGGTCCCGGGGTTCTTGATCGTGAAGGTCCGGTAGGATTTCCGGTCGAAGCCCTCGGGCCCGGCAACGACGAAGCTGCCGACGGCGTGGCTGCCCTGGATGTGGCTGTTGTCGTAGATCTCGACCCGCCCGGGAGCCGCGTCGAGGTCGAAGCGCGATGCCAGCTGCTCGAGCAGGCGGGCCTGCGAGGCCTGGTCGGCGAGCCTTCGGGCGAGGGCGGCCTCGGCATTCCGCCGGGCGAGTTCGACCAGCTCGCGCAACGGGCCGCGCCGCGGCTCCCGGACGTGCACGCGGCGGCCCGCCTTGAGCCTGAGCGCCTCCTCCAGCAGCCCGCGCTCGGCCGGCTCGGTGCCGACCAGGACGAGCCGTGGCGGCGGGCGCTCGCTGTAGAACTGGGCGAGGAACGCGGCCATCACCTCGGCCGGGCCCGCCTCCTTCGTGTGCGCCGGATAGTAGGCGCGATTGCCGTAGTTCCGCCCGCCCCGGTAGAAGAAGGCCTGGATGCAGACCTGCCCGCCATCCTCGTGCGCGGCGATGACGTCGGCATCCTCGACGGCGCTGGTGTTGATGCCCTGGCGGCTGCTGATGTGGGCGATCGCCTTCAGCCGGTCGCGCAGGACGGCCGCCTTCTCGAAGTCGAGGCGTCCGGCCGCCTCCTCCATCTCCGTCTTGAGCTTGCCCTGCACGTCCCGCGTGCTGCCGCCGAGGAAGCCGCGGACATCCTCAACGATGCGCGCGTAGTCGGCCTTCTCGATGCGGCCGACGCAGGGCGCCGAGCAGCGCTTGATCTGGTACTGCAGGCAGGGCCGGCTGCGGCTCGCGAAGATCGAATCCTGGCAGCTGCGCAGCGGAAAGGCGCGGAGCAGGGCGTTCAGCGTGTCGTTGACGGCGCCCGCCGAGGCGAACGGGCCGAAGTAGTCCGAGCCCTCGCGCTTGCTGCCCCGATGCTTGCCGATCATCGGGAAATCGTGGCCCCAGCGGAGGTAGAGATAGGGAAAGCTCTTGTCGTCGCGCAGGACGATGTTGAAGGTCGGGCGGTAGCGCTTGATCAGGTTCGCCTCGAGCAGCAGCGCCTCGACCTCGCTCGCCGTCGTCACGAACTCCATGGCCGTCGTCAGCGCCACCATGCGCTGCAGCCGGACCGGCAGCGCATGCGCCTTGGCGTAGGTCGCCACCCGCTTCTTCAGCGATTTGGCCTTGCCGACATAGAGGACGCTGCCGCGCGTATCGATCATCCGGTAGACGCCGGGCGCGTTAGGCAGGTTCGCCAAGAGGCCATGGATCAGCGCAGCACCGCTGGTGCTGGGCTGATCCTTGGTTCTATCGGCAGTGTCGACCGGCGGCATGACCCGCTATCTGCGCATCGCCCGTCCCGCGGTCAAGCCGGCGGCTCGCCAGGTCAGGCGGGGACCGCAGTCAGCAGGAGCTCGTCGCCCGGCTCCTTGACCTTGCGCATAAGGGCGACCTTCAGCTTCTGCAGGGCACGGTGCTCGATCTGCCGCACCCGCTCCTTGCTGATCCCGAGCCGCCGGCCGAGCTCCTCCAGCGTGCGCCCGTCCTCGCGCAGCCGCCGCTCGCGAATGATCGTGCGCTCGCGGTCGTTGAGCTCCTTCAGAGAATCACGCAGCCAGGCAGTCCGCGCCTTGCTGTCGTGCCGGTCGCTGACCACGTCCTCCGGGTTGGGCCGCTCGTCGGCGAGAAAGTCCTGCCAGACGTCCTCGCCGGTCACGCTGATGGTGGCGTTGAGCGACTGGTCGCCGCCCATCAGCCGCATCTCCATGGCCGTCACGTCGCCGACCGACACCGAGAGCGTCTCGGCGATCGAGGCCCGACCCTCTTCCGAGAGCGAGCTCCCGAGGCCGTCGTCGATCTTGGCGCGCAGCCGGCGCAGGTTGAAGAACAGCGACTTCTGCGCCGCGGTGGTGCCGGTGCGGACCACCGACCAGTTGCGCAGGATGTAGTCCTGCATGGCGGAACGGATCCACCAGGTCGCATAGGTCGAGAACCGGACGTCGCGCTCCGGCTCGAAGCGGGCCGCTGCCTGCATCAGCCCCACCACGCCCTCCTGGATCAGGTCGCTCATCGGCAGGCCGTAGTTCTTGAAGCGGCTGGCAGCGCTGACGACCAGGCGCATATACGCCTTGATGAGCTCGTGCAGCGCCGCTTCGTCGCCCTCGTTGCGCCAGGCGCGGGCGAGATCGAGCTCGTGCTCGCGCGACAGCAGGGGGGCATTCATGGAGTCCCGGATGATCTTCCGGTTCGCCTGCTCGGTCGTGCCTCGATCAGCAAACGCCATGCACTTCCTCCTTTAACGGGTCGGTGCGTTCCACATTCCGCGACACACCGACACTCGGCTCCTAACGGCCGAGCCTGCCTCTGGTCCCCTATTCACCTCCATTTACGCTGTTTTATTCGGCGAGGATCATCACATGACCGAAGTTTCACGCTGTCGTGATGCGGCGTTCAGCTAGCTGCCCGGCGTGCCTGGGGCGTCCGGAAAGAGGCTGCGCAGGCCTTCCGGGCTCGCCTCGGCGACGCCGCGCTCGGTGATCAGGCCCGTGACCAGCCGCGCCGGGGTCACGTCGAAGGCGAAGTTGGCGGCGGGGCTGCCCTCCGGCGTGATGCGCACGCTTTCGATCCGCCCGTCCGCCGTCCGCCCGTTCATCACCGTCACCTCCTCGCCGGCCCGCTCCTCGATCGGCACCTCGTTCACCCCGTCACGGATGGTCCAGTCGATCGTCGTCGACGGCAGCGTCACGTAGAACGGCACGCAGTTGTCCCTGGCCGCCAGCGCCTTCAGGTAGGTGCCGATCTTGTTGCAGACGTCGCCCGAGGCGGTCGTCCGGTCGGTGCCGACGATGCAGAGGTCGACCTTGCCGTGCTGCATCAGGTGCCCGCCGGCATTGTCGACGACGACGGTGTGCGGCACCTGCTGGTGCAGCAGCTCGAAGGCGGTGAGCGCCGCCCCCTGGTTGCGCGGCCGGGTCTCGTCCACCCAGACATGCACGGGGATGCCCTTCGCCTGCGCCGCGTAGATGGGTGCCGTGGCCGTGCCCATGTCGATGGTGGCGAGCCACCCGGCATTGCAGTGCGTGAGGATGTTGACGGTCTCGCCCGGCTTCTGCGCCGCCACCGCCTCGATCAGCGGCAGGCCGTGCGCGCCGATCGCCTCGCAGATCGCGACGTCCTCGTCGCAGATCCTGGCCGCCTCCGCCATGGCGAGCTCCACCCGCCGCTCGTGCGGCTGGTTGGCGAGCGCCTGCTGCATCCGCTCCAGCGCCCAGCGCAGGTTGACCGCGGTGGGCCGCGTGCGGATCAGCCGGGCGACGGCCGCCTCCAGGCCGGCATCCGTGGGATCGGCGCGCATGGCGAGCGCGACCCCGTAGGCCGCCGTCGCACCGATCAGGGGGGCACCGCGAACCCGCATGGTGGTGATCGCCACGGCGGCGCTCTCGAGATCGGTGAGGTCCAGCACCTTCACCTCGTGCGGCAGCACCGCCTGGTCGAGCACCTGCACGGTCGCCCCGTCCTCCGCGACCCAGATGGTGCGGGTTGGCTTGCCGTCGATCAGCATGAAGGTCTCCTCAGCGTTTTATGCGCCGGCTTGATAGAGCAAGGCGACGCTCGACACGAGCCTCGCTTGCCAGCACCGCGAGGATCGGGTATAGGAAAAAAAGCATAGAATTGGCGAGGTGGTGCATGGGTCCGGTCCTTCGGCGTGGGATGCAGGGTGTTGCGGTCGAGGACCTGCAGCGGGCGCTCGCCGCCGAGGGTTTCCGCCCGGGCGCCGTCGACGGCCGGTTCGGGCCGGGCACCGAGGCGGCGCTCATCGCCTTCCAGCGGGCCAACGGCCTCCTGCCGGACGGCATTGCCGGGCCGGTCACCCGGGCGACGCTCGAGGGCGGCGAAGCCGTCCAGCCGGCCGACGTGACCGGCCGGGTCGATCTCGAGCTGGTCTCGGCCATGTTCCCCTTCACCCGGCTCGACAGCATCGCCCGGCATCTGCCCCTCGTGCTCGACGCGCTTCGGCAAAGGGCGCTCGTCGACAAGCCCATGGTGCTCATGGCGCTGGCGACCATCCGCGCCGAGACCGAGACGTTCGAGCCGGTGGACGAGCTGCCGTCGCGCTTCAACACCTCGCCCGGCGGCCACGCCTTCGACCTCTACGATCGGCGTGCCGATCTCGGCAATCGCGGCCGGCCGGATGGCGACCGCTACAAGGGCAGGGGCTTCGTCCAGCTCACCGGCCGGGCCAACTACCGGCGCATCGGCGAGTTGATCGGGCTTGCCGACCGCCTCGAGCGCGAGCCCGAGCGGGCGGCCCGGCCGGGCGAGGCGGCGCGCGTGCTCGCGGCCTTCCTCGCCGGCCGGTGCCGGCCGATCAAGGAGGCCCTGCTCGAGGGCGACCTCGCCCGTGCCCGCCGCCTCGTCAATGGCGGCCGGCACGGCCTCGAGCGGTTCACCGAAGCCTACCGGATCGGCGACGCCCAGCTCCGGGACGAGGTCTGGCGCTGCCCGACGCCGGCCGGAGAGGGCCGCTACGCCGCAGCCTGAAGGGCGGCGGCCTTCGCCGTGACCGCCTCGATCGAAGGGATCTGGCGGGCCTGCTTCACGAGGTCGACGGCGAGGGCGAGCGTGCGGCGCTCGCAGGCGGCCCGCGAGCCCTGGTCCTCGATCCACTCCATGTCGATATTGTGGGCGAGCCCGAGAATGCGGCGGATCATCGAGCATCCGGCATAGCCGAGACAGTCCTCGAAGAGCTCGCGCATGAAGATGTGCTGCGCCTGGCCGAGCGAGCGGCGGCCCGCATCCGAGCCCTCGGTGTCGGCGTTCTCGAAAAGGTCCGGCGGATAGGCGTCGCCGGTGCGGTTGGCGAGCCAGAGCTCGATGAAGCGGCGCTCGAAGCCGTTCCAGAAGCGCTCGATCGATTCGAGGATCCAGGCCCGGTAGGCGTCGCGCTCGCCCGGCTCCGCCTCGTGGCCGGACTGGCTGAAGAAGCTGATCAGAAGGTTGCTGATCAGCTTGCCGACGTCGAAGCCCATCGGCCCGAAGAAGGCGAACTCGGGATCGATGACCTTCGTGTCGGTGGCGGTCACCATGATCGAGCCGGTGTGCAGGTCGCCGTGCAGCAGTGCCTCGCTGCGGCTGAGGAACTTGAGCTTGAGCAGCGAGACCGCCCGCTTGAGCTCGTCGTCGCCGCGGATCGCCGCCGCCACGTCGTCGAGCTCCGGGCTGGTCCAGCGGTTGAGCTCGGCGATCCGGTAGGGATCGGTGAAGATCAGGTCCTCGGTGATCTTGCAGAGCGCCGTGTTGCCGGCGAACTGCGCCACCAGCCGCTTCTTCTCGTCCGCCTTCAGCGCCAGGTCCGAGGTGAAGTAGAGCGCGTTCGCCGTGTACTCGACCATGTGGTCGACGAAGGCCGGGTAAAGGGTGCCCGTGATCATGCCGCGTCGCATGATGATGTGCGGTGCGAGGCGCTCCATTGCGATCAGATAGAGCTTCGGGTCGTAGTGCAGGATCGCCGGCAGGCGCTCGGCCGCGTGCCGGGCCTGGATCAGCGTCGCCTCGTGCTCGAACCACGCCCGCTCGAGCGGCAGGGGCCAGCTGTCGCCCACCAGACGCACATAGGGCAGGGCCTGCTTGATGCAGACGCCGTCGTCCGGGCCCTCGACGAGGAAGACGAGATTGAGGTTGCCATCGCCCACTTCGGCGACCCGCCAGTCGGTGGCGGTCCCGCCGAGCCGTCCGGCGATCTCCGGTACAGTCTCGAGGTAGGCGGCGAGCGTGGCTTCGTCGAGGGCGCGATAACCCGCTGGCGTTGCAAGAGGCATTCGGCATCACCTTTCGTGCGGCCGACGCACGAGTGCCGCCGCATGCATTGTCGCGAGGGGCCGTGCTATGGCAGATCGTGCCGGCGACGGCAAACCGGAGGCACATGGCAGCGCGCGCAACGGCACTGACTCGACCGGTCTGGTGGATCAGCTTCATGATCGGCTCGGCGTTCGTCGTGTCGATCCTGGTCTTCGGCAGCCAGTTCCTCATCCCGCTCGCAATCGCGGTAATCCTCTGGCTCCTGATCAACGCGATCGGCCGCGCCTATGGCAGGGTCGGGATCGGCGGATTCCGCCTGCCGCCCGCCCTCTGCCGGCTCCTTGCCGTGCTCACCATGCTCTATTTCGGCTGGCTGATCGTCGGCATCAGCGCCAGCAACATCGCCGAGGTGCGTGCCGCGGCACCGGTGTACCAGGCCAACCTGACCCAGCTCGTCGCCCAGGCGCTCGGCTATTTCGGCGTCGAGCGCACACCCACGGTGACCGAGGTGGTCGGCCGCTTCGATCTGGTCAGGCTGCTCGGCTCGCTCACCGCCGGCCTCGGCTCGCTGGTCGGCAGCGCCGGTCTCGTCATGCTCTACGTCGCCTTTTTGATGCTCGAGCAGTCGACTTTCCAGCGCAAGCTCGACGCCCTCTTCGCCGATCCCGGGCGCACGGCGAGCCTGCGGCAGTCGCTCGTCGAGATCGAGCGGCGGATCGAGGGCTATCTCTGGATCAAGACCCTGGTCAGCCTGCTCACCGCCGTCCTCTGCTACGCCGTGCTGGCGACCGTCGGCGTCGATTTCGCCAGCTTCTGGGCGCTCCTGATCTTCCTCTTCAACTTCATCCCCAATATCGGCTCGCTCTTCGCCGTCCTGCTGCCGACCGTCCTGACCCTCCTGCAGTTCGGTGATCTCGGCGTCTTCCTGCTCGTGCTCGCCTTGCTGAGCGTCATCCAGGCCGTGATCGGCAACCTGGTCGAGCCCAGGCTGATGGGCCGCACCCTCAACCTCAGCCCCCTGGTCATCATCCTCTCGCTGACCCTCTGGGGCAGCATCTGGGGCGTCGCCGGCATGTTCCTCTGCGTGCCGCTGACGGCGCTGCTGGCCATCGTCCTCAGCAAGTTCGAGCCGACCCGTCCGGTCGCCATCCTGCTCTCCAGCGACGGCCGGCTCGCCGACTGACGCCCGCCGGCATGGACGATGCGGCTGTCGAGGACTAATAGCCAGTGGATGTATGGTCCAAGGGGAAGCCTCATGTCGTGTGCCCGGCTGCAGGGGCTCGGCCGCCTGGCCTTGCTGCTGCTGATCGGCTGCCTGCCTGTCGTCGGCGCGGCGCAGCAGCCGGAGGATCCCTATGCCGCCGGTCTCGAGCATTTCTATGCCGGACGCTACGCGGAGGCCCTGCCGTACTTCGTCACCGCCCTCGATCTGTCGGAGGGGCACTACGGCGAGGACGCCCCGGAGATCGCGACCGACCTGAACAATCTCGCCGAAGTCTACCGTCACCTCGGCCGCTACGACGAGGCGGAGCCCCTCTATCTGCGCGCCATCGCCCTGGACGAGGCGGCAGGCCCCGGCAACGATGCGAACCGGGCTGCGAGCCTCAACAATCTGGGGCTGCTCTACCGGGCGCAGGGCCGCAACGACAAGGCGGAGCGCATCTACAAGGAGTCGCTCGGCCTGCTCGAGGACGCCTACGGCCACAGCCACCCGCAGGTCGCGATGAGCCTCAACAACCTGGCCAAGCTCTACGAGGCGACAGGTCGCCCGGAGCGTGCCCGGCCCCTGCTCGAGCGTGCCGAGCGCATCGCCAGGGACACGCTCGGGCCGACCCATCCCTCCACGCGGCGGGTGATGCGCAATCTTGCGGCACTGGACGGCGGCGCGCCGGCCGGCCTGGATCCGACGGGCTTCGCGCTGCGCCCCGCGGCGCGCCCGGGCTCCACCCCGGCGCCGGCCGATGCCCCGGCGCCGGCCGATGCCCCGGCGCCGACCGATGCGGCGGCCGATACCGCCTCGAGCCCGCCCGTCCCGGCTGCGACGGCCGGCGACGGCGACGGCGCCGCTTCCGTCGAGCCGGCTGCGGCGCCGGACCCGGAAGTCGCGCCCGCGGCAGTTCCGGCCGCGAAGCCCCGTCAGCCCAGCGGCTTCGCCATTCATCTCGCCTCGGTGCGCAGCCCGGCGGCGGCGAACGAGGAGTGGGCGCGGCTCGCCGCGGAGCTCGAACTCGATCCGTCGATCGACCAGATCCTGCCGCAACGCATCGAGGTGCCCGGCAAGGGCGTCTTCTACCGCGTCGCCGGCGGTCCCTTCGCCACGCGGGCCGAAGCCGCCGCCGCCTGTGAACCGCTCGCCGCTGCCGGCCAGTACTGCGCCGTCATTGACCTGCTCGACTGAGCCGGCGCGCTGGCAGGCGGCGATCGAGGCCCAGCTCCTCGATGCCCTCGGCCGAAGCGGTGCCGAGGTCCTCGAGGCCGGCGGCTTTCGCGTGCATCTCTGGCACCGGGCCGACCCCTTCTACCGCAACGTCGCCGTGCCGGTGGCGCGGCCCGGCGACTGGCCGTCCGCGATCCACCGGATGGCGGGCGTCTTCCGCACGGCCGGCCGGCCGGCCCGACTGGAATTCATCGAGGAACGCTGGCCCGATCTCGTGGCGGCGCTCGGCGATGCCGGCTTCGTCCGCCGCCAGCGCATGCCGGTCATGGTTCTCGATCGCCCGGGCAGGGGCACGCCGGCGCGCGAGGTCGAGCTGCTGGGACCGGACTCGCCGCCCGGCGCCGTCGCCGCCGCGCTCGAGGCGCTGAACGGCGTCTTCGGCCAGGCCATGGAAGAGGCCACCCTGGCTGCCGAGACCGCGCAGCTCGTGGCCGAGCTCGAGGCCGGCAACTGCCGGGTCGCCGTCGTCCGGCGGACCGGGCAGCCCGTCGCCGGCGCCTGCCTCATCGGTGCCGGTGGCACTGCTGCCGAGCTCGCCGGTGTCTGGACCGCCGCTGGCCACCGCCGGCAGGGCCTCGGCACGGCGGTCTGCCGGGCCCTGCTCGACGCCTTCCTGACCAGCGGTGGGCGGTTCGCCTGGCTCGGCGCCCATGACGATGCCGCGCATGGCCTTTATGCGCGTCTGGGGTTCCGCCCCGTCGGGCACCAGCTCGATTTTTCGGGACCGGCCGCTTGAAGCCGGCGGCCTGCTGCGCCACGCTGCGCCGCAACACTCCATGACACGGACTGGACAATGCTCTTGAACAGGCGGACGACAGGCCGGCTGCTGGCCGGAATCGGGGCACTGCTGGCGTGTCTCGCGGCGCCGGCCGCGGCTGCCGACCGGAAGGTCACGTTCGGCACCAACTGGCGCGCCCAGGCGGAGCATGGCGGCTTCTACCAGGCGCTCGCCACCGGGCTCTATGCCGAGCGCGGCCTCGACGTCGAGATCCGCGAGGGCGGGCCGCAGGTCAACCACCGCCAGCTCATCGCCGCCGGTCGGCTCGAATTCTACATGGGTGGCAACCTTTTCGGGCAGTTCGACTTCCTGCGCGAGGGCATTCCCGTGGTGAGCGTCGCCGCCATCTTCCAGAAGGAGCCGCAGGCGCTGCTCGCCCATCCGGGTGTCGGCATTGACGGCCTCGAGGATCTCGTCGGCCGCACGCTGCTGATCGCGCCCTTCGGCCAGCTGACCTTCTGGCCCTGGCTGAAGAGCACCTACGGGCTCGAAGACAGCCAGATCCGGCCCTACACCTTCAACCCGGCACCGTTCATCGCCGATCCGGACGCGGTGCAGCAGGGCTACGTCACCGCCGAGCCCTTCGCCATCCGAGAGGTCGGCGGCTTCGACCCGGTGGTCCTGCTCCTCGCCGATGCCGGCTATGACAGCTACTCGACCCTGATCCAGACCCGCCGGGAGCTGGTCGACGAAGAGCCGGAGGTCGTCCAGGCCTTCGTCGACGCCTCGATCCTCGGCTGGATGGACTATCTCTACGGCGACCCGGCGCCGGGCAACGCGCTGATCATGGAGGCCAATCCGGAGATGACGCCGGAACAGATCGCCTACTCGATCGAGGCGATGAAGGCGCATGGCATCGTCGATTCGGGCGACGCGCTCGAGCTCGGCGTCGGCGCCATGACCGAAGCGCGCTGGGCGGGCTTCTTCCAGAAGGCCGTCGACTGGGGCACCGTCGAGCCGGAGCTGCCGTTGCAGGCCGGCTATACGCTCGAGTTCGTCAACCGGGGCGTGGGCAACGAGCTGCGCCCCTGACGGAGGGAAGCGGCCGCCGATCTTGACAGGGCGGCGCCCATCCCCGATCTTCCGGCTTCCACCTTCCAGTTTTCGAGGATCCAGCGATGGCCAAGCCGTCCACCGTGCTGATCAAGCTCGTGAGCTCGGCTGGTACCGGGTTCTTCTACACCACCAAGAAGAACACCCGCACCACCACCGAGAAGCTCGTGCTCAAGAAGTACGACCCGCGTGCCCGCAAGCACGTCGAGTTCAAGGAAGCCAAGATCAAGTAGCGGCGAGGGCCGGGCGCGGGTCGCGTCTGGCCGTTCTGCGACGAGCGGAGGGAGCCCGCCGGTCTGCCGGCGGGTTTTTGTTCGCTGAAGTCGAAAGCCTCTAGGCATACTGATCAACCGCAGGTAGTATCCGGCCCGGTTCGCCATTGAGCCGGCCGGTGCGGTGCCGTGTCGCTGCCGCGCATGGCCGGTCGAGAAGCCTGGAGACATCGCCCGTGGCTCAGAGCGCCGCTTCGCATTTCGGCAATCCCTGGATCGTCGGCCTCACCGCCCTCTTGGCCTGCTCGGTCGCGGCGAGACCCGCCCTTGCCATCGACGACCTGCTCAGCGAGCCGACGCCCCTGATTCTCAAGGACGGGCGCATCGCCCAGGTCAGCGTCCACACCATTCCCTTCGCCACCGGCAGCGGCGAGCTGGATGCCGAGGCCTTGGCAGCGCTCGACGCGCTCCTCGAGCCGTTGGCGACCGACTGCTTCCTCACCGCCCAGGCGATCGGCCATGTCGAGCCAGGTCTCAACCGCGACGGCGACACACTGAACGCCCATCGCCTGGCACGCGCCCGGGCCGATTTCGTCCAGTCGGCGCTGGCCGGCCACGGCATGCAGCTTGCCGCCGTGGCGAGCGTCTGGGACTGGCAGTTCCTGGTCAAGGAATCCCGCGTCACGCTCTGGGTGTTTCGCCTCAATGTCGGTGACGACTGCGACGGCACGCCCCTGCCGGACGACCTGCCGGTCGCGGCGACCGAAGCACCGGTCGTCGCTGCCGCAACGCCGCCGGCCGCCGAAACCCCGGCGCCGGTGACCCCGCCGGCGGCGAGCCCGCCGCCGGTCGAGCCGTCGTCGCCCGATACGCCATCGACCATGGCCGCCGCGCCCGCTGCGACGGCCGACCCGCGCGAGCTGAGCACGGCCGAGCCGCCGGCGACGGCAACGGCTGCTGTCGACCCGGCCCCGGCGCAGCCGCCGGAGCAGGCGCCCGCGCAGACGATCGAGCCGCCGGCCCAGGTGGTCGAGCCGCCGGCCGATGTCGCCGAGGCGCAGGAGCCGGCGCCCGTCGAGCCCCCGGCACCGGTCGAGTCTGCGGCACCGGCCGAGGACGCCGCCGCACCGGAACCGGTCGTGGCTGCCGCCCCGCCGCCCGTCGAGCCTGCCCCGACTTCAGACCGGGCGCCTGCCACCGGCGACGAGCTGCCCGGCCCGGCGATCGTCTTCGCCGTCAACAGCAGCTTCTTCTCGGGCTCGGCCAGCCGCGATCTGCGAGCCTTCGTCGACCAGCTGCCGCGCGATGCCGAGGTCGAGATCGAGCTCGCCGCCGCCGTCGGCACCGGCGACGTGCGGGATGCCGATCCGGTCGAGGCGAAGCGCTACAATGCCTGGATGGCGGAGCGGCGGCTGCAGCGGGTCGCCGAGTGGCTCACCAGCAATGCGGGCGCGCGCCAGCTGACGCTGCACGAGCACTTCGTCGAGAACGACCCGTCGCGCGAGGTCCGCCTGCAGGCCCGCGTCCTCCCCTAGGCTGGCCCGGGCGGCCGACTGGTCGCGGTCGCCGCGACCCCCTATGTTCGCTCCGCCGGTCGTCCGACCGGTGGCACGGATCGGGGGGAAGGCATGCAGCTCGCCATCGGCATCGACCTCGGCGGCACCAAGACCGAGATCGTGGCCCTCGACGGCGAGGGCAGGGAAGTCGTCCGGCGTCGCCAGCCGACGCCGCGGGGCGACTACCAGGCCACCCTCGACTGCATGGCCGGCATGGTCCGCTCCGTGGAGGCGGAGCTCGGTGCCGAGGGCACGGTCGGCATCGGCCACCCGGGCGCCATCTCGCCGGCTACCGGCCTCATCAAGAACGCGAATTCCACCTGGCTCAACGACCGGCCGCTCGACCGGGACTTCCAGGCCCTGCTCGGCCGCAAGGTCGCCTTCGCCAACGATGCCAACTGCCTCGCCCTCTCCGAGGCGACCGACGGCGCGGGTGCCGGGGCGGATGTCGTCTTCACCGTCATCTTGGGGACCGGGGTCGGCGGCGGCATCGTCGTCGGCGGCCGTGTCCTGCGGGGCGGCAACGCGATCGCCGGCGAGTGGGGCCACATCCCGCTCCCCTGGCCGCGCGACGAGGAGCGGCCCGGGCCGGCGTGCTACTGCGGGCGCTCG
>CAZGUW010000127.1:0-11506 GCA_964528705.1 uncultured Geminicoccaceae bacterium
CGAATCCGTGGGTTCCTTCGTTGACTCGGCGGTTTCGTTCGTCGTCACCTGTCGCGTATCGTGCGACAGCGGAGTAAAACTGTCGCGCTTTACGCGACATCCCGACGCCAGCTGTCGCGTATAATGCGACAGCTGGCAGGCTGTTGTCGCGTTATACGCGACAACCCAAGGGTCACTGTCGCGTATACCGCGACAGTCGGGTGCTGCGGTCAGTTGCTGATGGCGCCCGCGTCGGCGGCGGGGGCCGGGTGGCAGCGGCCGATCGAGCCTTCGCCGCAGATGGTCTGGCCGTCGACCCAGGTAGCGCCGGCGAGGTCGGCGCGGCTGAAGTCGGCCTCGAGCGGGTTGGCGCCCGTCAGGTCGGCGCCGCGCAGGATGGCGTTGACGAAGCTCGTGCGGCGCAGCGTGGCGTCGCGCAGCGAGGCGTCGCTGAGGTCGGCATTGGTGAAGTCGGCGAGGGTGAGATCGGCGTTCGAGAGGTCGACGCCCTGCATCGATGCCGAGGTGAAACGGGCGCGACGGGCCCGGATGCCGGAGAGATCGGCCCCGTCGAACAGGGTGCGGCGAAACGAGCTGTCGCGCAGGTCGGCGCCGGTGAGCTGGGCACCCTGCAGGTTGCTGCCGTCCTGCAGGCAGCGTCGCCATTCCACGCCGGGTGCCGCGAAGGCCGTGCACTGCGCCAGGGCACCGGTGCCGCCGACGAGCACCAGCATCGCCCCGGCCGCCAGCGCCAGGAGAAAGCGATCACGCACGCGCATCCAAGCTCCCAATCCTTCCTGTCCTCCCCAACCTAGGTGCCTGCCCACGAAATGACCACCGCCTGCGTCGCCGGAGGCCGCTCGGCCTCAGGATCGCCCGGCGGTAGCCGCCAGGAGTGCCGGGAAGGCCAGCCGCAACTCGTGGTCCACCTCGGCCATGGTCGCGGCGATGCCGAGATCGGCGAGCGAGGTCACGCCGTGCTCACTGATGCCGCAGGGCACGATGGCGGAGAAGTGCTCGAGGTCCGGCGCCACGTTCAGGGCGATGCCGTGATAGGCGACCCAGCGGCGCACGCGCACGCCGATCGCCCCGATCTTGCATTCGCGGCCGCCCGGCATCACGACCCAGATGCCGATCCGGCCATCGCGCCTTTCGCCCCGGACACCGAAGGCGGCAAGTGTCCGGATCAGCCATTCCTCGAGACTATGGACGTACCAGCGCAGGTCCCGGCGGCGGCGCGAGAGGTCGAGGACGGCATAGGCCGTGCGCTGGCCGGGGCCGTGATAGGTGAACTTGCCGCCGCGCCCGGCCCGGTGCACGGGAAAGCGCGCGGGCTCGAGGAGCTCGGCGTCGACCGCGCTCGTGCCGGCCGTCACCAGCGGCGGATGCTCGAGCAGCCAGACCAGCTCCGCCGCATTGCCGGCCGCAATCGACGCCGCACGCTCCTCCATGGCACGAAGGGAGTGGTCATAGGGGACGAGCTCGTGCGACCTTCGCCATTCCATGCCGGAAGCGCGCCGTGGCGCGTCCGGTGCGATCGAGCCCGCCGGCGCGCCTTGCGGCGGGGCTGTGAATTCGTTACCAGCCGCCATTGATTCCGACAGGGCGGACTCCTCGGGCTCGCTGGGCGACGACGCGGCGCTGAAGAAGGGAATGGGCATGACCGACCGGCTCGAGCAGGATGCGCTGGACTACCATTCGCGGCCGACCGCCGGCAAGCTCGAGGTCACCGCCACCAAGCCGCTCGCCACGCAGCGCGATCTCTCGCTCGCCTATTCGCCGGGCGTGGCCTACGCCTGCGAGGCGATCAAGAACGATCCCGAAGCCGCCGATCACTACACCGCCAGGGGAAATCTCGTCGCCGTGGTCACCAACGGCACGGCGGTGCTGGGCCTCGGTGCCATCGGCCCGCTCGCCGGCAAGCCGGTGATGGAAGGCAAG
Source organism: uncultured Geminicoccaceae bacterium (assembly GCA_964528705.1). Classification (GTDB taxonomy): domain Bacteria; phylum Pseudomonadota; class Alphaproteobacteria; order Geminicoccales; family Geminicoccaceae; genus SLRI01. The sequence continues at coordinate 1,921 of CAZGUW010000127.1, forward strand.
GCGGTGCTCTTCAAGAAGTTCGCCGGCATCGACGCCTTCGACATCGAGGTTGCGGAGCTCGACCCCGACCGGCTGGTCGAGGTGGTGGCGGCGCTCGAGCCGACCTTCGGGGCGATCAATCTCGAGGACATCAAGGCGCCCGAGTGCTTCGTCGTCGAGGAGAAGCTGCAGGCGCGGATGCAGATCCCCGTCTTTCACGACGACCAGCACGGCACGGCGATCATCGTCGCCGCCGCCGTCGCGAACGGCCTCCTCCTGGCGAAGAAGCGCCTCGAGGATTGCCGTCTCGTCACCAGCGGCGCCGGGGCGGCGGCACTGGCCTGCCTCGATCTCCTGGTGGCACGCGGGCTCAAGCCCGAGAACGTCATGGTCACCGACATCGACGGCGTCGTCTACAAGGGCCGTGCCACCACGATGGACCCCTACAAGGCGCGCTACGCGCAGGACACGCCGCATCGCACGCTGGGCGACGTGATCGAAGGGGCCGACATCTTCCTCGGCCTCTCGGCGCCGAACGTGCTGAAGCCCGAGATGCTGGCGCGCATGGCGCCCGATCCCCTGGTGCTGGCGCTCGCCAACCCGGTCTCGGAGATCGACCCGGAGCTGGCCCGGCGCACCCGGCCCGACGTCATCGTCGCCACGGGCCGCAGCGACCACCCGAACCAGGTCAACAACGTCCTCTGCTTCCCCTTCATCTTCAGAGGTGCGCTCGATGTCGGGGCGACCACCATCAACCGGGAGATGCAGAGCGCCTGCGCCGAGGCACTGGCGCGGCTCGCGCGCAGCACCACCCCGGACACGGTGGCCTCGGCCTATGGCCATGACAGCCTGTCGTTCGGGCGCGACTACCTCATCCCCAAGCCCTTCGATCCCCGGCTGATCGTCGAGCTGCCGATCGCGGTGGCCAGGGCGGCCGTCGAGACCGGTGTCGCCCGCCGGCCGATCAGCGATTTCCGCGCCTACCGGCAGCGGCTGTCGGAGCGGGTCTTCCGCTCCGGCCTGCTCATGAAGCCGCTCTTCGAGCGGGCCGCGGCGGCACCAAGGCGCCTCGTCTACACGGACGGCGAGGAGGAGACCGTGCTGCGCGCGGTGCAGGTTGTGGTGGACGAGGGCCTCGCCCGGCCGGTGCTCATCGGCCGGCCCGACGTGGTCGCCATGCGGATCGAGCGGCTCGGGCTGCGCCTCGCCGAGGGCCAGGACTTCGAGCTCTGCAACCCCGACAGCGACCCCCGCTATAACGAGTACGTGGCGTTCTACCTGGACCGCATGGACCGCAAGGGGGTGAGCCCGCAGGCTGCCCGCGACATCGTCCGCACGCGGCGCACGGTCATTGGCGCCATCATGATCGCCCGGGGCGAGGCCGACGCGCTGCTCGCCGGACCGGTCGGCTCGTTTGCCAGCCATCTCCGGCACATCACCGACGTGGTCGGCATGAAGGCGACGATGGAGGAGGCCTCCACCATCCATGCGCTGGTGCTGGACGAGGGGCCGCTCTTCATCGGCGACACCAACGTCTCCGAGGAACCCGACGCGGAGGAGATTGCCGCGACGACGCTGGCGGCGGCGGGGGTGGTGCGCAGCTTCGGCATCGAGCCCAAGGTGGCGCTCGTCTCGGCGAGCAATTTCGGCAGTCGCGAGCAGGCTTCGGCGCGGCGGCTGCGGGCCGCCCTCGAGATCATCCGCGAGGCCGAACCGGAGCTCGATATCGACGGCGAGATGCAGGCCGACAGCGCGCTCTCGCCGGTGATCCGCGATCGGCTGATGCCGCGCTCGCGCCTGGTCGGTCGCGCCAATCTCCTGATCATGCCGTCCCTGGACGCGGCGAGCGTCGCCTACAATCTCGTCAAGGTGGTGACGGGTGTCGTCTCGATCGGCCCGATCCTGGTCGGCCCGCGCCTGCCGGCGCATATCGTGAGCTCGTCGGTGTCGACGCGGGGCATGGTGAATATGAGTGCGGTCGCCTGCGTGCAGGCGATCGACCCGATCTTCTGAATGGGCGAAAGGCTCGAGGAGGCGCCTCCATGACGGACCAGGGTGGCTCCCACGACTTCGTGCCACGCTCCGGCATGAACCTGCCGCGCTTCGCGGGGCCGGTCAGCTTCATGCGTCTGCCGCAAGTGGATCTCGACGAGCCACGGCTGGCCGAGGTGCAGATCGGGCTGGTCGGTGTGCCCTGGGACGGGGGCACCACGAACCGGCCCGGTGCCCGCCACGGCCCCCGGCAGCTCCGCGATCTCTCGACCATGGTCCGCCTTGTCAACCAGGCGACCGGCATCCGACCCTTCCATCAGGCGCGCTGCGCCGACCTCGGCGACTGCCCGGTCAACCCGGCAAGCGTCGACGACACGCTCGGGAAGGTTTCGGCCTTCTTTGGGCGCCTTGCCGGGGCCGGCATCGTGCCGATGACGGCCGGCGGCGATCATCTGATCTCCCTGCCGGTGTTGCGCGGTATCGCCCGGGGGCGGGCGCTCGGCATGATCCATTTCGATGCGCATACCGACCTCTACGACAGCTATTTCGGCGGCTATCGCTACACCCACGGGACGCCCTTCCGGCGCGCCTGCGAGGAGGGGCTGCTCGATCCAAGGCGGGTCGTGCAGATCGGCATTCGCGGGACGGCCTATGACGGCGAGGACGTCGCCTGGGGCCGGGCCAACGGGGTGCGGATCGTCATGATCGAGGAGCTCATGGACCGCGGCACGGATGCGGTGATGGACGAGGCCAGGGCCATCGCGGGCAGCGGGCCGGTCTATGTGAGCTTCGACATCGACGGCATCGATCCCTCGATGGCGCCGGGCACCGGCACACCGGAGATCGGCGGCTTCACCACCCATCAGGCGCAGCGCATGGTCCGCCGCCTCGCGGGCCTCGACCTGGTCGGCGCCGATCTCGTCGAGGTGAGCCCGCCCTTCGACCCTTCGGGCCAGACCGCCTGGGTCGGGGTCAACATCATGTTCGAGCTGCTCTGCGTGCTGGCGGACGCGGTCGGCCGACGACGGGATTGAGGCGATGCCTGAGCCGATCGACTTTTACTTCGATTTTTCCAGCCCTTACGCCTATCTGGCGAGTCATCGCATCGGGGCGCTTGCCGAACGGTTCGGGCGTGACGTGACTTGGCGGCCGATGATGCTGGGCGTGGCTTTCGCCGCCACCGGGGGGAAGCCGCTCGTCGAGATCCCACTCAAGGGCGAGTATGCCAAGCTGGACCTCGCGCGCACGGCGCGCCTCGCCGGCATCCCGTTCCGCCTGCCGAGCCGCTTCCCGCTCGCCACGCTCGCCGTTGCCCGCGTCTTTTACTGGCTCGAGGAAACGCGCCCCGAAGCGGCCGTGCCGTTCGCCGTGGCGGCGTTCAAGGCGTTCTTCGCGGAGGACCGGGACATCAGCGACCGGGCCGTCGTCGCGGATCTTCTGGAGAGTACGGGAGGCGACAAAGCGGCCGGGCTTGCCGCGATTGCCACGCCGGCGATCAAGGAGCGGTTGCGGGCGGTGACGGAAGAGGCGGTGGCGCGGGGTGTCTTCGGCTCGCCCTTCTTCTTCGTTGACGGCGAACCCTTCTGGGGCTTCGACCGTCTGCCGCAGATCGAGCTCAGGCTCGCCGAGCTCGCCGCCTAGCGGAGCCGCTCCCGGAACGGCGAGGTCGGGTAGACGCCGAAGACCTCGATGTGGTGGGCGAAGAAGCGGAGCTCCTCCATGGCGAAGCGCACCGCCTCGTCGTCGGGATGGCCGAGGATGTCGGCGTAGAACTGCGCCTGCTGGAAGGTCGGGTCGATATAGCTCTCGAGCTTCAGCATGTTGACGCCGTTGGTGGCGAAGCCGCCCATGGCCTTGTAGAGCGCGGCCGGCACGTTGCGGACCTTGAAGAGGAAGCTGGTGATGGCCGGCCCGTCCTTGACGCCCGGGTAACGGGGTTCCTGGGCGAGCACGAGGAAGCGCGTGGTGTTGTGCTCGGCATCCTCGACATCGGCGGTCAGGCTGACGAGGCCGTAGATCTCCGCGGCGAGCTGCGAGGCGATGACGGCCGTCTCGAGATCGCGGGTCTCGGCGAGGTCGGCGGCGGCACCCGCCGTATCGGCGGCGACCACCGGCTTCAGCTTGTGCTCGTTGAGGAACTTGCGACACTGGCCGAGCGCGTGGACATGGCTCTGGACTTGGCGGATCGTCGCCATGGTGGCGCCCGGCAGGGCCAGGAGGTGATGGTTCACCCTGAGAAACTGCTCGCCGATGATGTGCAGGCCGCAATGCGGCATCAGGTGGTGCACGTCGGCGACCCGGCCCGCGACGGTGTTGTCCACCGGGATCATGGCGTAGCGGGCGAGGCCGTCGCGCACCGCGGCGAAGGCGGATTCGAACGACTCGCAGGGCAAAGGCTCGAGCTCGGGGTAGGCCTGCCGGCAGGCCATGTGCGAGTAGGCGCCGGGCCGGCCCTGGAACGCTATGCGCTGGTGCGCGCCTGCCGGGTCGACCGCTTCGTCGTTCGCCTGCTCATCCATCACCGAGAATCTTTCGCGCCTTCATGAGATCCGCCGGGGTGTCGACCCCGAAGGGCACGGCTTGTACGAGCTTTACGCCGATTCGCATACCGTTCTCGAGGGCGCGCAGCTGCTCGAGCTTCTCGCGGCGCTCGAGCGGGCTCGGCGGCAGGGCGGCGAACCGGTCGAGGGCGGTTCGCGTGAAGGCGTAGAGGCCGATATGGTGATAGACGGGCCCCTCGCCCCAGGGCGAGTTGGCGCGGGTGAAGTAGAGGGCCTCGCCGATCTCCGCGGAACGGAAGGAGATGATGGCCTTGACCGTGTTGGGGTCGTTCTTCTCGGCCTCGTCGTCGGTGGCGTCGGCGAGGGTGGCGATGTCGATCCCCGGCAGCTCGAACGGGGCCAGCACGTCGTGCAGGCAGCGCGGGTCGAGGGTCGGCATGTCGCCCTGCAGGTTGATCACCCGGTCGAAGCCTCCGTCGGGGTCGATCTCGAGCAGCGCTGCGTAGATGCGGTCGGTGCCCGAGGGCAGCTCGGGGTCGGTCAGCACGGCGCGGCCGCCGGCCTTCTGAATTGCCTCGGCGATGGCCGGCTCGGCGCAGGCGACGACGACCGGGCCGATCTCCGCCTCCATGGCGCGGCGCCAGACGTGGACGATCATCGGCTCGCCACGAATGAGGGCCAGAGGCTTGTCGGGCAGCCGCGACGAGCGCAGGCGTGCCGGGATGAGCACCACATTGCGCGACGAATTGACGCCTGCGGTTTTTGGAGAACTCAAATTTCGGCTCCGGTCGGTGAGTCTCGGGGTAGCGACGTGGTGGCGGCTTGACGGTTCAGGCCCCTGTCCGCTACCGACCACACTGCCTGAACGGAAGCATCGGCGTGCGCGGTGCGGCGGCATGACGGGCGGCCGCGGCAGACTGGGGAACAGAATTTCCTATGGCATCATCCCTCGAACTCAACAAGGTCATGGCGGGCGTCCTGACGGCCGGCATCCTCGCTTCCGCGTCGGGCATCATCGCCGGCATCCTCTATGGCCCGCATCATGGCCATGAGGAGCACGCGTTCAGCGTCGCCGTGGTCGAGGATGCGGGCGACGTGGCCGACGAGCCGGAAGTGCCGTTCGCCAACCTGCTCGCCGAGGCCGATCCGGCTGCCGGCGAAGCGCAGACCCGCCAGTGCGCCGCCTGCCACAGCTTCGAGGAGGGCGGGGCCGACGGAGTGGGCCCGCACCTTTGGGACATCGTTGGCCGCGACGTGGCGAGCAGCGGCGGCTTCAATTACTCCGACACCCTCCAGGGGATGGAAGGTGAGTGGGACTACGACAAGCTGAACGCCTTCCTGGCGGCGCCGCGCGACTACGCGCCGGGCACCGCGATGAGCTATGCCGGGCTCAAGGACGACAAGAAGCGGGCCGACCTGATCGCCTATCTGCGGACCCTTGCCGCCGATCCCGTGCCGCTGCCCGAGCCGGTGCCGGTCGAGGAGTCGGCGGGCGAGGCGCCGGCTGCCGAGGGCGGCGAGGATGCGGCGGCTGCAGAAGGCGCAGAGGCGGCGCCGACCGAGACGGCCGAGGCAGCACCGACCGAAACGGCGGAGGCAGCACCCGCAGCCGAGGCAGCGCCGGCCGCGGATGGCGGGGGTGACCTCGTCGCCATGGTCGCGGCGGCCGATCCGGCGGCTGGCCAGAAGCTCTTCCGGCAGTGCGCCGCCTGCCACAGTGTCGACGAAGGTGGCGGCAACCGGGTGGGGCCGGCGCTCTGGGGGGTCTACGACCGTGATGTCGGCACGGGCGAGGGTTTCAACTACTCGCCGGCGCTGCAGGAGATTGCCGGCAACTGGGACGTCGAGAAGCTCGACCACTACCTCGAGAACCCCAAGGAGTTCGCGCCCGGCAACAAGATGGCCTTCGCCGGGGTGCGCAAGCCGGAAGACCGTGCGGCCCTGATCGCCTATCTGCACTCGCTGAGCGACGCGCCGGTGCCGCTCGAAGGGCAATGAGGCGCCGTTGCCCGCCCGCGTGGTGAAATGATGACCAGTTGATGCGGGAACGTTCATTTGCATCCGTACCGCACATCGTTAAAGCCATGGCCGGGAGTGTCGCGACCGCAGATGTGAGGAACGGATGAGCCGTACGCCAATGATCGCGCTGGCCGCCATGCTGGCGATCGCCCCCGGGGCTGGCGCGACCGAGGACGTCACGCCATCGCATGGCGTGGCGATGTACGGCGATCTCGCCTATCCGGCGGACTTCACGCATTTCGCCTATGCCAATCCGGATGCGCCCAAGGGTGGCGAGATCGTCTACTCGGCGCTAGGTACGTTCGACAGCCTCAACCCGTTCATCCTGCGTGGCCAGGCGGCCGCCGGCCTCGGCAGCACGTTCGAGACCCTGACGGCCCGGTCCTACGACGAGCCGTTCGCGGCCTATGGCCTGCTCGCCGAGACGATCGAGATGCCCGAGGACCGCTCGTGGGTGGCCTTCAACCTGCGGCCCGAGGCGCGCTGGCACGACGGCACGCCGGTGACGGTCGATGACGTGATCTTCAGCCTCGAGACCATCAAGACGAAGGGTCATCCTCTCTACCGCGCCTACTACGCCAACGTGGTGGGTGCCGAGGCGGCCGGCGAGGGGCGCGTCCTCTTCCATTTCGACGGCGAGATGAACCGGGAGCTGCCGCTGATCGTCGGCGAGCTGCCGATCCTGCCGAAGCACTTCTGGGAAGGGCGGGACTTCGAGGCCTCGACCCTCGAGCCGCTGCTCGGCAGCGGACCCTACAAGGTGGCGGCGGTCGATCCCGGCCGGTCGATCACCTATGAGCGGGTGGCGGACTACTGGGGCCGGGACCTTCCGGTCAACAAGGGGCGCTACAACTTCGATCGCATCCGCTACGAGTATTTCCGCGATGCGAACGTGGCGCTCGAGGCCTTCAAGGCCGGGCAATACGACATCCGCATCGAGAACATCGCCCGACTCTGGGCCACCGCCTACACCGGCCCGGCCGTCGATGCCGGCCTGATCGTCAAGGAGGAGATCCCGGACGAGAGCGGCGACGGCATGCAGGGGTTCGTCTTCAACACTAGGCGCGAGATCTTCGAGGATCCCCGGGTGCGTGAGGCGCTGGCCTATGCGTTCGATTTCGAATGGACGAACCAGACGCTGTTCTACGGGCTCTACAGCCGGACCAAGAGCTATTTCTCCAATAGCGAGCTGGCCGCGCGTGAGCTGCCGGACGAGCGTGAGCTGGCGATCCTCGAGCCCTACCGCTCGCAGCTGCCGGAGACGGTCTTCACGACCGTCTACGAGCCGCCCTCGACCGACGGGTCCGGCGAGCTGCGCGACAATCTGCGGACGGCCCTCGAACTGCTACGGGACGCCGGCTGGGTCATCGATCCGCAGACCCGCAAGTTGGTCAACGGCGACACCGGGCAGCCGATGCGGTTCGAGGTCCTGCTGGTCAACCCGTCCTTCGAGCGTATCGTGGGACCGATGCTGCGCAATCTCGAACGGCTCGGCATCGACGCGACGATGCGGACGGTCGACACGGCGCAGTACCAGAACCGGATGGACGCCTTCGATTTCGACATGGCGGTCAACGTCTGGGGGCAGTCGCAGTCGCCGGGCAACGAGCAGCGCGATTTCTGGTCCTGCGAGGCGGCGGAGACGAACGGCAGCCGGAACTTCGCCGGTATCTGCGATCCGGTCGTCGACGCGCTGATCAACCGCGTCATCGCTGCCGATTCGCGCGAGGACCTCGTGGCCGCGACCCGCGCCCTCGACCGCGTGCTGCTGGCCGGCCACTACGTCATCCCGAACTGGCACAGCCGCGGCTACCGCGTGGCCTACTGGGACAAGCTCCGACATACGGGCCGCACCCCGCGCTTCCTCCTCGATCTCGACGCCTGGTGGATCGACACCGGCAGGGAGCGGCAGATCGCGGGCCAGAAGCAGACGCTGGCCGAGGACACCTCTCCCGCGCAAGACCAAGCCGGCCAGTAACGGAGTGCGCTGCAGCGAATGCTCGCCTATGTCGTTCGCCGCCTGCTGCTGATCATTCCGACCCTTTTCGGGATCATGGTCGTCAACTTCGTCGTCATCCAGGCGGCGCCCGGCGGGCCGGTGGAGCAGATTATCGCCGAGATCTCCGGCACGGCGGTCTCCAGTACGGCCCGGGTCTCGGGAGCCGGGGGCGGCGGCGAGGCGGGCGGCGGCCCGCCTTCGACCGGCGGGTCCGACAGCCGCTATCGCGGCGCTCAGGGCCTCGATCCGCGCTTCGTCGCCGAGATCGAGCGGATGTACGGTTTCGACAAGCCGGCCGGCGAGCGCTTCTTCATGATGCTCGGCAGCTACCTTCGACTCGATTTCGGCAAGAGCTTCTTTTCCGACAAGAGCGTCATCCAGCTTATCAAGGAGAAGCTGCCGGTCTCGATCTCGCTCGGCTTCTGGATCCTGATCCTGTCCTACGGCATCTCGATCCCGCTCGGTATCCGGAAGGCCGTGACGGACGGCTCGCGCTTCGATGTCTGGACTTCGGGCGTGATCGTCATCGCCTATGCCATACCGGGCTTCCTGTTCGGGATCTTCCTGATCGTCATGTTCGCCGGCGGTTCGTTCTTCGACTGGTTTCCGTTGCGTGGTCTGGTCTCGGAGAATTTCAGCGAACTGTCGCTGGGCGAGAAGGTCCTCGACTATTTCTGGCATCTCGCCCTGCCGCTCGTCGCCCTGTCGCTGGCCGCCTTCGCGACCACGACGCTGCTGACCAAGAACTCCTTCATCGACGAGATCCGGAAGCAGTATGTGGTCACGGCCCGAGCCAAGGGGCTGACGGACCGCCAGGTGCTCTACGGCCATGTGTTCCGCAACGCGATGCTGATCATCATTGCGGGTTTTCCGGCGGCCTTCATTTCCTCCTTCTTCACCGGCTCGCTGCTGATCGAGACGATCTTCTCGCTCGATGGTCTCGGCCGGCTCGGATATTCATCGGTTCTCAACCGCGACTACCCGGTGGTCTTTGCCACGCTCTTCATCTTCTCGCTGATGGGGCTCGTGACCAACCTCGTGTCGGACATCACCTATACGGTAATCGATCCCCGCATCGACTTCGAGAAGCGGGACG
>CAZGUW010000127.1:11516-13137 GCA_964528705.1 uncultured Geminicoccaceae bacterium
TCCCGGACAAGAAGGTCGAGACACAAGGCCCGCCGAAAGGCTTCTTCTCGCCCGTGGCGAAACGCCGATGGGCCAATTTCAAGGCCAACCGACGCGGCTACTGGTCGATGTGGATCTTCCTGGTTCTGTTCGGACTGAGCCTGGTCTCGGAACTGGTCGCCAACGACAGACCGCTTCTGGCCTGGTACAAGGGGGAACTGCTGGTTCCGGTCGCCATCTCCTACCCCGAGGAGAAGTTCGGCGGATTCCTCGCCGTCACGGACTATCGCGATCCGGTGATCTATGAAGAGATCGAATCCAATGGCTGGATCCTGTGGCCGCCGATCCGCTATTCCTACCTGACATCCAATTACGACATTCCCGATTCCGCGCCGACACCGCCATTCTGGCTGATGGACTCCGAAAAACGATGCGCCGCCTATCCGCTCGGTGCCGATGATCCCGGCTGCAATCTCGGCAATCTCAACTGGCTGGGAACAGACGACCAGGCCCGCGACGTGCTGGCACGCGTGATCTACGGATTCCGGATCTCCGTCCTTTTCGGACTGATCCTGACTGCCTTCTCGGCACTGATCGGCGTATCGATGGGTGCGATCCAGGGCTTTTTCGGCGGCTGGACGGATCTGCTCCTGCAACGGTTCATCGAGATCTGGTCGGCGATGCCGGTCCTCTATATTCTGCTGATCATCGCCTCGGTCCTGCCGCCGGGCTTCTGGATCCTGCTCGGCATCATGCTGGTGTTTTCCTGGGTCGCGTTCGTCGGCGTCGTCCGGGCGGAATTCCTCAGGGCGCGCAATTTCGAATATGTCAACGCGGCCCGCGCCCTCGGCGTCGGCAATGCGACGATCATGTTCCGCCACCTGCTACCGAACGCCATGGTGGCGACGCTCACCTTCCTGCCCTTCATCCTTTCTGGCTCGATCACCACGCTGACGTCGCTCGACTTTCTCGGCTTCGGTCTTCCTCCGGGTTCGCCGTCGCTCGGCGAACTGATCGCACAGGGCAAGGACAATCTGCGCTCGCCCTGGCTCGGCATCACCGCCTTCGTCATCATTTCAGTGATGCTGTCACTGCTCATCTTCATCGGCGAAGCCGCGCGCGACGCCTTCGATCCGAGGAAGACGTTCCAATGAGCGAAGCGCTTCTTTCCATCCGCGATCTCTCTGTCCTGTTCACGCAGGGCGACAGTTCGACGCTGGCCGTCGACCGGGTGTCATTCGATATCGCCAACGGCGAAACGGTGGCGCTGGTCGGCGAATCGGGATCGGGCAAGTCGGTCACGGCGCTGTCCGTTCTCAAGCTGCTCTCCTATCCTGCCGCCAGCCATCCCGGCGGCTCCGTCCTGTTCAACGGCAAGGACCTGCTTTCCGCGACCGAATCCGAATTGCGGGCCGTCCGGGGCAACGATATCAGCATGATCTTCCAGGAGCCGATGACGTCGCTCAATCCGCTGCATGTCGTCGAGAAGCAGATCGGCGAGATCCTGTCGTTGCACCAGGGCCTGTCCGGACCGGCGGCGCGGAAGCGGACGCTCGAACTCATGGAACAGGTCGGCATCCGCAATGCGGAGCAACGACTCGGATCCTATCCGCACCAGCTCTCGGGGGGCCAGCGTCAACGC
>CAZGUW010000128.1:0-12988 GCA_964528705.1 uncultured Geminicoccaceae bacterium
GACCGCCGCCCCGGTGCGTGCCTTCAGCTCGATCATCAGCTTGAGGATCTGCGCCTGGATCGTCACATCGAGGGCTGTCGTCGGCTCGTCGGCGATGAGCAGCTTCGGGTTGCAGGCGAGCGCCATGGCGATCATCACCCGCTGGCGCATCCCGCCGGAGAACTGGTGCGGGTAGTCGCCGAGCCGCCGCTCGGCATCGGGGATGCGCACCAGCTTCAGCATCTCGACGGCGCGCGCGTTGGCCTTCTCGGTGCTGGCTCCCTCGTGGATGCGCACGGCCTCGGCGATCTGGTCGCCGATGGTCAGCACCGGGTTCAGGCTGGTCATCGGCTCCTGGAAGATCATGGCGACCCGGTTGCCGCGGATGTCGCGCATCCTGGCCTCGTCCAGCGCCAGGAGGTCGGTGCCCTCGAACCTGATGCTGCCGCCGACGGTGCGGGCCAGGCGGTCCGGCAGGAGGCGCATGATCGACAGGGCGGTGACACTCTTGCCGCAGCCCGATTCGCCGACGATGCCGACCGTCTCGCCTGGCATGACGTCGAACGACACGCCGCCGACCGCCCGGGTGACGCCGTCGGCGGTGAAGAAATGCGTCTCGAGATCCCGGACGCTGAGGAGCTTCTCGGTCACGGCCGCCATCTCACATCCGTCGCGCGAGGCGCGGGTCGAGCCGGTCGCGCAGCCCGTCGCCGAGCAGGTTGACCGCCAGCACGACGATGGCGAGCGCGATGCCCGGACAGAAGATGGTCCAGGGTGCGACGCTCAGGTAGAGCCGGCTCTGGGCGATCATGTTGCCCCAGGTCGGCACGTCCGGTGGCGTGCCGGCGCCGAGGAAGGAGAGCGCGGCCTCCACGAGAATTGCCGAGGCGCAGATGTAGGTCGACTGCACGATCAGGGGGGCGATGGTGTTCGGCAGGATGTGGCGGCGGATGATCCGGAGCGTTCGGGTACCGCTGGCGACGGCAGCCTCCACGTAGGGGGCCTCGCGCACGCTGAGCACCACGCTCCGCACCAGTCGGACGACGCGCGGCACCTCAGGAATGGTGATGGCGATGATGACGATGAAGACGCTGGCCTTGGTCAGGGCCACCAGGGCGATCGCGAGCAGGATCGCCGGGATCGCCATGAGCCCGTCCATGAGGCGCATCACGACGGCATCCACCTTGCGGAAATAGCCGGCGAGGAGGCCGATCGCGAGGCCGACGACAATCGAGAAGATGGCGACCGAGAGGCCGACCAGGAGCGAGATCCTGGCTCCGTAGATGGTGCGCGCAAAGACGTCGCGACCGAGATGGTCGGTGCCGAACCAGAACTCGGCCGAAGGCGGCTTCAGGCGCTGGGCCGGGGTCATGGCGATCGGATCGCCGGCGAAGTAGGGCGCCGCCAGCGCGATGACCAGGAGCAGGATCAGGATGAAGCCGCCCAGCGCCATGGTCGGGTTGCGCCGCAGGAACCGTCCGAAGGACGGTCGGGCGCGCGGCGGCGGGGCGGTGACGGCCGCAGCCGCCGGCGGGACGGCACGGGCGCTCAATAGCGGATCCTCGGATCGAGAAAGCTGTAGGAGAGGTCGACCAGCAGGTTGACCAGCACATAGACGCCCGAGAAGAGCAGGATGACACCCTGGATGATCGGGTAGTCTCGCTTGGCAATGGCGTCGACCACGAGGCGGCCGACGCCCGGTATGTTGAAGACGGTCTCGGTGATCACCACGCCGCCGATCAGCAGCGCGATGCCGATGCCGATCACCGTGACGATGGGCACGCCGGCGTTCTTCAGCGCGTGCTTGAGCAGCATCGGCCGGGTCGCCACCCCCTTGGCCTTGGCCGTCCGGATGTAGTCCTCGGACAGCACCTCGAGCATGGAGGTGCGCGTGATCCTGGCGATCAGGGCGACATAGGCGAGGCCGAGCGCGATCGTCGGCAGGATCAGCCGCTGGATCCAGGGGCCGAAACCGTCGGCGATGGGGGCGTAGCCCTGAACCGGCAGCCAGCCGAGGTTGATCGAGAAGAGATAGATGAGCAGGTAGCCGACGACGAAGACCGGCACCGAGAAGCCGAGCACCGAGAAGCCCATGAGCGCCCGGTCGATCAGCGTGCCGGCGCGCCATGCCGCCAGCACGCCGAACGAGACGGCGATGACGACCGCGAAGACGATGGTGGTGAGCGAGAGGGAGATGGTCGGCTCGAGCCTTTCGCCGATCAGCTTGGCGACCGGCTCATTGGAGAAGATCGAGATGCCGAGATCGCCCTGCAGCACGCCGCCAAACCAGCGGACGAACTGCACCGGCAGGGGATCATCGAGTCCCAGTCGTTCGCGGATCTGGGCGATCTGGTCCGGGGTCGCATTGTCGCCGGCGACGATCGCCGCCGGATCACCCGGCGAGAGGTGCAGGAGAAGAAAGACGAAGACCCCGACGATGCCCATGACAAGCACCGTCGAGCCGAGCCGGCGGATGATGTAGCCCAGCATCGGTTAGCAGGAGCGGTGCCGCAAACGGCACCGCTCCCTCGAGCTCGATCGTTGCACGGCGAGCAGGATCAGGTCTTCTCGATGTTCCAGAAGGGAATGATCTCGGGGATCTTCAAAATACCCTCGAGGTTCGTGCGATGAGCCACGGGCGACACCCACTGGCCGAGCCAGACATGCGGCACGAAGTTCCAGGCGTTATCCTGGATCTGCCGGGCGACCTCCTGCTGCGCCTCGAGGCCCTGGGCGGCCGCCCATTCGTCGCGCAGCTCCTCGTGCCGCTCGTCCGTGGGCCAGCCGAACCAGCCCTTGGTGCCGTTGGCAGCGTGAGCGGCGAGGGCGATCGGGTTGTTGGCCGAGGCAGCGCCAGCCCAGGTGATGAAGATGTTCCAGCCGCCGTCCTCCGGCGGATCCTGCACGGCGCGCCGGGTCACCACGCCGCCCCAGTCGGAGGTGGCGAGCTCGGCATTGACGCCAATGTCGCGCAGCCGCTGGGCGACGATCTGCGCCGCGTTGTTCATGAAGTCGATGTTGGTGGCGTGCAGCACGGTGACCGGGCGGCCGTCATAGCCGGCCTCCTCGAAGAGCTGCTTGGCCCGCTCCGGATCGGGGGCCGCGGCGAACCACTCGGTGTTGGCGTCGTTCTCCATCGGCGTGCCGCAGCCGAAGTTGGAGGGACACTTGCGGTAGTAGCGGGGGTCGCCGAAGGTCGCCTGCATGAACTCTTCCTGATCGATCAGGTAGAGCATCGCCTCGCGCGCCTTGACGTTGTCGAAGGGCGGGTAGAGGAAATTGAGCCGCATCAGGCCGTAATTGCCAGTGTTGTTCAGCACGTCGATGGCGATGTTCGGATCGGCCTCGAGCACGCTCAGGAGGTCGATCGGCGGCAGCTCCATGAAGTCGATCTCACCGGCCTGCAGGGCGGCCATCGCGGTCTGCGAATCGTCGATGTTCTCGAAGATCACGCGATCCACCTTGACCACCTTGCCGCCGGCCATGCCGGAAGCCGGCTCCGACCGCGGCACGTAGTTCGGGTTCTTGTCGTAGACGTACTGCGCACCCTGGCGCGTTTCCTCGCGATTGAAGATGAACGGCCCGGAGCCGATATACTCGGTCACCTGCTCCATCGGGTCGGTCATCGCCTCCTGCTCGCGCATGATGTAGAGCAGCGGCGTCGACGTCTTGGCCATGATGTCGATGACGAGGCCATAGGGCTCGTTCAGCTCGATGGCGAACGTCTTGTCGTCCCTGGCGACGATGTCCTTGACGCGCAGCATCATGTGCTGGCCGGCGCCGTCGCGGGCCGCCCAGCGGCGGATCGAGGCGACGACATCCTTCGAGGTGACCGGCGTGCCGTCGGAAAACTCGAGGCCGTCGCGCAATGTGAACTCGTAGGTGAGCTGGTCGTCGGAGACCGTCCAGGTGTCGACCATCTGCGGCTGGGGCTTCATGTCCGCATCCAGCGCGAAGAGCGTGTCGTAGATCATGGCGCCGTGGTAGGCGGTAATGTTGGCCGTGGTCCAAATGGGGTCGAAGGCGCGCAGGTCGCCCTGCATGACGGCCCGGATCGTGCCGCCGGAATCCTGCGCCATGGCCGACTGCCAGGACAGGCTGGTCAGCGCCGTGCTCGCGGCCGCCGTCGCCATGCTGCCGTGAACGAAAGTCCTGCGTGTCGTTCGCATCGGTGCGGTTTCCTTCCTGGTGCTTGGCTTGGTGCTAGTGGCTGGCCGTGCCCTGCCGCATCCCGGCCTTGAGGTGGTCATGATTTCCGAATTTCCGCTCCGGCGAAAGCCCAAATTCGGATTTCGGCAAGTCAGACGATGAACCGCCCAGGCGGCAGCTCGTCGTGCGGCCAGTGCGGCCGACTGATCTTGCGATAGGGATAGCGCCGGGAGTCGAGCGGTGACGGCCCGAGGCCGTCGCAATAGACCACCTCGCTGGCGAGCGGGCCGTAGGCCGCATGGAAATGGTGCGTCGACTTCACACCGATATAGCGCTTGCTCCCGAGATCGATGCCGACATCGCTGAAGATCTCGGTGCCGAGCGCCTGGGTGCGCTTGCTGATCAGCGTCACCTCGACACTGCCACCGGCCGTCGCGATGCGGATGCCGGCGGCATCGCCATACGAGACCTTGGCCGTGCCGAAGGACTGCCAGCCGTCGCGCTTCAGGCCGATGAGCGTCACCTCGGCATCGACCGGCGCTCCGGAGGCCGCCGATGCCTTGCCACCGAAGCGCAGCGGGAAGGTCGAGCCAACTTCCTTCGTATGACAGATGGCGACGGCGAACGGATCCCAGAACGGGCCGATCGCGGCATCGCCGCAGCCGCGCTCGAGCAGCCTCAGCAGGACGTTGGTGTTGTCGGATGCCGCCCCGCCGCCGGCATTGTCGGAGGGATCGGCGACGACGACCGGGCCCTCCTCCGCCGCATAGGCGAAATCGATCGCCTCGTCGATCGAGCAGTGCGGCGGTCGCCAGGTGCCGCGCCGGGCACGCACCTCGTCGCCCAGCTCGAGCGCCAGCGCGTCGCCCTTGGCCTTGGCGTCGTCGGTGACGACCAGCACCCGCGCACCCTGGTCAGCGACGTCGCCCTGGGTGAAGCCGTGCGCCAGCGACACGGAAAGCACCTCGGGCCGCGCCTCGTGCACCTTCATCTTCGCCACGAACGAGCGGGCCGGCTCGCGCGTGGTCGGGAAGAGGTCGTCCATCCGGCAATCGTAGAGCGACATAACCGGGTGGATCTCGCCCCGGATGGTGCGGGTCACGATGCTCACCAGCTCCTCCGCTCGCTCGACGAAGTCGGTGTGCGGGTACTCCTTGAAGAGGATGATGACATTGGCGTTCCGGACCCGCCGCTCGGTCAGATGACAGTGCGGGTCGAACTCCACGCCGATCACCGCCTCGGGGCCGACAAGCTCGCGAACCCGCTCGATCAGCTCGCCCTCGCAGTCGTCGCAACCCTGCGCCAGCATCGCCCCGTGCAGGCCGAGCAGCACGCCGTCGACCGGCAGCGCCGCCTCGAGCTGCGCCAGGATCTCGTCGCGCATGGATTCGTAATCAGCCTGGACCACCGGTGCGGAGGGCTCGGCCCAGAAGCAGGAGCCCTCGACCAGCTCGAAGCCTTCCTGCGCCGCCCGGTTGCGCGCCACCCAGAGGGAGGCCGTGGAATGGGTCGGCCGGTCGGGATGCTCGCCCGGCCGAAAATAGACACACTTCTCGAAGCTCTGCCGGTCGGTGGGGATCGGCGAGAACGAGTTCGATTCGGTGGCAAGGGAGGCTGTGAAGAGTCGCATGTGCATTGTTCCGGCGCTACGCTGCGGCCAAGTTCGCGCGGGCGGGGCGCCGGCGCAAGCCGGGAAAGGAAGGAACGGGCATGGAGGTCGAGTGGCGGCATCTGACGGCCGCGGCGCTCAACGAGCGCGCCAGGGCCGGCGCCATCGTGCTTCTGCCGGTCGCCTCCACCGAGCAGCACGGCCCCCACATGGCGACCGGCACCGACGCGCTGCTGGTCGCCGAGGTCTGCCGCCGCGCGGCGGAGCGCATCGACGGCATCGTCGCCCCGACGCTCTGGGTCGGGCTCGCCGAGCACCACATGGCGTTTGGCGGCAGCTTCACGCTGCGGCTCTCGACCTACCAGGCGCTGCTCGCCGACCTGCTCGCCTCGATCCGCCGCGCCGGCTTCGGCAGGGTGGTGATCGTCAACGGGCATGGCGGCAACATGACAGCACTCA
Source organism: uncultured Geminicoccaceae bacterium (assembly GCA_964528705.1). GTDB lineage: Bacteria > Pseudomonadota > Alphaproteobacteria > Geminicoccales > Geminicoccaceae > SLRI01. The sequence continues at coordinate 6,197 of CAZGUW010000128.1, forward strand.
ACGCCATGAGCGCCGAGCTCAGCCAGGGAGGCGGTCTCGAGCTCGCCGTCACCACCTACTTCCAACTCGCCGAAGCGGCGATGGCGCCGCATCTCGAGGACCAGCCGGGCGTGCTGCATGCCGGCGAGGCCGAGACCTCGATGATGCTGGCGCTGCGGCCGCAGTCCGTCGATACGGCCCGGCTCGCCGAGGCCACAGGGCCGATGCCAGAACGGGGCTCGGCGCTCGCGTCGTCCCTGCACCGCTGGCGCTCGTTCGCCGACCTCTCCGCCAGTGGCGTCATCGGCGATGCCCGCCGCGCGACGGCCGCGAAGGGCGAGCGCCTGCTCGAGGCAGCCGCCACCGCACTCGCCGAGCGGCTCGCCGCCGGCGAGCCATGGACCTGACGCCAGGCATTCCGATCCTTCCACGCAACCCCGAAAGTGCCGACCATGACCTCCCCGCTCGCCGCCGCCATCGCCCGCCAGTACGGCACGCCCGCCGTGGTCATCGATCTCGAAGTCGTCGAGCGGAACATCGACCGGCTGCAGCGCGCCTGCGACGCGGCCGGCCTGCGCAACCGGCCGCACATCAAGACGCACAAATCGCCGGTCCTAGCCGCCCTGCAGCGCGACCGTGGCGCCAAGGGCATCACCTGCCAGAAGCTCGGCGAGGCCGAGGTGATGGCGGCGGCCGGGCTCGATGACATCCTCATCAGCTACAACCTGATCGGCGAGGAGAAGATGCAGCGGCTGGGACGGCTGCTGCGTACCGGTGTCACGGTGCGCCCGTGCTGCGACAACCCCGTCGCCGCCGACGGCTATGTCGATGCGGCACGACTCGCCGGGCGCGAGCTCGAGGTGCTGGTGGAGTGCGATACCGGCCGCGAGCGCGCCGGGGTCGAGACGCCGCGCGAGGCGATCGCCCTCGCCCGCCGCATCGCCGGCCATGACGGGCTGCGCTTCGGCGGTCTCCTGCTCTACGCCCCCGAGGACCGGCAGGCCGAGAGCCAGAAGTTCCTCGACGAGGTGAAGGAGGGCCTGCGCGAGCACGGGCTCGAGATTCCCATTGTCTCGACCGGCGGCACGCCCAATCTCCGCAATCTCGGCCGCATCGAGGGTGCCACCGAGCACCGCTCCGGCACTTCGATCTTCAACGACCGGATGATGATGGCCTGCGGTGCCGCGACGCTCGAGGACTGTGCCCTTGCCGTCTACGCCACCGTCGTCAGCCGCGCCGGGCCCGAGCGCGGCATCCTCGATTCCGGCTCCAAGACGCTCACCAGCGACACCGGTGGCGGGCTCGACGGCCACGGCCTGATCCGCGAATACCCGAAGGCCCGAATCAAGGGCTTCGCGGAAGAGCACGGCATGCTCGACCTCGCCGCCTGCGAGGCGAAGCCCGGCATCGGCGAAACCGTCAGCATCATCCCCAACCACGTCTGCGTCGTCGTCAACATGGTGGACGAGCTGGTCACCGTGCGCGGCGGCGAGATGACCGGCACCATCCCGGTCGCCGCCCGCGGCAAGCTGCGCTGAGGTCGAACGACGGCAGGACAGGCCGTCGTTCGGCGCCGGTCAGGCGGCCGCCGGAAGCGAATGAACGTGCACGTCGGTGCCGCCATGCTTCGCCAGGATCGCCTTCGCACGGGCCTCGTGCTCGGCATCCCTGAGGTGCACCCAGAGCAGCAACCCGCCATGCCCGAGCTGGGTGGCGACATGATCCGCATGATGCTGGCCAAGGAGCCGCGCCAGGGTCGCACCGATCACGCCACCAGCACCGCCCGCCAGCGCCCCGCCGGCGATGGCCGCAGCCAGTGAGCCGCCGCTCGCGACAATTCCGCCAACCGCGGCGAGAGCGCCCACATACAGGAGACCGCCCACCAGCCCGCCCTCGGCGTCGCCGATCGACTCCTTCGAGACATAGAACGTTCGCGGTGTCGCCGCATCGTCCTCCAGGTCACGGACCCGCTCATAGGCGTGACCGAGCTTGGACTCGACCGCTTTCTCCGCCGCCAGCAGACTTATCTCGGCGCGATCGAAACCGGAACTCTGCAGCTCGTCGATCGCATCCTCCAGTGCCTGGGCGCTCCTGAACACAGCCACCGCCTCGCGAATGCCGTCGCTCGGCAAGTCGTCCGACATTGCCCCTCTCCTTCCAGCTTGTACCCTGCAGTGACTACACCCGAAGGCGCGCGGGCTCGTTGATCCACGTTATGGGAACAGCAGGTCGGCGATGCGCCGAGCGAAAAGGACGGATCAGAACTCCGGGAAATTCCGACTGGCAATGGTGGCGAGCGCCGGCAGGGCGCGGGCAGCCGCCCCGCACGCCGCGAGCTTCGGCGCTTCCGTGCGGAACCAGTCGGGGCCCGGCTCCCACCGGGTGAGCACGGCCGCGTAGATGTCGAGCGCCGAGAACCGCTCGCCGAGGAACCACGGGCTGCCGGCCGCCGCCTCGGTGACCCGGAAGAGCCGCTCGCGCCAGGCGTCGACGGCCCGGCTGAAGCCTGCCTGACCGGCCGGCTCGGGCACGAAGCGCGCCGGGTCGTCGCCATAGGTGTAGGTCGGGTAGATGCTGGCGACGAGGAAGACCAGCCAGCGGAGGAAGTCAGCGCGCTCGGGTGCTGCAGGACCGGGCACGAGGTCGTCGCGCCCGGTGTGGTCAGCGAGGAGCAGCGTGATGGCGGCACTCTCGGTCATCACCCGGCCGTCCTCGAGGATCAGGGTCGGCACCTGTGCAACGGGGTTGACCGGTGCCAGCGCCGCCCGGCTCTCCGCCGAAGCGATCAGATCACCCACCTGCTCGAAGCGGTAGTCGAGCCCGTACCAGCCGAGCTGCAGCTCGACGATCGCCGAGCCCCAGCCAGGTTCACCGTAGAGGACCAGGGGCATCGGGGCGGTCTCCCGCGCGTCAGCCCAGGTAGAACTTCTGGATCTCCTCGCCGATCACCGCGGTCCGGTCGATGGTGTCGGTCAGGAACTCGTGCAGGCCGCGCTGGAAGATGTCGTCGATGCGGCTGTAGCGGAGCCGGGCGTGCATCTCGCCGGCGAGCCGGTGCGCCTCGCCGGCGCGGCCGCCGTGGCGCTGGGCCAGGACATCCAGATTCTCCAGCACCTGCTCGTAGCACGAGCGCAGCGAGCGCGGCATCTCGGGCCGGAGGATCAGCATCTCGACCACCTGCCAGGGCACGACGCGGCCCTTGTAGAGCACGTGGTAGCTGCGCCGGGCCGAGACCGAGCGAAGGATGGCCGCCCACTGATAGTAGTCGAGGCTGCCGCCGACCTGCTCGAAGCTCGGCAGCAGGACGTGGTACTTGACGTCGAGGATGCGCGCCGTGTTGTCGGCCCGCTCGAGGAAGGTGCCGAGCCGGAGGAAATTGAAGCTGTCGGTCCGCAGGAGCGTGTTGCTGTAGGCGCCGTTGAAGAGCAGCGCCTGGCGCTTCACCCAGTCGACGAAGCTGCTGAAGTTGTCGGACGAGAAAGTGTCCTCGTCGAAGTCGCGGGATTCGAGATAGGCGCCGTTGATCGACTCCCAGACGTCGATCGTCAGGGCGGCCCGGACGGCGCGGGCATTGTTCCGCGCCTGGACGAGGCAGCTCATGATGCTCGACGGGTTGCGCGGGTCGCGGGTGAGGTAGTGCAGGACTGCCGGCTCGTCCGAGCGTTCGTGCACCTCGAAGAAGGGCGCCTCGCAGCCGGCGGCGATGATGGCGGAATGCCACTCGTTGAGGCTGTTGGGGTTGGCCAGGACCGACATGCGCTGGGCGACGTCAAGCAGCCTCGCGACGTAGTCCATGCGCTCGACGGAGCGCGCGAGCCAGAAGAGGTTGCTGGCGGTGCGGCTGAGCATGGCTTCAGCCCTCCCCCACCGGCTGCCTCGGCGCCTGCCATTGCGACTGGCCCTGCGACTGGCTCTGGCCCTGCGACTGGACGGCAGGCGCCAGCACCCAGGTGTCCTTGGTGCCGCCGCCCTGGGAGGAGTTGACCACCAGCGAGCCGTCCTTCAGGGCGACGCGCGTGAGGCCGCCCGGTGCTATCCGCACGGCATCGCCGCCGAGCAGGACGAAGGGCCGGAGGTCGACATGGCGTGGTGCTACGCCGCTGGCGACGAAGGTCGGGCAGGTCGAGAGGGCGAGCGTCGGCTGGGCGATGTAGTCGAAGGGCTTCGCCTGCACCTTGCCGCGGAACTCCTCGAGCTCGGCCTTGCTCGCATGCGGGCCGACCAGCATGCCGTAGCCGCCCGAGCCGTGCACCGCCTTGATAACCAGCTCGGCCATGTGGTCGAGCACATAGGCGAGATCGTCCGCCTCGGCGCAGCGCCAGGTCGGCACATTGTTCAGGATCGGCGTCTCGCCCAGATAGAAGCGGACCATGTCCGGCACATAGGTGTAGATCGCCTTGTCGTCGCAGATGCCCGAGCCCACCGCGTTGGCGAGCGTGACATTGCCCCGGCAATAGGCATCGAAGAGACCGGGCACGCCGAGCGCGGAATCGGGGTTGAACGCCTGGGGGTCGAGGAAGGCGTCGTCGATCCGGCGGTAGATCACGTCGACCCGCTTCGGACCCTCGGTCGTGCGCATCATGACGACACCGTTCTGGACGACGAGGTCCTGCCCCTCGACCAGCTCGACGCCCATCTCGTCGGCGAGGAAGGAGTGCTCGTAATAGGCGCTGTTGTAGAAGCCTGGGGTCAGGAGGGCGACGACCGGCTCGCCCGGGCAGTTGGGTGGCGCCACGCTCTGCAGCGTCGCGAGCAGTTCCTCCGGGTAGTGCGAGACCGGCTGGATCGCCTGCCGGGCGAAGAGGTCCGGGAAGAGGCGCATCATCACCTCGCGGTTCTCCAGCATGTAGGAGACCCCGGAAGGCGTGCGGCAGTTGTCCTCCAGCACGTAGAACTCGTCCGGTCCGGTGCGCACCATGTCGATGCCGGCGATGTGTGTGTAGACGCCGGCCGGCACGTCGACACCGACCATCTTGCGCTCGAAGCACGGATTGCCCTCGACCAGCCGCTCCGGCACGGTCCCGGCACGGATGATCTCGCGGCCGTGATACATGTCCTCGACGAAGCGGTTGAGCGCCCTGACGCGCTGCTCGAGGCCGCTGGCCAGGCGATCCCATTCGCCCGCGTCCAGCACGCGCGGGATGATGTCGAAGGGGATCAGCCGCTCGGGGTCACCGCCTTCGGTATACACGGCGAAGGTGATGCCGATCTTGCGGAAGAGCGCCGCGGCCTCCCGCTCCTTGCGGGCGAGGAATTCCGGCGGTGTGCGGCTCAGCCAGTCCTCGACCACCGCGTAGGCCGGCCGGCAGCCGGCGTCGAGGCCGTGCATCTCGTCGAACATCGACGTTCCCTCCTGGCAGCGCCGCAGTCCGGCGACGCGCGTCCAACGAACATGGCAAGCCCGTCGCGGGACTGTCAATCATGCCCAACTATTGGGCAATTCCGACGCGAGCGACCACCCGGCACCGGGCCGGCGCCGGTCAGCGCACCAGCCGATAGCCACCCGGCTCGGTCAGCAGCAGCGTGTTCTCGCCCGCAACCGGCTCGATCTTCTGCCTGAGGCGGTAGATGTGCGTCTCCAGGGTGTGGGTCGTCACCGCCGCGTTGTAGCCCCAGACCTCGTCGAGCAGCGTGTCGCGGGCCACCGGCCGGTCGCCCACCCGGAAGAGATACTTGAGGATCGCGGTTTCCTTCTCGGTCAGATGGATTTTCTTGTCGGCGGCCGTCACCAGCATCTTCGCCGCCGGCTTGAAGGCATAGGGCCCGACCTGGAAGGTGGCGTCGTCGGAGAGCTCGAACTGCCGGAGCTGGGCCCGCAGGCGGGCCATGAGCACGCCGAGCCGCACCGGCTTGCCGACATAGTCGTTGGCACCGCTGTCCAGCCCGAGGATCGTGTCGGCGTCGCTGTCGTGGCCGGTCAGCATGATCACCGGCGCCTTGACCCCGGCCTTGCGGATCAGCCGGCACAGGTCGCGACCGTCCGTGTCCGGCAGGCCGACGTCGAGGATCAGCGCATCGATCGGGTGGGCCTTGGCGAGCTCCAGGCCCTCCTTGCCGGTGCCGGCCTGCAACACCTCGCAACTCTCGTGCAGGCCGAGCTGCTCGGCGAGCTCGCTCCGGAACGCCTCGTCATCGTCGACGATCAGGATGCGCTTGCCGCTGTTCATGTCGCTTCGCCAGTGGTGCTGTGGAGCCGCCCTCGCCGCCGAGACTACCGGCGCTCGGCCGGAAGCGAAAGGGCGCCCGATTGCCACGCGCGCCTTTGGGCGCTTGTCGCCCGGCCGCCTTGCGGCTATCGCAGTCCGGCAGCGCGCGCGGAAACGGTTAACCCTTTTGCCCTATGATCGGTCCGCGCGGGTCGTTCCCCGCATGGCGGAATGGCCGCCGTTCCGGCGATCGAGGCGACGACCGACCCTGATGTTCCTCATTCTCTACCTCATGGCCCTGGCGGCCCTCGTGCTGCACGCGCCGCAGGATCTGCTCGACCCGGCCAACCAGCCGTTCTTCGTGGTGATCGGGGTGATCGGCATCTGGCGCTATGGCTGGGGTGCGGTGCACTTCCTCAGGGCCCAGTACTACAAGCGGATCGAGTTCCCCGGCCTGCGCCGGCGGGCGCTGGCGCTGCGGCCGCCACCGGCCGCGACCGGCACCGACGCCGAGGACGACAGCGCCGACCGGGCGCGGACGGGTCCCGAGGTCTTCATCGTCATCACCAGCTATCGTATCCGGGCCGAGACCACGGCCACCGTCTATCGCGGTGCGATCGCCGAGGCGTGCCGGCATGACGGCCCGGCGGTGATCGTGGCCTCGGTG
>CAZGUW010000129.1:0-12959 GCA_964528705.1 uncultured Geminicoccaceae bacterium
GGGAAGCTCTTCAAGCATCGCAACCGCCCTGGACGACGAGCTTCAACTGGTCACGCTGGTAGCGACCGGCCCCTGCCGGTTCGAATTCGGCGACGTCGCGGTGACCGCCGATCGTGACGCCAGCCCGTTCCTCTACCCCGGCATTTATGTCGACGTGCCGCTCCGCCGCAGCGAGCGATACGTGGCGTTCATCGCCGAGGATGCGGATTGCTTCGCCTATGTGATCGGCCGTCGCTGAGATGACCATGTCGTTAGCGCCTACAGCGCGCGGCTTGCGCCTCGTCAGAGCCACCCGTGGCCCAGCGATACATCTGCCGCCATCCGCCGGTCCTGCAGCGCTGCTGGTCACTGAAGTGAACGAACCGATCGTCACCGAGAACAGCATTCAGCTCGCCACCGGGAGCATGTCATGACGACCAAGCAGATCCACGAGTTGCTGCCAGCCGCGACACTGACAGGAGAGGATCGGATCGTCGTCTCGACCGCCAGCGGCAACCTGACCCGACATGCCACGATCGCCAGCCTCGCAGCGAAGCTGCCGACTGCCGGTGCGGTCGATCGTCGGATCTCGGACAAGCTCTCGGAAGCGGTCTCGGTTCGAGACTTCGGCGCCGTGGGCGATGGTATCGCCAACGATGCACCGGCCTTCGAGGCGGCGCTCGGCGCTCACCTCGCCGTGCATGTCCCGGCTGGCCGCTATCGCCTGGCTACGACGATCACGGTTAAGCCGGGACGTACGATCACCGGCGCCGGACGCGAGGCCACGGAGCTGGTGGCGGAAGGTCCCTTGGCGCTGGCGTTTCAGCGCAATTCTGGCGCCTACGCGATCGATACGAGCAGTGCCGACGACTGGTGCCGCTCATCGTTGCGCGGTCTGACGATCCGAATGAGTGCCGGCGGCATCCAGGCCACCGGCCACGAATTCCGGATCGACGACGTGAACTTCTTCGGGGGTACCGCCACGGGCTGGTGCATCGATATGATCGATGCCAATGAATGTGTGGTAAACCGCATCAACGCCGGCTACGGCGGTGGTACAAGGCATCAGATGAATGCCGGAGGCCTGCGCTGGAGGGCATTGAAACCGGGGGTCAACTACGGCGACAGCCTTATCTCCGAGGTCTCGGTCAAGCTCGGCGCCGCCAATACCGTCGGCGTGCTGATCGATGGGCATGCGGCCGACCCTGCCCGGCTGATCAACAATATGATCCTGAAGCGGATTCAGGTGAACGCACCCGTCGGTGGTGGCGGTTTGACCCCCCTGGCTGGTACAGTCGGCGTCAAGCTCTGGAATGCCGCCCGGATCGCGCAGATCGACTGCGATGTCGAAGTGGTGGCAACCGCGTTCGAGGAATATTCGGAGAGCGTCGGCGGCGCCACCGGTGCCTGCGTCGCCAACACCTACATCGGCTGCATCGCGCACTACTGCACGACCAACTACCGCGACAGCAACACACTCTTCCCGCGATCGGTCATCCAGCGAAACTTCATCGGCTGCGACAACGTCGCACCACTACGCACTGGCGCTGCAACCGGAGACGGTGGGCGGTGTCAGGACGGCGATGCCTTCCTTACCGGTGCCTGGTTGTTCAACCGTTCGAGCGAGCCCTCCATCCAGCTGCGCTCACACGACAAGGACGTGCTCCTGATCACCGGTGATCACAAGGGCGCCGCTCAGGAGGACGCTGACGGTCACGCCGCACAGAGTCGTCCTTACCGCGGCCTGCTGCTGGAGATGTCGTCCAAGCAGTCGGCCAAGATCACCCGGCCAGTGAGCCTTGGAGCAGCCGATCCGGACGATGCTGCGGAAACACTCCCAGATGTGCGCCTCGAACTGGGGAACGGGGAGGTCGACAGTCGAGGCGAACTCGCGCGCGTCCAGATCAACGACCCGCTCTACCTCAGTCCCCGGACCACCGAGCCGAAACGTCCGATCAACGGGCTGTTGCACTACGCTACCGACGCCGGCGCCTTGCCGACATATGGTGAATGGTACCTTGGTCCGGGTGTCTACTGTCGACTGAATGGCGGCGAGTACGCGCCCGCCGCCGTTCAGCGGGGTGCGGTGCCGCAGCGCGAGGTGAATGCCGACTGGGGTGTTTCCGCCAACGACTTCGGCAAGGTGCTTCGCGTCAACAATGGCGCCGATCGCACGCTTACGATTCCTGCCGGCCTCGTCGCCAATGGCGTCGGCGCCCGCCGCTTTTGGGTGATTCGTCAGGGCACCGGGAATGTGTTCTTCGCTGGCGGCGCCGGAGTCAGTCTGCGGACCATCAATGGACGGAACTGGATCGCTCGGCAATTCCAGATGACCGAAGTGGTCATTTTCCCCGACAACCAAGTCTACCTTCATCACCTGGCGCCGGATGTCGAGGACACGTTCGTGCATCCGGTTCATTGGACGTCGGGACTGCCCGACGGCATGTCGCCCAGCCACCTGGGCAAGCTCGTCAGGGTAAGCAGCGGGGCCGCCAGCACGACGGTCAAGATCCCGACCGGGCTCGTGCCGCTCGGCCAGCAGGCGGCGACCGTCAAGTTGGTCAAGGTCGCTGCCGCCGATGTCGATATCATCGCCGGAGCGGGCATGACGCTGGTGGCGCCGGGTGGTGGCAGTGTCTATACGATCACCGAGATTGGCAGGGTCGTCGAGCTCACTGTCACGGCCGCCGATCTGGCTCAGCAGCCCAACCACATCTATATTCAGGACTAGCCAAGAAGCGGCCCCCGGGCGAAGCGTTCTGCGACTTGACCCAGGTCAATGCGCATCGGGTGCGACGTGGCAGAGTTCCCGAGTTCTCTGATCCCCAGCCTCATCTGGACCAGGGGACGCGCGGGTCGGCTGGGGGAAGCATGCCGACACGATGCTGGAACGCGGAGAGAGAGCCTGCCATCTCTCTCCGCGACCCGGCTTGGGAGCGAGGCATGTCGATCGAGATGCATCGCCGGCGCTGCACACCCTGCCAGGGTGGCGTGGCACCCTTGGCTGTGGAAGCTGTCAACGCCTATCTCGTCCAGTTCCCGGATTGGAAGGCTGTCGATGATGCGCGGCGCATCGAGCGGCGCTTCCGATTCAGAAACTTCGGGAAGGCACTGGATTTCGTCAATCGGGTCGCGATGATAGCCGAGGACGAAGGGCATCACCCCGACATCCGCTTAGGCTGGGGCTATGCCGAATTCTCGCTCCAGACCCACAAGATCGGCGGCCTGCACGAGAACGATTTCATCCTGGCCGCAAAGATCGACGCCCTCGCCCAATCGGGCTGACCAACATCCTGGTGCCCGCTGCCGGACTCGAACCGGCACACCCGAGGGTCAGGGATTTTAAGTCCCTTGCGTCTACCTGTTCCGCCAAGCGGGCCCGCCTTCGACATGCAGGATCGTCAGTGTATACGCAATGACGGAGGTCCAGCCACGGGAAACCTAGGCGACATCCGCCTTGAGCGCTAAGTACAGGGGGTGCTCGCTCAGGAGGCCCCATGACTGTCCACCTGCTCTACGGCAAGGGCCGCCTCGCCGTTGTTCCGCCGGCCGGCTGCCGGCCCTGTATCGTCGAGAAGCATCCGATGCCCGTGCTCGACGACCCGAAGGCCGCGATACGTTCGAGTCTGGCACGGCCGATCGGCATGCCGCCATTGCTCGAACACGCGAGAGGCAAACGGTCGGCCTGCATCCTGATCTGCGATATCACCCGGCCGGTGCCCAATCATCTCTTTCTGCGGCCGTTGATCGAAACGCTGCTCGAGGCGGGTGTGCCGCGTGAGCGCATCGACGTCGTGGTGGCGACCGGGCTGCATCGTCCGAACGAGGGGGACGAGCTCGTCGAGCTCGTCGGTGATCCCTGGGTGCTGGATACGGTGCGTGTCGCCAATCATTTCGCCACCTGTGATGACGACCATGTCGATCTCGGACGAACCAGAGGCCGTGGCACCGTGGTGCGGCTAGACCGGCGGCTGGTCGAGGCTGATCTCAAGATCGCCACCGGGCTGGTCGAGCCGCACTTCATGGCGGGCTACAGCGGCGGCCGGAAGGTCATAGCACCCGGCGTGGCCCATGCGGAGACGATAACGACCTTTCACAACTCCACCTTCATGGCCCATCCGAAGGCGGCGAACTGCGTCCTCGACGGCAACCCGCTGCACGAGGAGCAGTTGGAGATCGTCGAACTGCTCGGTGGCGCCATGGCGCTCAATACGGTAATCGACGACCAGCGGCGGCTTGCCTGCGTCACCTTCGGTGAGATCGTCGAGAGCCACCTCGAAGCCGTGAATTTCATCCGGCGTTTCGCCGAGGTCGAGCTGGAACGACAGTTCAAGACGGTCGTGACCAGCTCTGCGGGCTATCCTCTCGACAAAACCTACTACCAGACCGTGAAAGGCATGGTCGGGCCACTCGACATCCTGGCGCCGGGCGGCGATCTGATCATCGTTTCCGCCTGTTCGGAAGGCATGGGTTCCAGGCACTATGTCGAAGCTCAACAGCGGCTCGTCGAGCTGGGTCCGGATGGCTTCTGGGAAAGCATCGCGGCCAAGCCGCATGCCGATATCGACGAATGGCAGACGCAGATGCAGCTGAAACCGATGCGCGTCGGACGGGTCCGGTTGTTCACTGACGGCCTCGATCAGGCGACCTTCGCGCTGACGGGTGTCGAACGCGTTGCCGATGTGGGCGCTGCCATCGCCGAGAGCATGGCCCGGCACGGCGACACGGACGTGGCGTTCGTGCCCGAAGGACCCTATGTCGTGCCCCGCCATGTCGCTTGATAGCGTGCGGCATCTCCACCTCGACCCTGTCGGTGGCATCGCCGGTGACATGTTCGCGGCGGCACTGCTCGATCTTGCCCCCGAATTCGACCCGGCGAGCCTGCTCGAGGCGATAGGTCTGCCGGCGACCATTCGGGTCCACCGCGAGACGGCAAGGGAGCGTGGGTTTGCCGGCAGCCGCCTCGCCATCAGCGGCGAGGCGCCGCCGCCGGCTATTGGTGCAAACGAGTTGTTGACGTTTGTGGATACCTCGCGCCTGCCGACGTCGGTACGAGCCAGGACCCTCGACATGCTCGAGCGACTGGCCGTCGCTGAAGCCGCCGTGCACGGCCTGACGGTTGCAGAGGTGCATTTTCATGAACTCGCCTCATGGGATTCACTCATTGACCTGAGTCTTGCGGCAGGGCTCGTGGAGGCGCTCGGCATCTCGAGCAGCTCGATCGGCCCGCTGCCGCTCGGCGGCGGGACAGTGGCGAGCGCGCACGGCGCGCTGCCCGTGCCGGCACCGGCCACAGCCCAGCTGCTGCGCGGCTTTCGCTTCATCGATGATGGCATAGGCGGTGAGCGCGTAACACCGACCGGTGCCGCTATCCTCGCTCATCTGGAGCCGCAACCCACCGTACCTGCGTCGGCCACGCTCCTCGCGACCGGCGCCGGCTTCGGTACGCGCCGCTTGCCGGACAGGGCGAACCAGCTCCGCGCCATGCTTTTTGCACCGCTGGATAGTAAGGCCCGCGCCGACCACGTGGCGTTGATCCGCTTCGAGATCGACGACCAGACTGGCGAGGACCTTGCCATCGGGCTCGACAGGATCCGGGCGACTGATGGTGTTCTCGACGTCGTCGCCTGGCCGGTCTTCGGCAAGAAGGGGCGCATCGCAAGCGCCGTACAGGTTCTCGCGGAGCCCGCAGCGATGAATCGCATCATCGATGCGTGCTTCAGTCAAACGACCACCATCGGCCTCCGCCATGAGCTCGTCCTCAGAAGCGTACTGGAACGAGCTGCGACCACGGTCGAGGGTTTACCGGCCAAGGAAGTGATTCGTCCTGGGGGCCAGAGGACGCGGAAAGTCGAGGCTGATGCCCTGGCTGGTCGAGCAGGCGACGCAGGCGACCGGGAAAGGGTGCGCCAGAACCTCCAGAAACTTGAACCCCAATGAGTGAAGCTGCGCTCGAGGCATTGATGGCGGCGGAGCCAGGCCGGGTCGCCATTGCGGTGAGCGGTGGTGTTGACAGCATGACGCTGGCCTACCTGGCACATCGCACGCTGGCGGAACGATCAACCATGTTCCATGCGAGCTCGGCTGCGGTGCCGATGGAGGCGACCGAGCGCGTGCGGCAGCATGCCACCCGGCACGGCTGGAGCCTCGAAGTCATCGACGCCGGGGAGGTCGCCGATCCGCGCTATGGCTCGAATCCAACGGATCGTTGCTTCTGGTGCAAGACCAACCTCTATGTGGCCATTTCCCGGCGAACGCGGGCAACGGTCTTTTCCGGCGCCAACCTCGACGATCTCGACGACTATCGTCCCGGACTGCGTGCAGCAGCAGAACATGGCGTTCGGCATCCATGGATCGAAGCCGGCGTCTCCAAGACCGCCATCCGGCGCATCGCCGCCGGACATGGTCTTTATGAGCTTGCCGAATTGCCGGCATCACCTTGTCTCGCCAGCCGCATCGAGACGGGCATACCCGTGACCGTCGGTGCTCTCGCCGCCATTGACGAGCTCGAGCGTGTGATCGGCGCGACGCTGCAACCTCAAACCTTGCGTTGCCGGATTCGGCCGACCGGTATCGAGATCCAGCTCGATCCTGAAGCCCTGACTCGCGCCGATAGGGCAGCGATCAAGGCGCTGGCCGCGGATGTGATGACGGTTCGCCGTGTCGAGGGCGAGATCAGCTTTGCCGAGTATCAACGCGGCAGCGCTTTCCGCAAGCCGAACGCCCGATGAGCGAAGATGTCCTCGAGGACCATGCCCGCGAGCAGCGGATCGGCCTTCCCGAGGCCGTGTTCTGCGCCGGCAAGTCGAAGGTTCAGATCGCACGGATCGCTGCAGCGCGGGGCGACGCGCCGAGCCTTTTCACAAGGCTCTCTGAGCAGCAGTTCGCAAACCTGCCGGCTGACCTCCGCGAACGGCTGGACTACGATCCGATCTCGCGCACGGCCTTTCTCGGCAGCATCGAAAAACCGGCAGCGGCACCGCAAATAGCGATAGTCGCCGCAGGCACATCGGATCTGCCGGTCATAGCGGAGATCGAACGTACGCTGACCTTTCACGGCGTCGGCTCGGCACGCTTCGCCGATGTCGGCGTCGCTGGCCTCTGGCGACTGATCGATCGGCGCGAAGCGCTCGACAAGTTTGCAGTGCTGATCGCTGTAGCCGGCATGGAGGGAGCGCTCTTCAGCGTGCTGGGCGGTCTTGTGAGCGGCCTCGTGATCGCCGTACCAACGTCGGTCGGCTACGGTGTGTCGGCACAGGGACGTGTTGCCCTGGACTCGGCACTGGCGAGCTGCGCCCCGGGCGTGGTGACTGTCAATGTCGACAATGGCTATGGCGGCGCCTGCGCTGCACTGCGTTTCGTCCGGGCATTGTCTCGATATCGCTGAACCGTCCCTGCCCGCCCCCAACCTAGCTCGCAGAGGCCGGGAATGCGGTGCGCGGCCTGATGAGCAAGCTCGGCCGCCGCCTATCAGCTCCGGTCTCGCTCAGCCTTTCCGTCGCTCGAGCTTCGCCAGCTCCACGGCCGCGCGCAGTTCGATCTCGTCGATCACCGCCTCGAGCGCGGCATCGTTCGATGGGTCGCGCCGCTCGCCTACAAGCTTCTGGAGACCAGCGAGCTGTTCGTTGGAAAGTCGGCCATCGAGCAAGGCCGACTGCAGGCCTTCCAGCACATCGAGCATTTGGTCGCCGCGGTCCCTGGCACGACGACGTCCGGCGAGCGGATCTTCAGCAGCCTGAACCGCCAACATGGCGCCAAGCGTTGCCAACGGTGCCAGCGTGGCGACGGTCGTCGGTCGCGAGGTTGTGCCCGCATTGATACTGTTGGCAAAGACCCCACCCTCTGCGGCCTTGCCGACCTCCCGACGCCGACCGGCACCGACCGGTCCGAAGCTTTGCACGATCCGCATGCGCATGCACTCCAGGTTCCGATCGGTTCTCCATCATATTGGTTAAGAATTCCTGAACATCTATGGCGCCGGTCGCCGGTGAGCGGCAAAAATTTCCGAGTTCCCGGCAAGATTTGCCGCCGCATTTCCCCTTCTTTGACCGAGACGCACCGCGTTCCGGCCGCCGAAATGTTGGCAAGACAATTGCATTAAGACGGTCAGTCGATCTGTCATTCGCCTGTATGGAACGTTATGGCCCCGCAACTGTCTGCTCTTGCCCGCCTCGCGGTATGCGTCATCGGCCTCTTGCTGGTCGGTGTCGGCAGTGTCAGCGCACAGGTGCGGATCAAGGACATCACGAGCTTCGAGGGCGTCCGCGAGAACATGCTCGTCGGCTACGGGCTTGTGGTCGGTCTCAATGGCACCGGCGATTCGCTCCGCAACTCCAATTTCACCGAGGAAAGCCTCGTGGCCATGCTCGAACGGCTGGGCGTGAGCACGCGAGGCCGGAGCCTCAACACGCGCAATGTGGCAGCGGTCATGGTCACGGCGACGCTGCCGCCCTTCGCCCGCCACGGATCGCGGATCGACATCTCGACGAGTGCAATGGGTGACGCCAAGTCGCTCATCGGCGGCACGTTGCTGGTAACGCCCCTGCTTGGCGCCGATGGCGAGGTCTACGCCGTGGCGCAGGGTGCCCTCGCCACCAGCGCCTTCGAGGCGCAAGGTCAGGCCGAGCAGGTGACACGGGGCGTACCCACGACCGCGCGAATTCCCAATGGCGCAATCGTCGAGCGTGAGGTGGATTTCGCGCTCGACGAGCTGAGCACGGTGCAGGTCGCGCTCCGCAACCCCGACTTCACGACAGCCCGTCGCATCGCGTCGGCGATCAACAATCATCTTGCCGAGGCCAACGCCCAGGCGATCGATCCGGCAACGGTCGTCTTGCCGGTGCCGGCGTCGTATCGCGGCCGCACGGCTGTGTTCCTCACAGAGATCGAGCAGCTCCGCGTACAACCCGACAGCCCGGCTCGCATCGTCATCGACGAGAGCGCCGGCATCATCGTGATTGGCGAGAACGTGCGTATCGACCGGGTCGCCGTAGCGCAGGGGAACCTTACCGTTCGCATTACCGAGACGCCCGAGGTCGTCCAGCCTGAGCCGTTCAGTCTGGGGGAGACAGCTGAAGTCCCCCGCACAGCCATCGAGGTCGACGACGACGCCAACCAGAAGCTCGCCGTGCTCGAGACCGGGGTCAATCTCGACGACCTGGTGGACGGCCTCAATGCCCTGGGCGTCGGGCCGCGCGACATGATCAGCATCATTCAGGCCATCAAGGCGGCTGGGGCCTTGCAGGCCGAGATCGAATCGAGGTGATGATGCCTGCCCACGACCTCCTTCCATCCATGGTGCGCACGCCAGTTGTGGCGGCCGGTGTCCAGCCGGCTTCGGGTGACCCGCGCCACGAGCAGCTGCGGGAAACCGCCGAGGAGTTCGAGTCGGTCTTTCTGGCCCAGGCGCTCCAGGCCCTGAACCACGGCCTGGGCAGCGCCGGCCCGTTTGGCCAGGGCGGCGGCGATGCATTCGCCGACATGCTGCAACAGGAATACGGCCGTCTCATCAGCCGCAGTGGCGGCATCGGCATCGCCGATGCGGTGATGCGCGAAATGTTGAGAATGCAGGAGTTGGAAGGATGACCTCGTTCGATCGGATCAGTGCCTCGCTTACGCTCATCCGCCGCCTGCAGCATGTACTGACACACGAGACCCAGGTGCTGCGCACCATGCAGGTCGCACCCCTGGCGAATCTGCAATCCGAGAAGGCTGCACTCGTCGACGCCTATGCAGCCGAGGTACGTGAACTGCGCAGCTCGCCGGAACTCTTCGCAGCCCTCGACGATAGCGTTCGCGAGAGCTTTGCTGCAGCGACCCGCGAGCTGCAGTCGGCGATCACGAACAATGTCCGGGTACTCGAGTCCGCCCGCGGTGTGATGGAAGGCATCGTGCGGACACTCGGCGAGAGCCTGCGGAGCGTCGGCCCGGGACAAAGCTATGCCGCGAACGGTGGCCAACGCCAGGAACACCGAGGCGTGATGCCCGTCGCCTTCAGCCGCGAGATCTGAGCCCTGCGAGCCGATCTATTCGTGGGAGTTTGCCGCACATGAGCCTCAGCGCCACCCTGAACACTGCGCTCTCCGGCCTGTCGGTCGCCCAGCGCGCTCTTTCGCTCACCGCCAACAACGTCGCCAATGCCAATACCGACGGCTATACGCGAAAGCAGCTCAACCAGGCAACCAACATCCTTGACGGTCAGTCTCAAGGCGTGCGGTCCGCCGATACGAGCCGCGTTGTCGACCAATTTCTCAACAGCGAGTTGCGGCGCCAGACGAGCTCGTTGGCCATGAACACCGAGCTCAGCGAAGCCTTCGCCCGCATCGAGCTCAGCATTTTCGGGTCGCCGGGTGACGCCGAGCGGGGCCTCGAGGCGCAACTGAGCACGATGACCGCCGCGCTCGAGCAGCTTGCCAACGAGCCAGAGTCGCGGGCTTTGCGTACATCGGTAGTCGGCACCATCCAGGATGCGCTCCGCCAGTTGACGCAGGATTCGACGACGGTGCAGCAATTGCGCGCCGACGCCGACGCCGAGATCGGGCGGACCGTGCAGTCGATCAATAGCGACCTTGCGGAGCTGGATACGCTCAACCGGGAGATCACGCGCACCGGCGGCACACCCGATCTCGGCGACCGACGCGATCAGGTACTGGAGCAGCTGGCCGAAAAGATCGAAATCTCGATCTACCAGAAGGACAATGGCACTATCGCTGTCTACACGTCGGGCGGCCACGCGCTGCTCGAATCGTCCCCCAGCCTGCTTCACTACACGCCGTCGTCGAGCGTTTCGGACACCACGCAGTTCGGGGCCATCAGCACCTTTGCACCCAACCAGATCGATCCCGCGACTGGAGCCCCATACGCGGGCGCGGTGGGCGAGGTGCTGGTTACGGGCGGACGACGGGCCGTACTCACGCCCGAACTCCAGGCGCTCGCTGCCAGCGATCCAGGAATCTCGGAAGCGGATCTGCGCATCGCCTCACCACTGAACGGCGGTACCCTGCAGGGCCTTCTCGAAGTGCGGGATCGCGTTCTGCCCGAACTCGGTGACCAGCTCGACGAAACTGCGCGTATGCTGGCCTTCGCCCTCAACGCTGCACACAACTCGGCAATGCCGCACCCGTTGCCGACGCAGGTGGATGGAACACGCCAGGATCTATCTGATTATGCGACGGCGACCCGGTCGGGCACCGCATCACTCGTGGTCTTCGACAGTGCCGGAGCCGTCGCGGCGGATGTCACGATCGACCTGGCAGCCGCGGGCACACCTGCCGCCGTCGTCGCCCAGATCAATGCACAGCTCGGCGGCACGGGCACGGCCGCCCTCGATCCGCTGGATGGCAGCCTGCAGGTCACGCTCGGCGTCGACGGGACCGGCGGCGCCTATCGGCTGGCCTGGGACGAGGGCAACAGCAGCATCACGCCGACCAGCGTGCCCGATCGTGGATGGTCTTATGGCTTCGCGCACTATTTCGGGCTCAACGACCTCGTCGTCTCGACTGGCGGACGCGCCACCGACCTGACCGTCAGGACCGACATCGCCAGTGACAGTGGCCTGCTCGCCAATGTCGTGCTGGACCGAAATGGGCCAACCCCGACAGTAGGAGGCGCCGGCGACAAGCGCGGGTTCCAGGCACTGGCCGGTGCACTGGATCGGGAGATCCAGAGCGCCGCCCGGGGCGGACTTCCCGCCAGTCGCGGCACCGTGAGCAGCTATCTCAGCGACCTCACCTCGCTCGTCGCCTCGCAAGCCGCCCAGGCAGGCAACCGGGAGGCCGCCGACCGGGCGATGGTCGAGGATCTGCAGTTCCGCCAAGGCTCGATTTCCGGTGTCAATCTCGACGAGGAAATGAGCAAGCTCGTTCTTTACCAGCAGGCCTACAGCGTCTCGGCCAGGCTCATCTCGATCACCAACGAGCTGTTTGGCGAGCTCGTCAACATGACACGGTAAGCCGGGGAACCAGAGATGATCGCACGAACCGGTGACGTCGCACAGAACAATCGGCTCAACAGCCATCTGCAGGCCACGCAAAACCGCATGCGCGAGACGCAGGTTGCCGTCGCCACCGGCAAGCGGGCGCAGCGCTACTCGGAAATCGCGGGGGAGACCGGCCTCCTCCTGCATGCCCGCAGCAGCCAACGCCACGCCGCAGCGTTCGTCGCAACCAACACGACGACGACCGATCGGATCAACACGATGGACACGGCACTGAGCAACATCCTCGACATTGCTGTGCGTGCCCGCACGCTCCTGATCCAGCGCCTCGATCCGTCGCTCGGCGGCGACGTCCCCCTCGATAGTGAGGTCGATTCGATGCTGCAGGAGGTTGCAGCACAATTGAACAAGCGTCTGGGGGATCGCTACCTCTTCTCTGGCAGTCGGACGGACACCGCGCCGGTCGAGTTGCCCGACACAATCAACGGACCGGCGGACCTCGCCGACATCTACCGCGGCGACGACGTGCGGCTAGCGGTGCGGGCCGCGGAGGACGTGGAGATCAGCTACGGAATCCCGGCCTCGGACGCCTTCGACCTCATGAATGTGCTCGCCGCCATGAAAGAGGCCCACCTTGCCGGTGATACGGCAGGACTTCAGGCCTCGGTCGATGCCCTTGGCGGCGCGGTTTCCAGCCTCACCGGGCTACGCGGCGATCTCGGCGCGCGTGCGACGCGCCTGGAGACAATCACCGAGACGCACCAGGCGACCGCCGCCTATCTCGCCGAGACGGTCAGTCGTATCGAGGACACCGATCTGTCGAGCGCCATGACCAGCCTGGCCAAGGACCAGGCGGCAATCGAGGCCGCCTACCTGACCATCAGCCGCATCAGCTCGCTCTCGCTCGCCGACTATCTCCGCTGACGCCACGAGCATCACGACTACCCATTCAGGCGTGCCGAACTGGCGCCCACTGTTCGGCCAACCCCACGTTCAGCCCAAGAGCGGTGACCTTGCCCCCGTTTTTGCCCTCGCCTATAGGCAG
>CAZGUW010000130.1:0-12948 GCA_964528705.1 uncultured Geminicoccaceae bacterium
CATGGCACGAGACAACCAGCCATGGAAACCATGAACAACGCAAACCACGGTTGCTAAGCCGCGACCAACGAACCCGGGGGTCGGCAACTGGCTGTATTGAAAGAATATTTTGTCAATTTTCGCAGGCCGTCGGTATGGCCCGGCGAGTCCGAAAGCGAAAATTGCCGAACGAACCGGAACCGCCTTGCTTCGACGGGCCGTCTGTGGTAGGAATAATATCCGTCAATCGATCTCGATTGGCGGGCGCCCGCGAGCCGTTCACCCGACAGTGCGGTGGATGGTTGCCCGGGCCCGGCCATGCGGCCCCGCCGAGCCCGGTCTCTTCGTGGAGTGGGGGCTGCTGCTGGAGGCGGAGACCCGGTTCGCTCGAGAGCGGCAGGGCAGGCCGGCCGCCCTCGGGCGACAGGAAGCAGGCGACGCGCCGGACGGGCGATCGATCTCGCGAGGACGGTGCTGACCCGTCCCGGGCGATGCCCCGGCCCGGAAATCAGCCGACCGGCATGGCCATCTTTTCGGCTGCCCCGGCACTTGCCGGCCGCCGACCGGCTACGCGGGTCCCGGCCGGCTCGGCCGGAATCGCTGCCGGCTCGAGAGGTGGCTCGATGGCGTCTGTCGCCGGCGTCGCCAGGTGGGCCAGCCGGGGCAGGAGCGCCGCCAGCGCCCGGCAGACCGCCGGGTCGTAGCGGTCGCGCTGCGCCAGCAGGTGGCGCACGACGCCCTCCGCCGGTTCGGCCTCGCGGTAGGCGCGGGGGCGGATGCGCGCGCAGAAGACGTCCGCGACCGCCAGGATGCGCCCGGGCAGCGATATCTCGGCGGCGCGCCGGCCATGCGGGTAGCCCGTGCCGTCGAGCCGCTCGTGCATCTCGGCGAGGACGGCGGCGACGGGGAGGGCGAAGTCGATGCTGTCGATGATCCTGAGTGTGTGGGCGATATGGGTGCGCATCAGGGCCATGTCGGCCGGGCTGTGACGCTCGGGCTTGGCGAGCAGCGAGCGTGGCAGGAAGACCTTGCCGAGCTGGCTGAGCTCGGCGGCGTGCCTGAGCGTCGTCAGCTCGTCGGCCGCGAGGTCGAGCGCCGACCCGAGCGCGCAGGCCACCTCGCGCACCGCCTCCGCGTGACCGACGAGGTAGGGATCGACCGTCCCGATCGCCTGCATGAAGGCATGGCAGGTCTGGCCGGCGAGCTCCTCGCGCAACCGCCGCTCCAGGGTCCGTTCGGTGACGTTGCGGGCGATGAGCACCGTGCCGTCCGTCCCGCCCCCCAAGGCAGGCACCGGCGCCTGGGTCACCTCGAGCAGCAGTGGCCGGGCCGGATCACCGGTCTCGAGTTCGAGCGACGGCGCGGCACCGCTGGCTGCCGCCTCCTGGGCGTTGGCCCCGAGTGCCTCGGCCACCGCCGCCGGGAAGAGTTCCTGGTCGGTCCGGCCGATCACCGCCGCCGCCGGCATCGCCAGATGGCGGGCGAAGGTGGGATTGACGAACCGGTAGCGTCCCAGCGCGTCCTTGAGGCCGACCAGCTCGGCGGCGTGATCGGTGATCGCGGTCAGGACACGGTTGGCGGCGGCCAGGCGTTCGGCCAGGGCCCGGTACTGCTCGGCCAGCAGCCGGCGATGGCGGGCCTCGCGCAGCCACCAGAGCGCGCAGCACCCCAGGGCCATGGCAAGCGAGATGGTCAGGCCGATCACCTGGGCGTTGCGCTGGAACAGGGCCAGATTGGCGAAGGCGCTCCGCTTGTCGATCGACTGCACCACGGTCCAGTCGGTGCCGGGCACCGCCGCGGTGGCGACGAGCTCGGTCGACGGGTCCAGCGTGGACAGGCTGCCGTCGAACGGCGTGGCGGTCCAGCGCTCCCCGGCATCGCTGCGGGCGAGCATCGTCCTGCCGGACGGCAGCGCCACGACCAGGCGGCTCGCCTCGCCTTCGAGGTCGGTCGGCCGATGCTCGAGGAGGGCAGCCAGTCGTGCAGTTGCGTCGATGGTGAACGCGAGGGCGCCGACCCGTGCCGCGTCGGTCTCCTCGGTGAGGTCGAGCGGCGGTGCGATCGGCTGTGCGAGGTCGAGCAGGAGCTTCTCGCCCTGCTGGCGCAGCCGGAAAAAGCCGGTGCCGGCGACGGGGGATCCGCCAGCCTCGCCATCCGCAGCCGGCTGCGTGCCGCTGCGATCGGCGACCACGGTTCGGCCAGCCGCGTCGAGCAGTCGCGCCGCTGCCAGCCCCTGCTGGTCGACGAAGGAATCCAGCACCTGTCGCATGTAGGGGCGCTGCTCGAGCAGGGCGGCAGCGAGCAGCGGGTCGTCTGTCGCAGGCTGCTGCTCGGCGATGTAGAGTCGGATGGTCTGGGAAGCCGCGAGACGGTCGGCGCGGCCGATATAGCCCTCGAGCCAGGTGTCGAGGCTCTCCGCACGGCTGGAAGCCAGGGCTGCGAGCCTTGCTTCGACCATCCCCTTCAGCACGTTCGCCCGGCTCTGCACGAGAAGCTCGACCAGGCCGAGGCCGAGGCCGAGCGTGCCGGCGACGAGCAGGGCCGAGATGATCAAAAAGCGCAGCAGGCCGGGCGTCGCGGGAACCTCGGGAGCGAGCAGCGCTGGGTCGGTGGAAGGCTGGGACATGGTATCGGTCTGCGATCCTGTCGGGCTGGCGGCTGGCGGGGCGATCAGCGGCTGGCCGGTGCTGCAGCGCCGTTCCGGTCGACGGCGGAAAGCATCAGGCGGCTGCTCTCGACATGTGCCCATCGGGCCGTCTCGTTGACCGAGTAATAGGGCGCATAGTGGGCCACACGTTCATGGGGC
Source organism: uncultured Geminicoccaceae bacterium (assembly GCA_964528705.1). Classification (GTDB taxonomy): domain Bacteria; phylum Pseudomonadota; class Alphaproteobacteria; order Geminicoccales; family Geminicoccaceae; genus SLRI01. The sequence continues at coordinate 2,786 of CAZGUW010000130.1, forward strand.
AGCACGGCGTTGGTGAGGTTGTCGAGAATGACGGCAGTGTCGTCGAGATAGACCGCGAGAACCGCGTGGGCGAGCTGGCGGAGCTCGTCCTGGACGACCACGAGGCGCAGCTGTGCCGCCGGCACACCGAGCTGGCGCAGCGAGACGTACTTCACGATCGCGTAGTCCTCGCAGTCGCCGGAGCGTGCCAGGAACTCGAGCGGCGACGCCCAGTAGTCGGACTTGCCGTGATTGGCCGCATCCGAACGATAGCGCCACTGGTTGACGAAGCGATTGACCTTGCTGACCTGCTCGGGGAGAGGCGCGCCGCGCAGCCCCCGCAGCAGCGCCTGCCAGGCCATCACGCCACGATTGGGGCAGGCGGCAGGGTCCCGCCTGCAGGCCTCGTAGGTCGGCCGCTCCTCGGCCGAGCGCTCCAGCACCTGTCGCCATTTCGGCAGTGCTGCCAGTGATTCGGCCCGGAACTCCGCCGTGCCGAAGAGTGCCACGGGCACCGTTGCCTCGGCTGCGGCGATGGGCAGCAGGGTCATCACGATGGCTAGGAGCCAGCGCGGCATGGCATTTCCTCCGACAGGGACGGGCACTCTTCAGGCGCGCCGTTTCTGGTCCGAGATTGCCATGGCTTGGTGAACACTCCCTTGAGGCCGGCGGATTTCCCTGGCTCATCGGACGCTCCCGCGTACGCCACCACCCGCTTGCCGGAGCCGCAGCACGTAGCCGATGATCTCGGCCACAGCCTGGTAGTGCTGCTGCGGAATGAGCGCTCCGAGCTCGACGGACCGGTGCAGCGCCCGGGCCAGCGGCGGGCTCTCGATGATCGGCACGTCGTGCTCCTGGGCCAGCTCGCGGATCTTCAGCGCGAGCGTGTCGACGCCCTTGGCGACCAGCTTGGGGGCCGGCGTCTCGCCCGGCTCGTAGCGCAGGGCGACGGCGAAGTGGGTCGGGTTGGTGATCACGACCGTGCTGGTCGGCACCTCGGCCATCATCCGCTGACGCGCCTTCTCCATGCGCAGCGAGCGCAGCCGCTGCTTGACGACCGGATCGCCGTCGCTCTGCTTGTGCTCGTCCTGCAGGTCGCGCCGCGACATTCGCATTTGCTTCATGAACTCGAAGCGCTGATAGGCGTAGTCGAGGCCGGCCACGAGCACGAGGCAGGCGGCAATGGCACCGCTGACTTTGATCGCCAGCTCCCAGAGCACGACCAGCGCCGCTCCTGTCTCGAGCTGGCCCGACGCCACGAGCTGCTGCCGGTAAGGCCAGACGACGACGATGCCGACGGCCGACATCAGCCCGATCTTCACCATGCCCTTGATGAACTCGACCAGCGACTTGAGCGAGAAGAGGCGCTTGAACCCGGCGATCGGCGAGATGCGCTCGAGCTTCGGCAGCATGCTCTGCGTGGTCCAGACCAGCGCCCCCTGCAGGGCCGGTGCCGCTATCGACGCGACGATCGTCGCCAGCAGTGGCACCACCAGGGCCAGGCCCATCGCCGCCAGCGCCCGGCGCAGGCTGCCGCCGAGCGCTGCACCGCTCAGCCCCGGATCGGCGGCATGGCGCAGATAATGGCTCAGCGCCGAGGCCAGATCGCGCATGGCACCGGGCATGGCGATCGCCAGCACCAGAGTTGCGGAGCCAATGAGGAGAAGGTTCGAAACCTCCCGCGAGCTCGCCGTCTGTCCCTTCTCGCGCGCATCGTCGAGCCGCTTCTGGGACGGCGCCTCGGTTTTTTGTGAGTCGTCCTGATCTTCTGCCATGCGCGTCCTAGACCGGCTCGAGCCAGGACATCGTCATGCCCAGCAGGGTCGTCGCCAGTCGGACCACCGTGCCGAGCGAAAGCATGAAGAGCCCGAAGGCCAGGACGATCTGCAGCGGCATGGCGACGAACAGCACCTGGAAGGATGGCATCAGGCGGTTGAGCACACCGAGCAGCAGGTACAGGAGCAGGCCGAAGAAGACGACGGGTGCGGCCATCCTCAAGCCCGTCGCGATCGCCTCACCGCCGAGGCGGACGAGCACCTCGACCAGGCTGTCGAGCTTCAGCGTGGCTGTGGCCTCGAGCACGCTGAAGCTCGAGGTCAGGGCTCGCAGGACCAGCAGATGCGCATCGCTGACGACGATGACGACAAGGGTCAGGATCGCGAGGAAGTTGCCGGTCACCGTTCCCTGGGTCGCCTCCTGCGGGTCGAAGAAGGCAGCCGTGGCGAGGCCCGACTGCATGGCGACGAGGGAGCCGCCGAAATGGATGGCGAACATGACGAGCCGGATGATGGCGCCGATCAGAAGGCCGGTGAGCACCTCGGCGATCACCAGGAGCGTCATTGCTGCTGCATCCGTCGGCAGGACCAGCCGGCCGCTCATCGGCAGCCCGACGAGCAGGGCGATGGCAAGTGCCATGCCGAGCCGGACTCGCGAGACGACATAGGGCTCGCCGAAGGCCGGCAGCACCATGAGTGCTGCACCCACCCGGCAGAAGACGAGGCCGATGACCGTGATCTCGCGGGCGAGCAGCAGATCGAGCGGGTTCATGGAACGGGCCGGTGCCTGATCGAACGATCTGCCGAAGCCGGTCTGGACAATTCGGTCGGCTCAGCCGGCATCGACGCCGGCGATGCGCAGGAACAGCGTCTGGGTGAATTCGACCAGGGTCGCCAGCATGAAGGGCGTTGCGACCATCAGGGTCATGAACATGGCGAGGATCTTCGGCACGAAGGTGAGTGTCATCTCCTGGATCTGCGTCAGGGCCTGGAGCAGCGAGACGCAGAGTCCGACCACGAGGGCAACGAGCATCATGGGTGCGCCGACCTTCAGCATCACCCAGATCGCCTGTCGGGCGACGTCCTGCACCATGAACTCGGTCAGCATCGGGCCATTCCCCTCGTCCGGATCGCCAACCGGCTTCAGATCGGCATCCGGATGATTTCCTGATAGGCCGAGATCACCCGGTCGCGGACGGCCGTGACCTTCTGCAGGCTGAGCTCGGCGGCGGTGACTGCCTCCACGACCTGCTGGATGCCGACCCGGCCGGCGACGGCACCGATGCTTGCCTGCTCGCTGGCTTCGAGCGTCTTGAGCGTGCTGCGCAGCTCGGCCTGGAGCAGGCCATCGAACGACCCGGGGCCGGCGGCGGCCGTCGCGCTGCTGCTGCCCGCGATCTCGCCGGCCGCAGCGCGATAGGCGGCGAGGGCCTGGTTGGTGGCGCCGATGCTCATCGTGCCGTCTCCGGTTGCCGGTCAGGGGTTGGCGATGCGAGGCAGGGTTTCGCCCGGCTCAGCGCAGGAGGTCGAGCGTGCGTTGCAACATGCCGCGTGCCTGCTGCATCGCCGTCAGATTGGCCTCGAAGGAGCGCTGGGCCTCGCGCATGTCCATGAGCTCGATCAGCGGATTGACATTCGGGTAGAGCACGTAGCCTGTGGCATCGGCGGCCGGATGCGAAGGCTCGAAGCGGCGCTCGAAGGCGGCCGGGTCGGTGCCGTAGCGGCGGACCTCGACCAGGCGGGCCCCGGTCGCCCGATCGAGCGCATTGGCGAAGCTGATGGTCTTGCGCCGGTAGGGGTCGCCGCCCGGGCTCCCGGCCGTGGACTGCGCGTTGGCGAGGTTCTCGGAAGTGACCCGCAGCCGGGCGGATTGCGCCTGCATCCCGGCGGCGGCGATCTGCATCGAGGTTTCGAGATCCATGGCTGCTCCTCGGTTGCGTCGGGTTCGGACCCCGTACCGTGTCAGGCGCCGCCGACACCAAGGGCGGTGCGCATCATGCCGACATATTTGCCGTAGAGGTTGGTCGCGAGCTGGTAGCCGCGATCCGCCTGGCCCATGAGACGGATCTGTTCCTCGACGATGACGGCATTGCCGGCCGGGGCTGTCTCGAAGGCCGCGACGGGTTTCTGCCGCGGGCTGACGGCGGTTGTGGAGGCGCCGGGCAGATGGCCCGTCCGGGTTCGCGTGACGACGACTGGTGGCGCCGAGGCCGGCCCGTCCCGCAGGAGTGCCTCGAAGTCCGGCTCGACCAGATCCTGCGGCTGGTAGCGCGGCGTGTCGGCATTGGCGAGATTCTGGGCGAGAACCGCGTGGCGCGCCTGGAGGAAGCCGGCCCGGGCGGACAATAGCTGGAACAGGGCGGGCATGGGGGCGGCCATGACGTTCTCCGCGCTTGCAGGGGTCGAACGCTTGCGACGATAGGGGCTTACGGTTAACAGACCCTTAAATCCCGACCGCCATCCGGGCCGGGAACGCAGGCAGGAGGCCGGCATGCTCTATCTGACGCGACGGATCGGCGAGGCGGTGATCATCAACAATTCGATCGAGGTCCGCGTGGTCGAACTGAAGGGCAAGACGGTCAAGCTCGGCTTCACCTTTCCGCCAAGCGCGACGGTGCTGCGCGAGGAAATCTACCTGCAGATCAAGCGCGAGAACGAGGCCGCTGTCGCCGCTGTCGGTGCATTGCGCGGCGACCGGCAGCCCGAAACGGCGGCGGATGCCGATACCGATGGCGACTGAGCGAGAGCCGGCCACATGAGTGGTATCGTTCCGGTTGCGGTCGTCATGGGCAGCCAGTCCGACTGGCCGACCATGCGGCACGCCGTGGCTGTCCTGCGCGAGCTCGATGTCGCCTGCGACACGCGCATCGTCTCGGCGCATCGTACGCCGGAGCGCCTTGTCGCCTTCGCCAGGGGGGCGGCAGGGGAAGGCTTCAAGGTGCTGATCGCCGGTGCCGGCGGCGCGGCGCATCTGCCCGGCATGGTGGCCGCGATGACCGAGCTGCCGGTGCTCGGCGTGCCGGTTGCGAGCAAGGCGCTGAGCGGCCTCGACAGCCTGCTTTCGATCGTCCAGATGCCGGCCGGGGTCCCGGTCGGCACGCTCGCCATCGGCGCCGCCGGCGCGACCAACGCTGGGCTGCTCGCGGCGGCCATGCTCGCGACCGGCGATCCGGAGCTGGCGGAGCGGCTGAGGGCTTATCGGCAGGCGCAGACGGCCGCGGTGGCCGAGCGACCAAAGGACGATGAAGTGGCGGATCTCCTGCCCGGCAGCGCGGCATGAGCCTCGCCCCGGGCGCCACGATCGGCGTGCTGGGCGGTGGCCAGCTCGGCCGGATGACGGCGCTCGCCGCCGCCCGCCTCGGCTGCCGCACGGCCGTGCTGGCACCTGAGACCGAAGCACCCGCCGCCGACGTCGCCTGGCGCCACTGGCAGGCCGGCTACGATGATGCCGCGGCGCTGGCCGAGTTCCTCGCCGTGGTCGATGTGGTCACCCTCGAATGGGAGAACGTACCGGTCTCGGCGCTCACCGCGATCGCTGCTCAGAAGCCGATGCGGCCGGGTGCCGAGGTGCTGCGCATCACCCAGGACCGTTTTCTGGAGAAATCCTTCGTGGCCGGGCTCGGCGTGCCCGTGGCACCCTTTGTCGCGGTCGACAGTGCTGAGGCGCTCGTGGCCGGTCTCGATCGGCTGGGGCCCAGGGCGGTGCTCAAGACCCGGCGCTTCGGCTATGACGGCAAGGGGCAGGAGGTGCTCGGGCCCGAAAGCCGCGCGGCGGAAGCCTTCGACCGGCTGGGCGGCGAAGCCCTGATCCTCGAAGCTTTCGTACCTTTCGAGCGTGAGCTCTCGGTGATCGTTGCCCGTCGCCCGAGCGGCGAGATGCGCTGTTACCCGCCGGTCGAGAACCGCCACGAGGCACAGATCCTCCTCGAGACCATGGCCCCGGCCGAGCTGCCGGAGCCCGTCACGCGGGCGGCGATCGACATCGCCGAGCGGATCGCCGCCGAGTTACACCTCGAGGGCCTGCTCGCGGTCGAGATGTTTCTCGAGCCGGGCGGTCGCCTGCTCGTCAACGAGCTCGCCCCGCGGCCGCACAACTCCGGCCACTGGACCATCGACGGCTGCACGGTCAGCCAGTTCGAGCAGCAGGTGCGGGCGATCCTCGACCTGCCGCTCGGCGACACCACGCCGCTGGCACCCTGCGTGATGCGGAACCTGCTGGGCGATGCGATCGACGCCTGGCCGGCGATCCTGGCGGAGCCGGGGGCCTGCTTCCATCTCTACGGCAAGCGCGAGGCTCGTTCGGGCCGCAAGATGGGCCACGTCACCCGTTTCAGGCGATGATGTCGGGGTATCGGTCGCTTTCGAGCTGCGAGATGCGGTCCTTGAGGATCAGTTTCTGCTTCTTCAGCCGCTGCAGTGCCACCTGATCGACGAAGCTCTCGGCGGTCAGCTGGCCGATCCGGCAATCCAGTGCACGATGCGCCGCGCGCAGGCTGGCGAGCCTGGTATCGATCTCGTTGTGATCTCCCGGTTTCCTCATCGCCATCCACACCGTCAGACCGCGGCGCGGTTCTCATAGCATATGCGGGAGCCCGACGCAGCCGCTTCGTTGCGGTGCACCGCTTGACGCCAGGGCATTCGCCTCGGCAGGGTAGGGCATGAGGATGCAGGCATGACGAGGCTGATCGCGGATATCGGTGGCACCAATGCCCGCTTCGCGCTGACCGACGCAGCGGGCATGCCGAGCCGGGAGCGACGTCTGGCGGTGGCGGCGCATGCGGGCCTCGGCGAGGCCGCCCGGGCATATCTCGCGGGCCTGCCCGGGCCGGTCGAGTCCGTCCGGGAGGCGGTCATCGCGGTCGCCACGCCGGTCGATGCCGAGACGATCCGCTTCACCAACAGCCCTTGGACCTTCACCCGCGACCAGCTGCAGGCCGAGCTTGGCCTCGACCGGCTGGCGGTGATCAACGATTTCGCCGCCCAGGCCGCGGCGATTCCGCATCTCGGCCCTGGCGACAGCATCGCCATCGGCGGCGGCGTGGCTCATCCGGGCTGGCCGATCGCGGTGATCGGCCCCGGCACCGGGCTCGGCGCCGCGGCGCTGGTGCCGGGACCGGATGGTCTCATTGTCGTGGCGAGCGAGGCCGGGCACGTATCGTTCGCGCCGCAGGACGAGGTGGAGATCGAGCTGCTGCGTCACCTGCAGGCGCAGCACGGCCATGTCTCGAATGAGCGGCTGATGTCGGGGCCGGGTATTTTGGCGCTCGCCCGGGCGCAGGCCGCAATCACCGGGGCCAGCCTCGAGGCGAGCAGCCCCGAGGAGGTGACCCGGGCCGCCCGCGACGGGCGCTGTCCCGTATCGGTAGCAGCGCTCCGGCGCTTCAGCGCCATTCTCGGAGCCGCCGCCGGCGATCTGGCGCTGACCTTCGGCGCCAAGGGCGGGGTCTTCGTCTCGGGCGGGCTTTGCCCGCAGCTCGGGTCACTCTTCGATCACGCGGCCTTCCGCCGCTCGTTCGAGGCGAAGGGCAGGCTGGAACGCTTCCTCGTCGACGTGCCGGTGCGCCTCGTCACGACCGAGCGGATCGGCCTGCTCGGAGCCGCGGTCTACCGGCTCCCCTCGTGACGGCCGGCACTGCCTGGCCCGATTGCGCGTTCTGGGACTTCTCGCTGGCACTGTATGCGCAGTCGGGCATCGAGCCCCTGTGCCTCATGCTGCAGGACGAGTTCGGCATCGACGTCAATCTTGTGCTGCTTGCCGCCTGGACCGCTTCCCGCAATGTGCGCATCGAGCCCGATCTGGCGGGACGGTTGCAATCGATGGGCAGGAATTACCAGACCACTGTCATGCAGCCTTTCCGAGCGGCTCGACGGGGCCTGAAGCGCTGGCCGGACGCGGCGGGCCTTGGTGACCTCGTTGCGGGCCAGAGGCGACGGCTCCGCGCCATCGAGCTCGATCTCGAGCGTCTCGAGCAGCTTCGCCTCGCCGGTCTTGTCGATGCCTGCCGACCAGTGTCGGGCACGAGCGGCGCCGTTCTGTTCAGGGCGAATCTGGAAGCGCTCTACCCCGGCATTCCCCTGCCCGAGACGGCTCTGGCGAGCTTTGTCGAGAAAGTCGTGGCGTTGCGTCCCGGGTAACTGCTTCATCCTCGTGAGCTCGATTCTTCGTAGGGATTCAAGTGGTTGGTCGATCAATCAATGGTTGAATTCGTTGGCTGAGGATGAAAAACCGCGCAACATACACGTCTGGCCGAGCGAAGCAACGAATTTGTCTTGCTGGCCACGGAGGTGTTTCATTAGAGTGGCCGTCCCACAGGCCAGAAGAGGGGGGTTTTCCCGATCATGTCACTGCATGAGCACGTCGACAGCCTTCGCGCCAAGCACGCCCGTTTGGAGGAACAGATCGACGAGGAGCAGCACCGACCGCTCCCCGACAGTGCGGTCCTGGTGAAGCTCAAACGGGAAAAGCTGCGCTTGAAGGAAGAGATCGAGAAATTGCAGCATGACGACGAGGACGAATCCGAGCGAGCGGGCATGATGGTGAACTGATGGCCTGTCCCTTCTGGTGCGGCGGCCGGCCGTTGGGTCGGCTGGCCGGCCGGCAGGGGGCAACTCGCTGAAGAGTGGAAATGGCCGGTGCTCGGCGGAGCACCGGCCATTCTGTTGCGGCCCCGGTCAGAGCAGGCCGCGTGCCTTGAGATTGTGCAGGAGCTGGCGGGCACCAAAGGTCCAGGGTGGTGCCTTGTCCGCGTGGTTGATCCGGTTGACCAGGCAACCGAGCTCAGGCGTCGCGATGCGAACGATGTCGCCGAGCTTGTGGGTGAATCCATGGCCTGGCACGTCGCGGTCCTCGACCGGTGCAAACATCGTGCCGCAGAAGAGCACAGCACCGTCGGGGTACTGATGGGTGCCGCCCATCAGGTGGCCGACCAGGTTCTCGATGTCGCGGCTGATCTCGCGCATCGAGCTCGACCCCTGAAGGACGAAGCCGTCGGTGCCCCTGACCTCGAGGTTGACGACGAGACCCCGGATCGTGTCGACGGTGAAGCGCTGGTCGACCAGCCTGATGAACGGACCGACGGCGCAGGCGGCATTGTTGTCCTTGGCCTTGCCGAGCAGGAGGGCGCTCCGCCCCTCGAAGTCGCGCAGATTGACATCGTTGCCGAGCGTCGCCCCGACGATCCGCCCGTCCGCGGCGATCACCAGCACCACCTCGGGCTCCGGGTTGTTCCATTGCGAACGCGGGTGGATGCCGATCTCGGCCCCGGTGCCGACAGCGCTCATCGGCTGGGCCTTGGTGAAGATCTCGGCATCGACCCCGATCCCGACCTCGAGATAGGGCGACCAGGCGCCGGCCTCGATGAGGTGCGCCTTCAGCTTCGCCGCCGCTTCGGAGCCCGGGACGATGGCGGCGAGGTTGCCGCCGATCAGGCCCTCGATCCGCGCACGTGCCGCAGCGGCGGCGTCGGGATCGCCGCGTGTCGCCTCCTCGACCACACGCTCGAGCATACTCCTGACGAAGGTGACCCCGGCCGCTTTGTGGGCGGAGAGGTCGGTCGGCGCCAGGAGATGGGCGGCCCGTTGCGAAACACGGTCGGCGTGGCTGGCCTCGAGCAGCGCGGCGAGCGGGCCGACCCGGACGGCACGCTCGTCCTGCGCCAGGGCCACGGGATCGGGCGCGTTGATCAGGTCCGCCATGGTCGGCGCCAGACGCGTCAGGTCGTGGACCTCGCCGCCACGCAGCGTGACGACGCTCGGGCCGCCGGGCTCGCCGGGCAACCAGGCGCGACCGACGAGCGTGGCCCGTTCATGATCCTCGGGCAGCGCGCGTGCGGCAGCGAGCTCGGCATCCATGGCGATATCCTTCCTCAACTCTTCTTGTTCAGCGAACGCGCTTGCTCGCGCAGTTGGAATTTCTGCACCTTGCCGGTCGAGGTCTTGGGCAGCGGCCCGAAGACGATGGTTCGCGGCGCCTTGAAATGGGCAAGCTCCTGGCGGCAATGCGCGATGATCTCCGCGTCGGTCACCGTCGAGCCCTCGCGCAGCGTGACGAAGGCGCAGGGGCTCTCGCCCCATGTGTCGTCCGGGCGGGCGACGACCGCCGCCTCCAGCACGTCGGGATGGCGATAAAGGGCCCCCTCGACCTCGATCGACGAGATGTTCTCGCCACCCGAGATGATGATGTCCTTCGAGCGATCCCTGATCTCCACATAGCCGTCGGGATGGCTGACCGCGAGATCGCCCGTATGGAACCAGCCGCCGGCGAAGGCGGTGGCGTTGGCTTCGGGATTCTTCAGATAGCCCTTCATGACGTCGTGGCCGCGCATCATGATCTCGCCGATCGTCGCTCCGTCGGAGGGCACCGGCTGCATCGATGCGGGGTCCATGACCTCCAGGCCCTCGAGCACCGGA
>CAZGUW010000131.1:0-12842 GCA_964528705.1 uncultured Geminicoccaceae bacterium
CAGAGAATCACGCGACGAACGCCGGTGCCAGCACGTTTTTCAGCAGCCTGCTAGAGGTGCGCCCGGCAGACTTCCCGGACGAGGCCGCGCAGCCAGCGATGCGCCGGATCGGCATCCATGCGCGGGTGCCAGAGCAGGGCGACGCTGACCTCCGGCAGGGCGACCGGCAGGTCGAAGCCGTGCATCCCGGCCCGCAGGCCGCCGGTGTGCCGCTCGGGCACCGTGGCGATCAGCTCCGTGGTGCGGGCCAGCGCCAGCGCCGTGGCGAAGCCGCCGACGATCGCAGCGACGTTCCGCTCGAGCCCGAGCGCCTGCAGCGCCTCGTCGACCGGCCCCCACTCGAGCCCCTGCCGCGAGACGACGACATGCCGGCCGCCGGCATAGCGGGCCGGCGTGACCGCGCCCTCGGTGAGCGGGTGCCCCTCGCGCACCACGCCGATGAAGCGATCGCGGAAGAGGGCCCTGGACCGCAGCTCCGGCCCGCTCGTCCTGCCGACGACGCCGGTCTCGAGGTCGACGCTGGCATCGCGTAGCGGCTCGCTGTCCCGGCTCGGCTTCGGCACGAAGCGCAGCCGCACGGCGGGGGCCTCGGCCGCGAGGCGGGCGATGAGGGCGGGGCCGAAGGTCTCGACGAAACCCTCGCTGGTCCGCAGCGTGAACGTGCGCGTCAGCTGCCGAAGGTCGGGTGCTGCAGCCGGGCGCAGCGCCGCCGTTCCCTCCTCGACGAGCCGGGCGACCCGCTCCTGCAGCGCGAGCGCCCTCGGTGTCGGGACGAGGGCGCGCCCGGCCCGGACCAGCAGCGGATCACCCGTCGCCTCGCGCAGCCGGGCCAGCGCCCGGCTCATGGCCGACGGGCTGAGCCGCAGCCGCCGCGCGGCACCCGCGACGCTGCCTTCGCGGAGCAGCACGTCGAGGGTGACGAGCAGGTTAAGATCGGGCGTCGCCATGCTTCCTCCTGTCCTGCCACCTTACTGGCATGGCGTCAGACGCAACGATAGAGTGCAATCGATGCGCGTTCCGCCATGCCACGCGCAGGGCTACCTCTCGTTCGGCTCGATTTCAGGAGCCGTCAGAGAGTGGAGCTCGCCATGCAGACAATCGCCGCGGATCGGGACAAGGTGCCGGCCGACCGGGACGGCCAGCCGGCAGCGGAGCGCTGGGCGCTCGCCGGCCTCGCGCTCGCCATGCTGCTGCCGGCCCTCTCGACCAGCATCGCCAATGTCGCGCTGCCGACCCTCGCGGAATCCTTCGGCGCCCCGTTCCCGGCCGTCCAGTGGATCGTCCTGGCCTATCTCCTCGCCATCGCCACGCTGATCGTCGGTGTCGGCCGACTTGGCGACCTCACCGGCCGCCGGCGACTGCTCGTGGCCGGCATTCTGCTCTTCACCCTGGCCTCTGCGCTATGCGCCCTCGCACCCGCGCTCTGGCTGTTGATCGCCGGCCGGGCGCTGCAGGGCCTGGGTGCCGCCATCATGATGGCGCTTGCCATGGCCCTCGTCGGCGAGACGGTGCCCAAGGCGAGGACCGGCAGCGCCATGGGCCTGCTCGGCACGACGTCGGCGATCGGCACCGCCCTGGGCCCGTCGCTCGGCGGTTTGCTGATCGCCGCCTTCGGCTGGCCCGCGATCTTCCTCGTCAACCTGCCGCTGGGCGTCGTGGCCTTCTTCCTGGCACGGCGCTATCTGCCGCCGGATCGCCACGCATCGGACGCCGCCCGAGCAAACTTCGACGTCCCGGGCACGCTGCTTCTCGCCCTGACGCTCGCCGCCTATGCGCTCGCCATGACCGCCGGGCGCGGCAGCTTCGGCCCCTCGAACCTCGCCCTGCTCGCGGCTGCCGGGATCGGCTTCGGGCTCTTCCTCCGCGTCGAGGCACATGTGGCGTCGCCCCTGGTCCGGCCGGCCCTGTTTCGCGACACGACGCTCGGCGCCGGCCTCGCCATGAGTGCCCTCGTCTCGACCGTGATGATGGCGACCCTGGTGGTCGGCCCCTTCGATCTGGGCCACGGGCTCGGGCTCGAGACCGCCCTGGTCGGCCTCGTCCTCTCCGCCGGCCCGCTGGTCGCGGCCCTGACCGCCCTGCCGGCCGGCCGCGTCGTCGACCGGCTGGGCGCACCGCGCATGACCATGCTCGGGCTCGCCGCCATGGCCGCGGGATCGCTCGCCCTGTCCCTGGCGCCGGCGACGCTCGGTGTCCCGGGCTATCTCGTGCCGATCCTCGTCGTCACCGCCGGCTACGCGCTCTTCCAGACGGCCAACAACACCGCCGTCATGGCCGGCCTGCCGGCTGACCGGCGAGGCGTGGTTTCCGGCATGCTCAACCTCGCGCGCCAGCTCGGGCTGATCACCGGCGCCTCCGCCATGGGTGCGATCTTCGCGCTGGCCGTGGCGGAGCCCGACATGGCCCTGGCGCAGCCATCGGCCATAGCCTTCGGCATGCGGCTCACATTCGCCGTGGCGACGATCCTGGTCGTCCTGGCGCTCGCCGTGGCGATCCGCCAGTGGGCCGGCGCCGGATCACTGGCGCCGGCCGGCAGACCGCCTTCTACTTGAGCACCGCCTCGGTGATCTCGAGGTCCTTGTCGAGCGCCCGCACCGGCTTGATCTTCGCCTTCTCGAGCTCGCCGTGATAGGCGCGCACCGCTTCCTCGGGGCCGACCTCGCCCTCGACCAGCCGGCGCATCAGGGCGACCAGCGCCAGCGGGTGCTCGGCGAGGTTGATCTTGCGGCCGAAGAGCACGACCCGCGCGCCGCCCTTCTGCGAGGCCTGCAGGAGCTCGAACGTGTCGCGCGTCGTCCCCGCACCACCGCCGAGAATGCCGACGATCAGCGTCGGGTCGTAGTTGACCAGTTCCTCGAGCGCCTTCGGGCCGTTGTAGACGATCTTCAGGAATTCCGGCCGCTGGGCGTCCGGCACGGCGGCGAAGACGCGGACGATGTTGTCGTTGACGAACTCGCCGATCTCGACCGCCGTCGCCTTGTCCATGCCCACATTTGGGTTGAAGACCTCGAGGAAGTGCTTGAAGCCGTGCTCCTCGCACTCCTGCCGGAAGGCGCGGTACTCGGCCCCGGCGGCGGCGTCGATCACGGCGTCGTTCATGAAGGTGATCGAGTAGAGCCCGAGGTCGCAGAGCGCCTTGGCATGGGCCACCGAGGCCGTCCGGTGCGGCACCGAGGGCTGCTGCTTGTAACGGCTGTGCCGGGCCCCCCAGATGTCGGTCGTGTCGTTGGCGCGGATCGCCGTGCCGACTCGGCTCCCCTCGAAGACGCCCTTGCGCTTCAGCAGGTCGAGATTGCCGACCGAGAGCAGCACCATGTCGAGGATGTCCTGCTCGACCAGGGCCTCGACCTGCGCCAGGTGGTCGAAGCGCGACTTGAACCGCCCCGTCGGCTTGCCCTTGGCATCCCGCGCCACGCCCGGCATCGGAATGCCGCCACCCATGTCGCCGTCCTTGGCGTCACAGATCAGGAAGTCCTTCGCACCCGAGGGGTCCTTCCGGATTCGAGCCAGTTTCTTCTCGAGCCGCGTCCTCGACATGCGTTCCCCCGGTCATGTGGTGCTGTGGCGAAAAAATGCCCGGCAATACCGCCGGGCGCCGCCTGCTTAGGCCCTGCGCCGCAGGCTGACAAGGTTGGCCGGGCTCCGGAAGGCCCCGAACCGCCCAATCGAAAAGAGGTGAGAGGCGGGAAGGCGCGAAATACCTGCTGGCCACTCCGATCAGTGGGGTGGATCGCCATCCTGTTCGGGAACGCAGGTTGTCTCCCGCGTCCTCGAATTAAATCGTGCGTCATCCTGCACGATTGACATCACGACTGGCCCGCCTGAATGGTCGGGCACGGTGCGACTGGACCGATCGACCTTCGTGAGCGTTCGGCCAGCAACCGATCCAGGGAGGACGACATGAACAGCAAACGCTTAGCATCAGGGCTTCTGCTCGGCACCATGTTGGCAGCGCCAGTCTCGGCGCAGGACAACATGGAGAAGCTGAGCAACATGCAGCGTACCGACGCAAGCTTCACCTTTGTCGAGCAGGAGGGCGCGCGGGCCGACGCGCTGCGTGACATTGTTCAGTACATCGAAGTGCCCGAGGGCTTCTCGGTCAGCCTCTACGCCATCGTGCCCGATGCGCGTTCCATGGCCGTCGCACCACAAGGCACCGTGACCTTCGTCGGCACCCGCAAGGACAAGGTCTGGTCCGTGGTCGATCGCGATCGCGACCGCGTGGCCGATCAGGTCATGGACTTCGCACCGTCGATCACCTTCGACCTCCCCAACGGCCCCTGCTTCTCGCGCGACGGGTTCCTCTACATCGCCGAACGCAACCGGGTGTTGGTTTTTCCCGCGGCCGAGTTCTTCTTCGAAGGTCCCGATCCGGCCGTCGGCGTCGTCGTAGCGAAGGGCGAGCTGATCCCGACCGAGGAGGAGAGCTTCAACCACACGGCCCGCGTCTGCCGCGTCGGGCCGGACGGCAAGCTCTACATCTCGCTCGGCCAGCCGCACAACGTTCAGCCCGTCGACAAGCACGAGATGTACGACGAGCTCGGCATCGGTGGCATCATCCGCATGAACACCGACGGGTCGGGACGCGAAGTGTATACGCGTGGCGTGCGCAACTCGGTCGGCCACGACTTCAACCCGGCGAATGGCGAGCTGTGGTTCACCGACAACCAGGTCGACGGCATGGGCGACGACATTCCCCCGGGCGAGCTCAACCGTCAGACGGCCGCCGGTCAGCATTTCGGCTTTCCCTGGCTCAACGGCAGCGTCGAGATTCCGGACTACAAGAACGTGCCGCGGCCCGAGGGCGTGGAATTCGTCCCGCCGGCCGTCGAGATGCAGGCCCATGCGGCCGACCTCGGCATGAGCTTCTATCGAGGCAAGTCGTTTCCCGAGAAGTATCAGAGCGGCTTCTTCTCGGCCCAGCACGGATCGTGGAACCGCACCGTGCCGGTGGGTGCCCGGGTCATGTTCACGACGGTCGATGAGGAAGGCAATGCGGCCGGCACCGAGGTCTTCGCTGACGGCTGGCTGAACGAGGAGACGGGCGAGTATCGCGGCCGTCCCATGGACATCGCCTTCCTGCCCGACGGCTCGATGCTCGTCTCCGACGACTTTGCTGGCGCCATCTGGCGCATCGCGTACGAGCCAGCGCCGGCGCAATGATCCGGGCGGTACTCCTCCTCGGTGGGATGGTCCTCGGCGGGGTCGTCCTCGCCGGGGACACCCCGGCCGCCGAGCCGGCAGGTGACCGGGATGCTGGCCGGCAGCTTGCCGGCCAGTGCCGCCTTTGCCACGGGCTCGATGGCTACGCCCAAATTCCGATCGCCCCGCATATCGGTGGCGAGCCCGCCAGCTACATCCGCGCCCAGCTCACGGCGTTCAGGGAAGGCGAGCGCGAGCACGAGATGATGTCGATCGTCGCGGCCAGCCTGACCGACCAGCAGATCGCCGATCTCGCGGCCTGGTATGCCGGCCACCACGCATCGGCCGAGCTAACGGCGGATCCGGCGCAGGCGCCGGCACTTTGCGTCAGCTGCCACGGCGCCGATGGCCTGCATCTTTTTGAAGATGCGCCCAACCTCGCTGGCGAGACGAACATCTACATCGATACGCAGCTCAAGGCATTCCGCAACGGCAAGCGGGTGAACGAGGTCATGACGCCCATCGCCGCCGAGTTGACCGACGAGGAGATTCGCGCGGTCGCCGACTGGTACGCGGCCGTCAAGATCACCATCGAGCAGGTCGAATAGGCTCCGAGCGGCACGGGTGGGCTTTTCGGTGTCTCCCGAAGGGCGAAGGGGCACATTTCTCCGTTAGTGCGTCGCAACGCCCGCTGCGCACCAGCTTCGAGAAACATCCAGCTTGGCGCTGAACGGCAGGCTATCTACCGGCGCCCGCCGCCCCCACCGCGTCCACCACCGCCGAGCCCGCCACCGCCACCGAGGCCGCCACCACCAAACCCGCCGCCACCGAATCCGCCGCCACCGAAGCCACCGCCACCCAGGCCGCCGCGTCCGCCGCCGCCGCCAAGTCCGCCGCCGCGGGCCGGCAAATGCGACGGCCGCACCGGCGGCCGCGCATCGGGCCGGTTGTTCGAGTTGTTGTCGCCGTCATCGTAATCGTAATAGTTGTCGTGATGGTAAAAGATGTCGGAGCGATAGGGGTAGCGATCGTAGTAGACGTCACTGCTGTCGCCACCACCGCCGCTGCACGCCCCGAGCAGCAGGCCGGCCCCGATCATCAGCGCCGTCACGCGCGCTCGATTGCTCATGGGCTCTCTCCCGCCACCTGAAGCGAGCCGAGGATGGCGGCGATCTCGTCCCCGTAGACCTCTCCGGCGTCATACTCGCCGACGATCACGGTGATCACGGCGCGCGGCCCGGGCAGCGCCGCGATGGCCACCCCGAACTCGACCGGCGCACCCTGTCGTGTGCCGTGGCCGAAATAGAACCGCGCGGGCAAGTCGCCGAGCATGTTGTCATCCACGCGCTCGACCTCGCTTTCCGTGAGCAGGCTGCCGCCCAGGTCCTTGACGTAGGCCTCCGCCTCCTCGAGGTCCTTCGGCTCCGCCGGGGAGAGGAAACCGACCCAGAGCGAGAGATCGTCCTCGGGATTCAGGCCGAGGATGCGCGGGGGGCCGCCTTCGCCGGCGCTGCCGCCCGTGGCGACCACCCATCCGTCAGGTGCCGCAATGGAGAAAAGCGGCGTGCCGCCGGTCTCATAGGTCACGCGCACATCGGCCATCGCGGACGGCACGCCTGCTGCCATCGAGAGTGCCATGAGCAGCATTCCCGGGCGTATGGTCTTCAGCAGCGGCATGATCCAGCCTTCTTCGTCTTCCCTGATCCCCTACCGTTACCTCTGCAGGGCGCAACGCGCCAAACGAATTCCGCGCAGGCGTTGCCGCCGGAACCGCCGGGCAGGTGTGGCGTTGACCGGCGCATGGGTGGCGACGGCGCCGGGCCGTCGCTTCCGTCAGCCGCACGCCAAAGGGGGCCAGGGACGATGCAGGACGCCGCGAACGATGCCGGGGGCCTCGAGGCCCGCTCGACGGTCGATCTCACGCTGGCCGTCAACGGCGAGGACCATCGTCTCCAGTTGCCGGCGCGCACCACGCTGCTCGACGCGCTCCGCGATCGCCTCCACCTCAACGGCACCAAGAAGGGCTGCGGCATCGGCCAGTGCGGCGCCTGCACGGTGCTGCTGGATGGTGAGCGCGTGAACGCCTGCCTGGTCCTCGCCGTCATGGCCGAGGGCAGGGCGATCACCACCATCGAGGGGCTGCCGGGCCCGGACGGCGCGCTGCACCCGCTGCAGCAGGCCTTCATCGACCATGACGGCTTCCAGTGCGGCTACTGCACGCCCGGCCAGATCATGTCGGGCGTGGCCTGCATCGCGGAAGGCCACGCCGGCTCGCCGGCCGAGATCCGCCAGAACATGAGCGGCAATATCTGCCGCTGCGGCGCCTATGTGAACATCGTTGCGGCGATCGAGGCGACGGCGCAGGGAGCCGGGCGGTGAGCGGGCTCGCCTATGCCCGTGCCGCGTCGCTCGGCGATGCCGCGGAGGCGCTCGGCAGGCACCCCGGCGCGGAGATCGTCGCCGGCGGCACCGATCTCCTCCAGCGTCTGGAGGAGGAGGTTCTGCCGCCCGGCCTCCTCGTCGACATCACCGGTCTCGACGGCCTCCGTTCGATCGAGGTCGGCGAAAGCGAGGTGCGCCTCGGCGCACTCGTGCGGCTGAGCGAGGTCATCGACCACGATGCGTTGCGTGAGGCCTTCCCGGTGATGGTCGAGGCACTCGAGGTGACCGCCTCGCCGCAGGTGCGCAACCTCGCCACGGTGGGCGGCAACCCGCTGCAGAAGACCCGCTGCCTCTACTTCCGCGACCGCACCGCCCCCTGCAACCGGCGCGAACCCGGCACGGGCTGCGGTGCCCTGCATGGCCGCAACCGCATCAACGCCATCCTCGGCGGCAGCGAGCACTGCATCGCCACCCATCCTTCCGACCTCGCCGTCGCCATGCTGGCGCTGGACGCAACCGTCCATCTGTCGTCACCGCAAGGCGAGCGCAGCCTGGCCTTCGCCGACCTGCACCGCCTGCCGGGCGACACGCCGGAGCACGAGTACAATCTGCGGCGGGGCGAGATCATCCAGGGCTACAGCATCCCGCGCACGACGCTCGCCCGGCAGTCGCATTACCTCAAAGTCCGCGACCGGGGCGAGTTCGAATGGGCCATCGCCTCGGCGGCGGTCGCCCTTGAGCTGGACGCGGCTGGCACCATCGTCCGCGCACGGGTCGCGGTCGGCGGTGTCGCGACGAAGCCCTGGCGCCTGCCCCAGGTCGAGTTCGCGCTCCGCGGCCGGCCGGCAGAGCCTGCTGTCTTCGAGAATGCCGCGAGCCTCGCGACCGAGGGTGCCGTGGCGCATGGCGACAACGCTTACAAGCTCAGGCTCCTGCCGCGCACCATCGCCCGGGCCCTGAACGAGCTGAGGGAGAAACTCTGATGGGCGTCATCGGCCAGCCGATCCCGCGTGTCGACGGCCCCGCCAAGGTGGCCGGCAGGGCGACCTACGCCGCCGAGTTCCATCCAGAAGGCCTGGCCTATGCCGCGACGGTGCGGGCGACCGTGCCGCACGGCCGGATCGCATCGATCGATACGACCGAGGCCGCGGCGCAGCCCGGCGTCATCGCCATCCTGACCCACGAGAGCGCGCCGCGCCTGCCATGGCAGCCGGTGGAGCAGGCGCCTGTCGACCCGGGCGGCGGCGAGCAGCTGAAGCCGCTGCAGTCCGACCGCATCCACTTCGCCGGCCAGCCGATAGCGCTCGTCGTGGCGGAGTCGCAGGAGGCCGCCCGCGATGCGGCCTCGCGCGTGCGCTTCACCTGCATCGCCGAGGAGGGTGCCGGCCTCGTCTTCGATCCCGCCCGGGCCCGGCCGCCTTCCGAGGGCACGCAGGAGAGCTACCCGGCGGAGTGGGAGCGCGGCGACACCGAGGCCGCCCTTGCCGGCTCGGCCGTCAGGGTCGAGGGCGAGTACCTGCAGCCCCGCCTCTACCACAACGCCATGGAGCCGCACGCCACCATCGCCGCCTGGGACGCGGATGGCGGGCTGACGCTCTGGGACAAGTCGCAATGGGTCGACAATGTCCGGGACCAGATCGCCCGCAATTTCGGCCTCGACGAAGAGCAGGTCCGGGTGATCTCCCCCTTCGTCGGCGGCGCCTTCGGTGCCGCACTTCGCTGCTGGCCGCACGTCACCCTGGCGGCCATGGCGGCGAAGGTGGTGGGCCGCCCGGTCCGGCTCGAACTCACCCGCCGCGAACTCTACACCTCCATCGGCTACCGCCCCGAGACGCTCCAGAACGTCCGGCTCGGCACCGACGGGGAGGGCCGGCTGCAGGGCATCGTGCAGACCGCCTGGGGGCTGACCTCCGCCTATGAGGACTATGGCGAGGAGGTGCTCGACCCGACCGGCATGCTCTACGACGCCGAGACCGCCCGGACCGTCTACCGCCTGGTCGAGGTCGACACCAACACGCCGACCCCGATGCGCGGGCCGGGCGCCGTCACGGGCGTCTTCGCCATGGAGATGGCGATCGACGAGCTGGCGGACGCGGCAGGCATCGACCCGCTCGAGTTCAGGCTCAGAAACTATGCCGAG
Source organism: uncultured Geminicoccaceae bacterium (assembly GCA_964528705.1). GTDB lineage: Bacteria > Pseudomonadota > Alphaproteobacteria > Geminicoccales > Geminicoccaceae > SLRI01. Next base: position 9,665 of record CAZGUW010000131.1, read on the forward strand.
CGCGACCGCAAGAAGGACCTGCCGTTCTCGAGCAAGGCGCTCAGGGCCTGCTACGAGACCGCCGCGCGCCGCTTCGGCTGGGAGCGGCGCAATCCCGAGCGACGCTCCATGCGGGCGGACGGGATGCTGGTGGGCTACGGCATGGCGACCGCTGTCTGGCCATCCATGCGCGCTCCCGCCAGCGTGCGCGTGCGGCTCTTCGCCAACGGCACCGCCGTGGTGCGGACCGCGGCCAGCGACATGGGCCCCGGCACCTACACCTCGATGACCCAGGTCGCGGCCGAGATGCTCGACCTCCCCGTCGAGCGGGTCACCTTCGAGCTCGGCGACAGCACCCTGCCCATGACCCCCGTCCACGGCGGCTCGATGACCATGGCGAGCGTCGGCAGTGCGGTGGCCGCGGGCTGCACCAAACTGCGCGAGGAAATTGACAAGCTGGACAGCGTCAATGGCGGCGAGCATCCGGTCGAGACTCTGAAGCGCCTGCGCCGCGACAGCTTCGAGGTCGATGGCAAGGCCGAGCCGGGCAAGGAATCCGAGACCCACTCGAGCTACGCCTTCGGTGCGGTCTTCGCCGAGGTGCGGGTCGATCCGGATCTCGGCACGGTCCGCGTGCCGCGGCTGGTCGGCGCCTATGACGGCGGCGTCATCGTCAACCCGCGCACCGCCCGGAGCCAGGCGATCGGCGGCATGGTCCAGGGCATCGGCATGGCGCTCATGGAAGCCGGCGAGTGGGACGAGCGCCTGGGCCGGATCATGAACGCCAATCTCGCCGAGTACCTCGTGCCCGTGCACGCCGATATCGAGGAGCTGGATGCCGTCTTCGTCGAGAGCGAGGACCGGATCCTCAACCCGCTCGGCGTCAAGGGCATCGCCGAGATCGCGCTCTGCGGCGTGGCGCCTGCCATCGCCAACGCCGTCTGGCACGCCACAGGACTGCGCATCCGCGAGCTGCCGCTGACCCCGGACCGGCTGCTGATGGCGGAAGAATGGTCCGATGGTACGCCTGCCTGAGCCGGCTGCGAGGGAACCGACCCGCCTCCTGCCGCATTGGGAGTACCGACCAACGATAGACGGGCCCTGACATGCGAGCACTGGCGAGCAGCGACACGCGAGATGACGCCTCCCCACCGATTCTGCGCCCCGGGCAAAATTGCGGCACCATCGCCCGGGCCGACCGGGCCGCCGTGCTGGTGGACGGGGCGCAGTATTTCGCGACGCTGCGCCGTGTCCTGAAGCAGGCCAGACACTCCATCATGATCCTCGGCTGGGACTTCGACGCCGGCATCCCGCTCACCCCCGGGGGCGCCGAGGAGGAAGCCCTTGGCGACCTGCTGCGGTCGCTGGTCGAGGAGCGCCCCGGGCTCGAGATCCGTGTTCTTGTCTGGAACCTTGCCACGCTGCACGGGCCGGGCTCCACCCTGCCGCTCGTCTTCGGTGCCGACTGGCATGAGCACCCCCGGATCCACCTGCACCTCGACGGGCGGCACCCGGTCTATGCCGCCCAGCACCAGAAGATCGTCTGCGTCGACTCGCTCGCCTTCGTTGGCGGCATCGATCTCACCATCGAGCGCTGGGACACGGTGCACCACGAAGCCGAGGATGCCCGCCGGACCAACCCCGACGGCAGCGCCTATTGCCCAGTCCACGACCTGCAGTGGATGATCGACGGCGCTGCCGCCCGTGCCGTCTGCGCCGTCGCCCACGACCGCTGGCAGCTCGTGACCGGCGAGTCCGTGCCGCGGCGCGCCGCCGATGCGCCGGCCCACGACCCCTGGCCCGAGGGCGTGCGGCCGGATTTCGAGCAGGTCGACCTGGCGGTCGCGCAGACCGTGCCGCTTTACAATGGCGGCACGGAGACCCGCGAGATCGAGGCCCTCAACCTCGACGCCCTCGCCGAGGCCCGGGACCTCGTCTACATCGAAGCGCAATACTTCGCCGAGCCGCGCGTGGCCGACCTGCTCGCCGCGCAGCTGCGCCGGAGCGCCGGGCCGGAGGTGGTGGTCGTCGTCAGCGAGGCGGCCCGCGGCTACATCGAGAAATGGATCATGGGCAACAACCGCGACCGGCTGGTCCGCCGCATGCGCGATGCCGACCAGCACGGCCGGCTGCGCGTCTTCTGTCCCGTGCAGCAGGGGCCCAAGCCGACCCGGATCCTCGTCCACTCCAAGCTCGTGATCGTCGACGACCGCTTCATGAAGATCGGCTCGTCCAATCTCAATCGCCGCTCCATGGGGCTCGACACGGAGTGCGATATCGCCCTCGAGGCGACGACACCATGGGTGGCGCACCGCATCCGCCACGTCCGCCATCGTCTCGTCGCCGAGCATCTGGGCCGCGCCACCGACGAGATCGACGATGCCATGGATCGCCACGGGTCGCTGATCGCCACCATCGACGAGCTGAACGGCGGTACGCGCATGCTGCAGCCGCTGGACTGCCCGAAACGCGGCCCGCGCCGGCTTATCCTCGGCACCCGGCTCCTCGACCCCCTGCGCCCCCTGCCGCTGTCGTCGTATTTCAGCAGCGGTCGCTGACGCCGCTGGAGGAACCGGCCACGCGGCGGCCCGGAACCAGCGGGGCGTCCCGCCGTTCGGCATGGTGGAGATCGGGAGAAGAAACGCGATGGCGGCGCGGACGTTCTGGAAAGGCTACCTCAAGCTCTCGCTGGTGAGCTGCCGGGTGGCCATGGTGCCCGCGAGCTCCGACCGCGAGCGCATCCGCTTCCACACGCTCAACAGCTCGACCGGCAACCGTGTCACCTCCCGCTATGTCGATGCCGAGACCGGCAAGCCCGTCGCCGAGGGCGACGAGGCCCGCGCCTACGAGATCGCGGAGGACCGCCTCGTGATCGTCGAGGACGACGAGCTCGAGCGCGTAGCGCTCGAGAGCACGCGGACCATCGACATCGACTGCTTCGTGGAACGCGACTCGATCGGCTGGATCTGGCTGGACAAGCCTCACTACCTGATACCCGACGACAAGGTGGGCGAGGAGGCGTTCACGGTCATCCGCGAGGCCATGGAGCGGACGCAGAGCGTCGCCATCTCGCGCCTCGTCCTCTATCGACGCGAGCGGGCGCTCATGTTGGAGCCACGCGGCGACGGCATCGTCGCCTGGACATTGCGCTACGGCGACGAGGTCCGCTCGGCCGAGAAGGCCTTCGAGGCGGTCGAAT